>MFUY01000015.1:30003-37055 GCA_001787035.1 Candidatus Nomurabacteria bacterium RIFCSPLOWO2_01_FULL_41_12
TAAAAATTATATTCATTTCTATCTAAAAGCCGGCGAATATACCTGCACTCCGGGCAAAAAGTCGGAGGAGGAACTTTGATTTTTTCATAAAATCCAAAATCATCCGGCTCTATGGTAAAGTCTTTTTGGCAGTTTTGACATATTCTTTTTTCTATTTTATGTTCCACTTTAGTTGATTAAAGTACTTTAGTTGGATAAAGTAACTATCAATACACTTCTTGTTGATAACAACGTTCGCAATACACTATCTCCGGTCGGTCGGGAGCATAGCTGGTTTCAAATTCCACTTCGCATTTCCCTGCTTCGTGAAAATGATTACTTTGTTTACACATGCAAGTCCGATGGCAGAGTTTCAATGGCCTTCCCCTTGCTAAGCGGGCTTGATAACGGCAATAAAAACACTTTCTTGGAATAGGAATTTTCATTTTGCGGTAGAAAATGAGTTCATTTGGGATAATTTTATAATTTCTTTCGCATAAAGTACATTTCAAAACTTCTTCAAGAATACTGTCTTCAGCGTCGTTTATAGAATCCGGAATATTTGGCGGCATTAATGTTTCTTTACCCGTAGTTCTTTGTATGTTTTCCTGCCAGTTATATCCCCTATCTTCTGCTTCTTTTTTTGAGAGTGGCTCTAATTCTGGCGCATAGGTTTCATTATAGCCAAAAGGTGAAAGTTCTATTGGATAAAATTCCCCATATTTATAGATATTTCCAATTTTATCTTTATGGGGCATATTGTTCATCTGTTCTATGATTTTCGGGACTATTTTTCCATATTCTTCTTTAGTGTATTGTTTGTTAAAAATACAATAATTTGCATTACGAAGCCCCACACAGCCGAAACAATGCTTACAATTATGACAATGCTGGGTGTATTTAAGATCCTGACTTTTAACCGAAAAGAGAGCGAATAAATTAAGTTGGGAATGGTCTCCAACCACTCCTTCATAGCTTTCAGAAACCCCGCCGGAAAGTGTCATATCATAGCAATCTTTATCGGGATTCTTGGCATCGCCTATAAAATCAGAATACCTACAATTTTCGGAACCTTTAGCGACAAAGCAATATTTAACGTTTTTAGAATCAGAAACAATTTCTCCCAGAGAATTCAGGGTGCGAAACATTAACAGGAACCGGCGCGGATAATTTAAAATAAATTCATCATACTCTTTTTGGGCTTTTTCAACTCCGCTAAATGTATCAAGTTTATAATTCTCAACGATTTTTTCGTATTCCTCTTTTGAGTATTGTTTATTTTTAAAAAAATATTTTTTTCCGCGAAGATTCGCACACATAAAACAATTATGGCAGTCTGTGCAGTCAAATAAGAACTGTGAATCTATGCAAGCTTTACTAACTTGGGAATACTTTAAGTTGTAACACTGGCTAGTCAAAAAACACTCATACAAATTTTCACTTTTAGAACGAATAATGTTGCAATCCACTATGTCTCTCCCCTGTAAGATAAAAAAACTATACATGACGCTTTGCACATTCCAGCCGGAAAAACACATATAGCAATCTTTTGAAAACCACCAGTCGTGCGTATATTCACAGTTGACGCTAGCGATACCGTCGTCATTGACGACGGCCATATGCGGCACACTTCCGAGCAGTTCTCTAAATTGTAAAAAGAAAGGGCGCGAAAAATCATAATCCATCGCGTAACTTTTTGGGTCCCATTTGTCGCTCCACCAGCATTTATTGCAATAAATAGTGAGCCCGGAATCTTCCGAATAAATTGAAATTACTGACTTCTCGCATAAATCGCATTTTCTGTTGTATAAGGACATGTTATTTCGCCATGCCCAGCGCCTCTGCCTCCGGCACTCCGGACAAAAGGTCGGTGGTGGGACTTTGATTTTCTCATAAAATCCAAAATCATCCGGCTCAATGGTAAAGTCTTTTTTACAATTTTGGCAAGTTTTAACTTGCGCTTTCATGAATTGTATTATAGCATTTTACGGTATGAATAAAAATTTATTAAAATCAATTTTCATAATTATTCTCTTTCTTTTGGTGGCCAGCGCTTCTATTGTCCAAGCCCCGCAAGATAAAGAAAAAGATTTGAGAAAACAAATATTGCTTGAGACGCAAAAAAAGATGCTAATTGCGGAGAAGAGAGCGTATCTGCTGGGAAAATTTGAACCTGCCCTGCATAAAGATTTCGTCAAAATACCCCTCAAGTTCACCGTGGCTCAAAATGAGATGTATTTGAGGGTAGAAACTTTTCGCGCTTTTATAGAGATGAGACTAGAGGCCATGAGAGATGGAGTCGCCCTAAATATCGCTTCGGCTACGAGAAATTTTGACTACCAAAAAAATCTATGGAACAACAAGTGGGCTGGGGTTACGGTCGTGGACGGACAAAATTTATCAGAAAATTTTCGAGATGGATTAGAAAGGTTTAAGAAAATTTTAGAATATAGCGCTGCACCGGGAACTTCTAGGCACCACTGGGGCACCGAAATAGACATAAACAATGCGAATCCTTCATATTTTGAAGGGAAATTGGGAGAGAAAGAGTATGAATGGCTTGCGCAAAATGCTTATCGATTCAGTTTTTGCCAGACCTATGACCTAAGAGGTAGTATTAGGCCGACCGGCTACAATGAAGAGAAGTGGCATTGGTCCTACTTGCCGCTTGCGAGAGTTTTTATGGAAGAATATAAAAATTTAATAAAAGATGAAGACATAAAAGGATTCTTGGGAGACGAATATGTTCCCTTTCTTAATTTAATCAATGACTATATATTAAGCATTAATCCGGACTGTATTTAATACACCTCCTGTTGATAACACTTTTCGCAATACACTATCTCCGGCCGATCTGGCGCATAAGAAGTCTCAAATTCGTTAGGGCAGTGCGCGTCATTGTGCAGATGGTGCTTGGCTAGATTTTTATAAACGCCATTTTCTGATTCCATGCCAGCACATTGGCATAGTCTCGGCCAGAGTTTAGACGGATTTAACTGATTTAATCTTCCATAATAACGACAATTCGGACAAAGTCTCGGTAGTGGTAGATTCATTCTTTTATAAAACTCAAGTTCTCTCAGTATGATTCTAAATGCCTTAGTGCAGCCATGCTTGCAATCCCCCGCATGGGCACAACCAATAGATTGCTGTAAAATATTCTCTTCCACGCCTTTTATGTCCTCAGGTAATTCTTCCGGCTTAAGAGTGATATTATAATTTTTAGTATCTGGATCTTGCCACCTTAACCCTTTACTCAAAGCTTCTTCTTTAGTCATAGGAAAATATTCTTGCGCTATTGTTTCATTGTAAGCAAACATTGACAATTCCATTGGAAGGAATTCCCCATATTCCCCAGCCTTTTTCATTTGGTCAATAATCTTAGCCACCAGAGATTTATATTCTGCTTCTCCATATTGTTTATTGAAAATACAAAATTCTTTATTTTCTAAGCCGATACAGGCAAAAACATTTTGGCATTTTCTTAACATGAAAGAATATTGAACATCACTAGAATGCACTACGCGGAGACAAGACTTAAGATTGTAACTCTTACCGCTACTAGTGCACTCATAAAAAAGTTCACCGTCTCCCCCGCTATAAGAGTCCATAGAATCTTTATGCCTCATAATATCCCAGATATATCTTACATTTTCACAATCTTTTATAACAAAACACAGAAAGGCATTCTTAGAACCAACAATATTGTCTCCACTGCAATTAGGAGAATTCATAATGTTCAAATTTTTATTGATATTTTTTATGCAAAGTTCTTGAAATTCTATGAGGGCTTTTTCTTTTTCGGAAAAAGAGCCGGAGTTAAAATTCTCTATTTGTTTTTTGTATTCTTCCTTAGAAAGCTGTTGATTTTTAAAACAGTATTGCTTATTGCGTAAATTGGTACACATAAAACAATCAAGACAATTTTTACAATTAAGAAGCATGCTTGAACTGGAGCAATTTTCACAAAATGATAAAAAACTGGAATGACTGCAAGCTATACACTCAATACATTCATATAAAAACTCCGAGCCCTCAAATACTTGCATGCAATCAACGCAATCCCTGGATTTATTAATCCGATAACCATAAAGGGCATTTGTGGATTGATGGGTCCTGGCACAGAGGTAGCAATCTTTTGAACGGCCAATATCATTGTTATAATCACAATTTTCTGAATTTTCAATCCGGAGCGACGGCCAAGGAATTTTGAGCATAAATTCTCTCATTTGTTCAAAGAAAGGTCTATTAAAATCATAATCTTGACCGTACTCCATGGGGTCAAATTGGTTACTATACCAAAATGAGTGGTCAAAGACTTTATGCGGTGAATCCGACGAATAAACAGAAATTATGTCTTTGCTTGTTTTGTCGCATTTTCTTTTATAAAGAATGCGCTCATTACGAAAGCTCATCCTGCGCATTTGCCTGCACTCCATACACCAGGTCGGCGGTGGAACTTTTATTCTCTCATAAAAATTAAAATCCTCCGGCTCAATCAAGAATTTCTCCCGACAATTTTGACACACTACATTTTGTGATTTATACTCCATAACTTTTTTACAACCTGCCCCGTACTGAGCTTTGCTCTAGTATGGGGTTCTGACAATTTTTAATTTCACTTTTCATGATTTAACATTCTGGTATTCTTGAGAATACCAGAATAGAATAGTTTTAATATTCTTGACTTTCTTCTTCTAAATTTTTAGCGGCGATACTTATTGAATTATTCACTTCACCATAGTCCGGCAATTCCTCCGCATTTTTCACACCCATAAAGGATAAAAGTTCAAAACTGGGCTTGTAAATATAGCGCCTGTTGTCTTTGGTATCAACTGTTCTTTCTACTAGTCCGCGCACAGACAAAGCGCGCAAAGTAAAGCTGGAGTTCACTCCTCGGATATAGTCAATCTCCGCCCGGCTTACTCCGTTTTTATAGAGAACGATAGACAGTGTCTCCAGGCTCGCTTTGGAGAGCTCCTTGTTTAATTCTTCTTTTTGCAGATGCTCAATCAAGCTAGAGTGCTCCGGTGCCGTGCCGAGCGTTATTTCCCCATCATTTTCAAGCATCACTATTCCCCTACCCTGCAAATTATTCTTTAGTTTCTTAATTGCTTCATCTATTTCTACTTGCCCAAACTTTCCTTGTCCGTCCGAAGCTTTAGCGGAGGAGGATAAAATTTCACTTATCTTTTTTAAAGAAATTGGTTCACCTTTAAAGAAAAGTATTGCTTCTATTTTTGATTCTAAATTATTCATTTTCTATCTCCCTTTTTTCTATTAAAATATCTTCCTCATTCTCGTTTTGCGTAGCATGAATTATCCCCTGCCGCACGAGCTCCAGCATAGCAAGAAAACCAACAATCATAACTACCTTCTCTTCTTTGCCACCTTTTCCGTATCCTGCAAATTCCCTAAAGCTCATCTTGAGAGTATTTTTTATTCGATCAACTAATTTGTCCAGCATCTCTTCAATGCTAATGACTTTTCGTACTTCCACTTCAGGTAAAAATACTTTTTTCGGCATCGCACCAAGTGCGCTCCGGGCAAAAGTCATCATTGATTCTTTTGTAATTTGCTCATCCGGCAAAAACACCAAGACATTATTCTTCCGCTCCAGCGGGGCAAAAATTATTTTCCTGCCAAAATCTTTTTTGAGATTGAGAGATAGTTTGGTAAAGAGTTCATAGAGCCGGAGACGCTCTTCTAAGCTCTCTATGTCACCTTTTTCTTCGTCGGTCAGGTCTAAATTCGGCAAAAGCGATTTGGACTTGATTAAAAGAAGCGTGGAAGCCACGACCAAAAAACTGGACGCTTCTTCGGGAGGCATTTTTTCTAAACTATTCAGATATTTCAAATAATCTTCCGTCACTTCCGCTAGAGACAAATCATTTATGAAAAGCTTCCTTTTCTCCACCAAGTTTAAAAGCAGCCCGAATGGACCCTCAAAACTACCCGTTTTTATTGTATAACTCTGATGATTTTGGGTTTCCATGCTTATATGCTAACATTTCTTTATGAAAAATAGAAATGTCCGCCTTTCGAAAAACATCATTCCGCTCAAATACGACATCCGGCTCCACCCGGACCTGGAAAACTTTACTTTTGAGGGTATTGAAACAATACATCTTAATGTTTTGCAAAAGATTAGAATAGTCACCTTGCACTCTAAAGAACTTGAAATAGAGACAGTAAAAATAGGAGATGTGTTTGCAAAGATTTCTTATAATGAGGGAAACGAAACAGCGAGCTTTTCGTTTCCCTCGGCCATAGGCCTACGGGCGAGACCTAAATTTATTCCTGCTGGAAAACATAAACTGACTATCGTATTCAAAGGTATCTTAAATAATAAAATGCGGGGGTTCTACCGCAGCAAATACGCTATCTCGGGCAAGGAGTATCATATGGCGACCACTCAATTTGAAGCCACCGACGCGCGCCGCGCTTTCCCCTGCTTTGACGAGCCGGCGCAAAAAGCAATCTTCAATGTTTCGCTCATTATACCGAAAGGCAAAACCGTCATTTCCAACACTCTGCCTGTCTCCGTCAGCGAACATGAAGGCGGTTTTGAAGTAGTAAAGTTCTCCCCCACGCCCATTATGTCCACCTATCTGCTCGCTTTCATTATTGGTGATTTTGAATATATAGAAAGGAAATCCAAACGCGGAGTCATCGTGCGGGTTTACACCACTCCGGGCAAAAAACATCAGGCCAAGTTCGCCCTGGACTGCGCGGTGAAAACATTGGAATTTTATGAAAAGTATTTTGACATTGCATATCCACTAAACACTCTGGACATGATAGCTATTCCGGATTTCTCCTCCGGCGCGATGGAGAACTGGGGCGCCATCACTTACCGCGAGAGCGCACTCTTGGTGGATGAAGAACATTCTTCCGCCTCAAACAAGCAATGGGTGGCGCTGGTGATAGCCCACGAACTTGCGCATCAATGGTTTGGGAACTTGGTAACGATGGAGTGGTGGACGCATTTATGGCTCAATGAGGGCTTTGCTTCATACATAGAATACTTGGCAGTGGATAAACTTTTCCCGAAATGGGATATTTGGACTCAA
>MFUY01000015.1:37130-37438 GCA_001787035.1 Candidatus Nomurabacteria bacterium RIFCSPLOWO2_01_FULL_41_12
CCGTGCACCATCCGGACGAGATTGGCGAAATTTTTGACGAAGTGTCTTATTCCAAAGGCGCTTCCATCATCCGGATGCTGGCGGACTATATCGGGGAGAAAAACTTCAGAGACGGCCTGCGTTACTATCTGAAAAAGCATAGTTATAAAAATACCGAGACAGTGCACCTCTGGCAAGCCTTTGAAAAGGTCTCAAAAAAGCCGGTCGCCAAAATGATGCGGAACTGGACCGGCAAACCGGGCTATCCGGTTATTAAGGCAGAAATAAAAAATAATGAATTATCTTTATCGCAAGAAAGATTTTTCGCT
>MFUY01000016.1 GCA_001787035.1 Candidatus Nomurabacteria bacterium RIFCSPLOWO2_01_FULL_41_12
ACAATCACATTATAATATATAGCTCCAGAATAGAGCAATATATTATGTGGATAACTCGCCAAAGGCAAGCAGGCTCCCAAAACAAGGGATTTACCCAGAACCCTATATTTACATACTTTTTACCAAAATGCAAGTACAACCCCCTCCCTTGCGGATCCCTTGCGGGTGTCCAACACCCGCAAGTCAAACACCCGCAAGTCAAGGGGGCAAGTCGGGTTTTAACCCCAAACTGGTCAACCTGCCAGGTTGACCAGTTTATATCTGCTCCAGCGCTTTTCTCCTGTTTTGTCAAGGACATTGTCTTTAACCATAGATACCAATTCTCTTTGGAGAGTTTTTTCTCCGCAAGAGACAAGGGAACCGGTAGCCTTACTTTTGATGTCTGTTATAGTTGCACCGTTAACACTGGTTTTGATTATAGATATTATTTCTTCTCTTCTTTGTTTTTTAAGGATTTCAAATTCAATATGAGGTTTTTTATCGGACCCCGAACGAAAGCCTTCGGCTTCATACGGGGCAGGCACTCTATTGGACATGTCCTTTATAGCCTTTAGTAAAGTACTTCCCTTCTGGACACCGATATGTTGTCTGTTAGAGGAAACTTTTGGTAGAGATATTTCGTCTCTAAAAAATTCTGATAAATTTATTTGGCTATTTGTTTGGGGTTTTGTAATTCCAATTCCAGCTCTATTATTAGACTCTTTTATAGATTGATCCAATTCTAAAAATTCTTTTCGGAGGATACTGGTATTCATTTCAGAGATAATATCTAGTGCTCTCGCAATGTCTAAAAAGGACATGATTTGATATATCTTTACCAGAGCGTTTGGCGGTATGGTATGCATGTCTGATATGATTTCTGTGCCCAATGTCCTTAATTTATTTTTAAGCGGTTCATCTTGAGCCATTATGTCCGTTACCATATAAAGCGCAGTAATAAGCTTATTTGTCTTAGTGTAGGAAATAAACACGGGCATGTCCTTGATGATTATATCAAGGTCATTTGTGGAGTCTTTTAGATTTTTATTATCTGTCCTATTAGCTAACATTTGTCCGTTATACTATGAGACAAAATAAAAAGCAAATTCACAAAACTCTTTCTTGGCACAACTTTTTAATAGGCAATCTATCTAGCACTACTATGCCAGCGAACTTCTCGGCCCGTCGGCCTGCGAAAGGCCTCTCAAAAAGTGCGCCTGCGACGAGTTAATTTTTTTATGTTAAGATGTAAATGTCGTGAAAAATAAAAAAGAAACTTCAGTAGGGCTAAAGAGCCAGACAAAACACGGAATAATGGCAGTAGTTTTTTTTGTTTTGGCATTATTTTTTTTAATGTCCGCTTTTAGCATGACGGGAGTCGCGGGTGAATTTATTTACGAAAAACTTTATTATCTTTTGGGTATCGGCTACATTCTCCTACCAGCTCTGCTTCTCCTGCTTGGATCTTCATTTGTAAAATCTGAAGCTCCGGACATCGGGTGGAGAAGCATGGGAAGCGCGGCGATGTTCCTTCTTTCCGGTTTAGGAATGATAGACATCGCTTCGGGCTCGCACTCGGGCGGACTCTTGGGGGAAATTTTATCAACACCTCTTGTATCTCTTTTTGACCCGTATGCCAGCATTATTTTCCTCGGGGGAATTCTAATAATTTCCATACTTGTAATCTTTGACGCAAAACTGGACGTCGGACCATTTTTCGTAAAGCTCCGAGACTTCCTGACGAAGAAAAAAGTAGCTCCAGCAATGGAGGAAGAAGTCGGAATCCCGACTCCTCCAGCGGAGGACGTCGGAAAAGAAGAAGATGAAAAAGAGAGCGTCGGAAAAAAAATCAAAAAAGCGCTCGGTATAAATAAGGAAGAAGACGAAGAAGAGATGCCGATAAAAAAAAGAAGAGTAAATCTTTCTACTTATCAACCCCCGCCATTATCACTCTTGGAAGAGGACCAAGGCAAGCCAAATACGGGCGACATCAAAGCCAATGCAAATATAATAAAGCGCACGCTCCAAAATTTCGGCATAGAAGTGGAAATGGATGAGGTGACAATAGGTCCGACTGTCACCCGCTATGCTTTGAAACCTGCCGAAGGAATGAAGCTCTCGCGCATCATCGGACTTACAAACGATCTAGCGCTCGCGCTGGCAGCACACCCGATCAGAATAGAAGCACCAATACCCGGAAAATCCCTAGTCGGTATTGAAATTCCAAATAGAACAAAATCGCTCGTCGGCCTAGCTACTTTGCTTGCCGACAACAAATTCCAAAATTCTACAAAGCCACTCACTATAGCTCTAGGACGCAGCATCGGAGGCAAATCGGTCTTCGGCAACCTTGCCAAAATGCCGCATTGCCTCGTCGCCGGTACGACTGGGAGCGGAAAATCAGTCGCTATCCACTCTATGATAACTTCCCTCCTCTACAGAAACGGACCCGACGATTTAAAATTTATAATGATAGACCCCAAGCGCGTAGAGCTAACTCTCTATAATAATATTCCGCATCTGCTCACGCCTGTCATCACTGATGCTAAGAAAACAATTCTGGCTCTGAAGTGGGCGGCGAAAGAAATGGACCGCCGTTATGACATTCTAGAAGCAGAATCCGTGCGAGACGTAGAATCCTACCATAACAATATATGGAATTCGGGCCAAAAGAAAAAAAATTTGGAAGGCGTGGAAGAAGCCAGCACCGACCGCCTGCCGTACATCATCATTATTATAGATGAACTGGCAGACATAATGAGCTCTTATCCGAGAGAACTTGAGGCGGCCATCGTCCGCCTGGCTCAAATGTCTAGAGCCGTGGGTATACATTTAATCTTGTCCACCCAGCGTCCGGAAGTAAATGTCATCACCGGCTTAATCAAAGCCAACATCCCAGCTCGCGTCGCCTTGAAAGTATCTTCGCAAGTAGACTCGCGCACGATATTGGACGCAGGCGGAGCAGAAAAATTGCTCGGCGCCGGTGATATGCTCTACTCTTCCGGCGAGGCGGAGCCAGAGCGCCTGCAGAGCGCATTTATTTCAGAAGCAGAGGTGAAAAAAGTGGTAAAATATTTAGCCGATAATTATAAAGACGAAATATCTGAAGAAATAGCATTCTCCGCAGGTTCCATGTCAGCTGACAAAAGCATCTTTGAAAGTACACTCGACGATGAGAATGAAGATGATGATGAAATGTATGAAGAAGCGAGAGCTTGTGTAGTAGAAGCAGGCAAAGCATCAACTTCTTATCTGCAAAGAAAATTAAAATTAGGATACGCGCGCGCGGCACGGCTGATGGATCGCTTAGAAGAGCGCGGAGTGATAGGCCCGGGAGACGGCGCAAAGCCGAGAGAAGTCTTGGCCTCGCCTATAGGCTCTGGGCCGAAGGAAAAAATTGAGCGGACTGAAAATGGGGGAAATGTAATTTAATGAATAACAATGCGAAAAAAATATTACAAATAGGTGGATTTCTTGTCTTTTTTCTTTTGATTATTGTTTACGCTTTCTTCCGATCCCATGACTTGATTTTTGGAGTGAAAATAAAAAATGTAAATATAATGGATGGAACAACAGTTACAAATAGCGTTCTTGATGTGACAGGTAAGGCAAAAAACGCGACCAACTTGACTTTAAACGGACGGGAAATTTCAATAGATGAGAAAGGTAATTTTGACGAGACAATTGCGCTCTTGCCAGGATATAATATAATCAATATCACAGCTAAAGATAAATTCGGATACATTGATGAGAAAAATTATAAGCTAATGTACGAAGCAGAAAATACTTTTTAGAATGGTCTGGCCGGGATAGGGACCCGGAGAACCGAGGACCTGATAAAAAGCATTTTCTGCGAAGTAATAAAAAATGTTAAAGAAAAAAGAAAAAAAAGAAGACAAGACTGTGGGAATAGCTGTATTGGAAGACACTTTAAAAGCAATCCAAACAAAGTTCGGCGAGGGGTCAATCATGAAATTTGGCGACTCGCCGAAAGTAGACGTCAATGTGGTACCGACCGGTTCCATCGGGCTCGACATGGCGCTCGGCGTCGGCGGAATACCGCGCGGTAGAATCATTGAAATATTCGGACCTGAATCCTCCGGAAAAACGACATTATCGCTCCATATCGTCGGAGAAGCACAAAAGCTGGGAGGCGTATGCGCGTACATTGACGCCGAACACGCAATGGATCCGGAATATACTAAAAAGCTCGGAGTCAATATAAATAATCTGCTTATCTCCCAGCCGGATAATGGAGAACAGGCTTTAGAGATCGTAGAGAGCCTAGTGCGAACAGGGAAAATTGATGTGATAGTTATAGACTCGGTGGCAGCGCTTACTCCAAAGGACGAAATTGAAGGCGATATGGGTGCGTATCATGTCGGCAAGCAAGCCCGCCTGATGAGCCAAGCACTCCGCAAGCTAACGGCCATAGTCGCCCGCTCAAAAACCGTAGTTATTTTCATCAACCAAATCCGCATGCAAATCGGAGTGATGTTCGGTAATCCAGAAACCACTCCGGGAGGAAAAGCTCTCAAGTTCTACACTTCAGTGCGCTTGGACATACGCAAAATCGCCCAAATCAAAAAAGGAGAAGAAGTTGTGGGTAGCCGCACACGCGTCAAAGTAGTGAAAAACAAAGTTTCAGCGCCATTCAAGCAAACGGAATTTGACATTATTTATAATGAAGGCATCTCTAGAGAGGGGGAAATCATGGCGCTCGGAGAAAAATTTAAAATCATAGAAAAAACCGGGAATTCATATTTCTATACGCCTGGCCACGCTTTAAAGGACGGTGCGCGGCATGATTCCGCTGAATCAAAAAAGGAAGAGAAGCTAAAGTTGGGTGTAGGCTACGATGCCACCCGCAAGTTCCTAAAGGAAAATAAAAAAATCTCTGACCAAATCCTGAAAGAAATCCGTAAAAAATTTGCCGAAGAGGTATAAATTTGCTAGTATGGGCCAATGTCCCAATTGCAATATAACGAAATTCGCGAGAAAAAAATAATAATTTATAATGATGAGCCATGTGAAGTGGTAGAATCTCATGTCGCCCGCACCCAGCAAAGGAAGCCGCAAAATCAGGTCAAGCTTAAAAGCCTGATTTCCGGCAAGACTATCGCCGCCACCTTTCATGTCTCTGAATCTGCCGATGAAGCAGATATTATAAAGCGTGACATTACTTTTTTATATCACAATAAGGGCGAGTATTGGTTCTGTGATCCCGAAGATAAAGCCAAAAGATTTAAATTGGATAATACGCTCATTGGGGACACAGCAAAATTTCTAAAACAAAATGGAAATGCTACGGCTCTCATCTGGGAAAATGACGATGAAGAGAAAATAATAAAAGTAACTCTACCGATTAAAATGGAGTTTAAAGTAAAAGAAGCTCCTCCAGCCGTCCGCGGAGATACCTCAAAAGGAGGTATAAAAGTTATCGTTCTAGAAAACGGCGCATTTATCAACGCTCCGATGTTCATCAAAGAGGGCGACACCATCAGCGTAAATACTGAAAATGGAGAATACGTGGAGAGAGTTTAAGATTATATATTAAAATCAAATTTTCGGGCCCTTACCTTAATTTCCGCCAAGGCTTCTCTGAATAGTTCTGTGTTTTCGCTACTTTGTATTGCTTCGTCTCTTGAGAGAGAATTTCCAACAATTCTAATCATTTCAACAAACTCCGGACCGATTAGCTTATTGGAACCCTTGGGCTGAAAAAACACTTTAACTAAGGTCTTAAGTGCCCCTAGAACACTGTCCTCTGCTAGTTTTGTAGTGACGATAGGGTCATAGCCTAGCGTTTTGGATTGTTGCCCCACGTGGGCATGATACTCCGCGTCAGTGTAGTTCAGTTTCATATCCTGAATTTTTTGCAAAGTCGGGGATAGTTTCTCCGGGCCTCTTTGTGGAAACGGCATTACATTATCTCCTGGCATAGATGTTTTTTATTTAACCACAAAAGGAAGCAAGCCTAAAAATCTCGCGTGTTTGATGGCAGAAGCGAGCGCACGTTGATTTTTGGCAGTCACGCCAGTACGCTTGTGGCTCATGATTTTACCATTAGGATTCAAAAATTTCCTTAGAATATCAACATCCTTATAGTCTATATATTTTATATTATTAGCTGAAAAGTAGTCTTGCTTCATAAATTTCAGGTGTTGGACACCCGCAACGGGTGTCCAACACCTAGTCTTATTAAAACGGTATGTCTTCAGGGTTAATATCTTCTTCCGGATATTCTATTGTATCAACATCTCCTCCTTCCGATGCTGGCGCCTTGGCGCTGGTGCTTGCGGCGCCAGCTCCCCCACCTCCACTCTGACCTCCCTTGGGACCGAATTGCGTGCGATCCGCTATGACTTCCGTGCGATATTTTTTCTCCCCCGTGGTCTTATCATCCCAGCTCCGCGTCTGCATCCTGCCTTCCACTAATATTGAAGACCCCTTCTTCATATATTGCGCAACTGTTTCCGCTTGGCGTCCGAAGACTACGACATTGTGATAATCAGCGGATTCCTGGCGCGCGCCATTTTTGTCTTTCCAGACGCGGTTAGTAGCCAGAGAAAACGAGCAGACTTTCACTCCTGAAGGCAATGAGCGAAGTTCCGGGTCCCGGGTCAAATTTCCTATTAAGATTATTTTGTTTAAAAACATAATTTTATTTGTATTTTGTAATTGATTTAAACAGCGACCAATGCGTCTATTTCTTTATCTATCTCTTCCTTGTCTATAGGGGTAACTGCTCCGCTTTCCATGGGCCTTTTCACCGTCGGAACTCGGCGATAACCCTCGCTACGAACAAATCTTTTTGCAGCAATAGTATTTTCTTTGACTGTTTTTAATATTAAAAATCGAATGAAGTTCTGATCAAGATCAAGATGCTTTTTTAACTCCAAAGCCTGGCCAGGTACCATGAAAAACTTGGTCCAGCCGAAATACGCCGTGTTAAATTTGTGGCGCACATTGGATATGACTTTTCGCATAGAGTAAGCAAGATTTATCATCTTTGGCACTTCATCCGCTATAATCTCTCCACCGAAAGAAGAGACGAGTTCCTTCAAATTGCCATAGTTTACTGGCACATCCTCCTGCCCAATAGTCGACACTAAAAGATAGCCAAGCTCGTAAACTTTCTTGTCTGAACCGTTATTTTTTAATTCATTTTCCACTTCTTGCATTTTGCAATACTATCAAAAATCTCCTTAAATAGCAAACACGCGCCTAGCATTTGCGATGATTGCTTGCGCCACTTCTTCTTCTGGCAAATTTTTAATCTCGGCGATTTTTTTTACCACTTCTTTTACATAAACAGGCTCATTGCGCTTACCACGATACGGTGCGGGAGTTACATATGGAGCATCTGTTTCGGACATAATCATTTTAAGCGAAGTATTTTTTATAACTTCATCATAATCATTAGTAAATGTAATGACTCCGGTAAAAGAAATGTAAAAGCCAAAATCAGTAAAAGATTTCGCTTCTTCGGTAGTCCCGGCGAAAAAATGCACATCCCCTTTGACCCTCGCGTGTTTTTTTAAAATTTCTAACGCATCCATATACGCATTTGATTTAGCGAAATCATGCGGCGCACCGTCCTTTGAAGCGCCGCCTTCTTTATTTTTACGAATATGGAGCATTAAAGGTTTGTTAAATTCATTGGCAAGTTCTATCTGCGCGATAAAAGCTTGTTTTTGTTTCTCAATTGACTCCATATCCATGCGATAATAGTCAAGCCCGCATTCTCCTATTGCCACTACTTTGGGATCTTTTAAGAGTTCCCGATATGCTTCTTTGTTAAATTTTTCTCCCCGAGAAGTAAATTCTTTCCCGCCTTCACCCAGCTCTTTCTCATCATGAAAAGATGCTCCGGTATGTATGGGATGGAGTCCAATAATCGCATACACGCCTTCTTTATATTGATTTGCCATCTCTACTGCTTTCCTAGAAGTATCTACTTGCGTACCGACATTTATCACCCAAGTATTATTCTCTAGTGCTCTTGTAATAACTTCATCCCTGTCCTCGTCAAAGACCTTAAAATTTACATGGCTGTGTATGTCTATGTATTTAGGAGTCATATTAGTCTTACTTATTCTTTTCTGGGGAATAAAGAGGTTTCTGGTTTTTTATTTTCTTTAATCAATTTTTTTAGTAATACATTAGTTTCTGGCATAATCGAGTTGAGCATTCGGGCGATGGTGTAAAGCTCAAGTACTGCTTTTCGGATTAATTCTTTTCCTTTAGCAGCATCTATTTTCACAACTTTAAATGGTTCGTTATCTTGAATAGATTTATCAAGTTCAGATATTTTACTCCAAATAAAGTCTACTGCTTTTTTAATATCAAAACTCTCCATCAAATTATAAAATTCTTTAGGAACTAATTTTTCCGGTATCTCTGGACACTCTTCTAAATATTTTTCTGATAAAGTTAAGATACGCGAAGCTAAATTCCCTAATCCATTCGCCAAATTTGCATTGTAAGCCTCTTTGAATCTTTCCATAGTGAACGGGCTGTCTTCAAAAGGAGAAATTTCGCGCAAAAGAAAATACCGTAGCGCATCGGTGCCGTATTCTTGCACAATATCATTTGGATTTATCACATTACCGACAGATTTGGACATTTTAATTCCGCCCTCGCCAGTAATAAAACCGTGGTAGACGATAGTATCGGTCGTCGCCATTCCAGCCGACATCAGCATCCCTTGCCACATGACTGACTGGAATTTGACCATGTCTTTGCCGGCAATTTGAACGGTCTCCCCATTTTCCCAAAATTTCTCATATGCTCCCCGGCTATGGGGCCAGCCCAAACTGGAAATATAATTTACCAGAGCGTCAAACCAGACATACATAACCTGCGTGTCATCCCCGGGTATCGGTATGCCCCAAGAGAAACGCTTTTTGTCGCGGGATATTGAAAAATCTTCCATGCCGTCTTTGACGAAATCAATTGCTTCCTTCCTGCGCCACTGTGGAATAATCGCTTTTTCGCTTGATAAATATTCCAATAATTGTTTTTTATAATTCCCCAGCCGGAAAAAATAATTCTCTTCTTCCACTATTTCAGGCACTTTTGTGGGATGCAGTGCGCAACGGCCTTCCATCAAGTCTTTTTCCGTAATAAATTTTTCACACCCCACGCAATAAAGCCCCCTGTATACCTTTTTATAAATATCTCCCTTTTTATCGCAAAGATGCCAAAATTCTTGCGCCGCTATAATATGTTCTTTACTGGTGGTTCTGATGAAATTATCATAAGAAAGATTCAGGGCTTCTTTCAACTCCATAAATTTTTGCGCATAATGGTCCACATATTCTTGTATATCTTTCCCCTCTTGAACACTTGCTTCCCAAATCTTTTGACCGTGTTCATCCGTACCTGTGCTGAAAAAAACATCGTGGCCTTGTAGGCGCTGATAACGCGCAATAGCATCGGACTGCACCAACTCCAATGCGAAACCAATATGAGGTTCCGCATTTACGTAGGGAATCGTCGTCGTAATGTAAAAACTCTTCTTATCCATTTTTTGTTCGAGCTAAAGTTTTATCTTTCTCAATATCGCTCAAAAATTCCATGACAATGACAGCCACTGGTATAGAGAGCACCACTCCCCAGAATCCGCCTAATTCAAAACCTATCAGGGCGGATAAAATGATGACGATAGGCGAAAGGCCTACAATTCTTTTAATGATAAGCGGAGCGAAAAGAAAAACTTCAAACTGATGAATGATTAGATAAGCTCCAGAGACCATCAGCGCGCTCGCCAGCCCTCCAGAGAGATAAGAAAAAGAAAAAGCAGGAATGAGGGCGACGAGGATGCCATAAGGCACAAGCTCCATAACCCCCGCAATCATAGACAAAAGAAGAGCGTATTCTATGCCCAAGAGTGAAAGCGTCAAATAAGTGAGGACTGCCACTACAAAACCCAACACCACCTGCCCCTTCATCCATAACGCAATTTTCCGGCGCGAGCGCTCCCAGAGATCTATTGTATATTCTTCATATTTGATAGGAATAATAATCCGAAGGAAATTTTCTATTCCCTTCTCTTGAATAGAAAGGTAAAAAGAAATAAGAACAATTAAGATAAAATTGAAAACACCCCCGAAAGCAACAGAAAGCGTTTTAAAGAATCCCCCCGATAAATTCAAAATAAAAGCCTTGGAGACTGAAAACAGGGTTGTGATGGAAAAGTCGCCTGAAAGAGAGCCGACTATGTCTTTGGCGCCGGAGAATGCTTCATTTTGGAAATAATTCAAGAATGAAACGCCCGGAATATAAACTGAAATAAAATTGGAAAAATTATAAATTTCAGTTATCAAGAGCGGAGCAAAAAGATAAAACATTCCGGCTAAGACGAGGAGAGCTACGGCATATAAAACTACAATTCCAAAAATTCTATTGACTCCTATCCTGTGAAAATAGGGCACGGCGGACTCCACAAACGAAGCGATGACAATGGAAGTCAAGACTATCAGAACCAAATCCCGCAGAAACCACAATAAAAAAACGCCTAGCGCAAGCAAAACAGCCCGGATCATCGTGCCGGTCGATATAGAAATGGAAGTATCACCATCCTTATTAAACATAGTAACATAATACCACCATCTCAAGCCAAAATCAAAAATAGTTATTTATTCGCACTTTGAAGTGATTCACCTTTAACTAAAAAAATTAAATCATTTGGATGTAATTTCGGCTCTTGTTTTTCGGTTGAAGCTGAACCTTTATTCTGTTCCGTAAAACCTGCTGACCATTCTGAAGTGCGTTGTGCTACTCCTTTTTCATCTTCAGTTAAAATATTAAAACCAGTCCCTAAACTTACAGCAGTTGTTAATCGCCCAAATTTTTCGTTCTTCTCTTGTCTTAGTTTTGCAATCTCTGCCGTTGTCGGCAATCTATACCCTTCTGGAATTTTACTTCCCAACCTTTGCTTTAAATCACTCAGTTTTACATCCCCATCTAATAAGTCTTTCACAACTTCTGGGTTTAAAACTCTAATAGCCTCTCCATTAACTTGAACACCTTCTACCTTTTTAGTATCACCTTCAAAACCCCCAGCACCCGGGGCCCCATTTCCTGGCACAGTACTTGCTCCTAGCATAAATTTTATAATTTAATTTAATTAATAATTTCGACTAATTCCCTAAACAGCATTATATCATAAAATCAACTAAAAAAGAAAGAGCCGGGAAACCGCGGTGGCGCTTTCTCCGGCCTATCGATTGGCCTGTTCACTCTCTTTTTTCCCCTCCTTTCCCTCTAAGAACTCATTGTATGTCTTGACGAGCCCGAACGGGAGCTCGCCGCCACCCCAAGAGTGCGTCGCCGCCTGCAGAAGCGACATAACACACGTCATGGGGTACTTTTTTGAGAGGATAAAATTGCCGTACTCCTCCCACTCTTCGTCACTCAACATCTGACGAAGAGACTCCTCCCTAAAAACCTGAGGGGAGGGCGTTAATCTGACTCCACAGGTCAGGTCCTCGTCGATAAGACGAACCTGAGCCTGGACCTCGTTCGCGACCTTGGTCTTTTTTTGACCGTGTTCTACGGCTAGATTAGATCCAAGGAGCGCTCCAAGAATCAGCATGATCTTCAGCAAGCTCTTCCCCCCTTTCCGAAATTACCCTATCACAAAACAAAAAAACACGCTAGTCAAGTCCTATTTAGAATTTTAGTATTTTCAGAAATTTAGATTTCTCTTTGAAAGGCCCAATGAGGGCTAGATTGAGCCCTTTATTTTTAAAAATATCTTTCGCTAAGTTTTGAATTTGGCGGGCTGTAGTTGCTCTTATTTCTTTTGCTTTTTCTTCTATATTTTTTAATTCTTTTTTTAAAAGCTCTTGTCCACCGTAAAAATTTGCAATATCATCTGTAGCTTCCAGAGATAATTTCATATTACCTATCAAGCACTCTTTTACCTTATTTAATTCTTCTTCACTCACGATATAATTTTTTAATTTTCTGCATTCTTTGAGTACTGCTTCCAAGACTTCATATATTCTTTTATTATCCACTCCAGCGGAAATTTGGAAAAATCCATGGTCGGTAAAAGCGTCATTATAAGCGCGTACATAGTATCCTACCCCCATCTCCTCGCGCAACTTTTGGAAGAGTCTCCCGCTCATCCCTCCGCCTAGGATTCCGCCCAAAACGGAAAGAGCTGGGCTTTTTTTATTGAAGAAATCATACGAGCGGGCGGAGAGCACGAAATGCGTCTGGTCTGTTTTTTTATACTTTATTAGGGCTTCCGGCTTATTTTGCATTTCTTTTACTTTTACTTTGCCTGTTTTATGCCCGCGCGGAACTTGGCCGAAAACTCTTTTCACTTCTTTTAAAACTTTTTTTTCTTCTACAGCCCCTGCTACAATGAGTACCGTAGCCTCCGGCAGATAATGTTCGTGTTTATATTTCACGAAATTATCGCGTTTCATTTTTAAAATATTTTTCTTTTCTCCAGCGATATTCCATCCAGCCGGAGTGTCACCATATAGCAATTTCATCATCAAGTCCTGCACGTGCCGCTGCGGCATATCTTCGTACATATTTATTTCTTCAATAATCACGCCTTTCTCCTTCTCCATCTCCACTTCCGGGAAAGTAGAATTCAAATAAATATCAGAAACGATGTCAAAAATTTTACCAAAGTGTTTTGCGTCAGACTTGGCATAATACCCTGTATATTCCTGCACGGTAAAGGCATTGTATTGGCTCCCCAGGATATCGAGTTCCTTAGAGATGTCTACGGCTTTCGGCCTTTTAAGGGTACCCTTGAAACACATATGCTCTAAAAAATGGGAAATGCCATTAATTTTTTTCGTTTCATATTTAGACCCCGCTTCCACCAAGACCAGCACCGTCGCCGTCGGATTGTCTTTCATTGGGATGGTCACCACCCGCAGTCCGTTTTTTAAAACTTTCTTTGAGAATTTCATGAAGTTATTTCAGTTTATCTCTATATAAATTAACTTGGCTCAATATTTGAGAGTGTAACGGTAAAGGCATTTTATCCAACCTAAACCATCCAATTTCATCAAATTTGTGCGGCTCGCCATTTTTCACTTCTTTGGGATCTACTAATACCCTGAAGAAAAATTGAATCCAGTGCGTTTTGCGTCCTTCATATTCACGAAAAACATCTTTATAACCAAGAAATTCAGAACTGATATTTTCCACACAATATTCCTCTTTTAATTCTTTGCGTAAGGTTTGTTCAACGGTCAGACCAAAATCAATGCCTCCCCCTCCAATATCCCAACGGCCGTGTTCATCACGGCAGTTTTTATTTCTTTTATTCATTAAATAGTTGCCTTTGCCGTCGTGGCAGAAATAAGAAACTCCGACAGCTATATGGTCAATCCCTTTTTGCATCCCAGTACTAAAATTTTAAATTGTTAATAATTGTGGTCATCATTTTGTGTGTAAAATTTAGTACGGGACAAGTATTAAATTTTTTCTTTTATATAATTTTTTAAATCTGCAACTTTCACTCTCTCTTGTTCTCCTGTATCACGAGCACGCACGGTTACTGTATCATCAGTCAAAGTTTCAAAGTCAACCACAATGCAAAATGGCGTACCGATTTCATCTTGTCGGCGATAGCGCTTGCCGATATTGCCATTGTCGTCCCAGGCCACCCTGCCAAATTCGGCTTTAAGTGGGACATAGACCTTGTTATTGGCATATTCCACAAGCTCTATTTTGTTTTTTAAAAGGGGTGACACGGCGCAAATTACCGGCGCAATATTGGGCTTGAATTTCAAGTATGAGCGCACTTCTCCATCTTTCTCGTCTTCGGTATAGACAGAAAGAAGTAATGCGAGTACCGCTCTATCTACTCCAAAGGTCGGCTCAATGACGTGCGGAGTCATTTTTTTCCCGACGCTTTCGGTCGGGATCTCGACTCCTTCGGGCGTCGGGACTTCATCTATATATTCAAGTTTGTGATTTTTCAAATCAAAATCTGTCCTGTAGGCCAGACCAAAAAGCTCTTTTCTGCCGAAAGGATAATCGAATTCAAAATCAATCGTCCTTTTGGAATAATGCGCGCGGTCTGCGTCGGGAACTTCGAGCTCGTGCACTTTGCCCATATCAAGGCCGAATTCTTCCATCCATTCCAACATCTCTCCCCTCCAGTATTCAAAATATTTTTCCCATTCATCGGCTCTAATAAAATATTCTATCTCCATCTGCTCAAATTCTCGCTGACGAAAAAGAAAATCTCTCGGGGCAATTTCATTTCTAAAAGCTTTCCCAATCTGCGCCATGCCGAAAGGAAGCTTGGGGTGAAAAGCATCCACTGTATTCTTAAAATTTACAAACATTCCTTGAGCTGTTTCAGGACGCAAATAAGAAATAGCAACATCTTCTTTTTTTGCCCCAACCTCTGTTTTAAGCATTGTGTTGAATTGCTTGCCATCAAGCAGATCTGCAAAGTTTGCCACATGGCCGGTCACCTCCCATACTTTCGCGTTCATTAAAATAGCCGCGTCAATGCCGTACATGTCTCGCCTATTGTCCAAGAATTTTTTCCACCAAGACTGCTTGATATTATTTTTAAGCGCCACGCCATAATGTCCCCAGTCATAAGTGCCCGCTAGTCCGCCATAAATTTCTGAACCCTGGAAAACAAACCCGCGCCTTTTGCAGAGCGAAACTATTTTCTCCATCAGATTTTCTTCTTTTTTTTCCTTTTGCATTTTACTTTATGAAGTTATAACTTACTCAACTACCACGCCCCCGGTGGGAGGAAATAAAGGGTCATTATCAAGCGCTGAACGAAGCATTGCCCTATTAACCCTCACGTCCACATTAGCAAAATCATCATGCCCAGTCAAAACTGCATCACTGATAATGGTTGGAACGGTGCCAATTTGTGAAAGTGAAGGAGTAAAAGCGATTTGAAAAGCAACGCTACGGCTTGCCGAGATAATGCCAGTACCCTTTGAAATTTTGCCTATGTTCCAGACTATCTCCTTGGTGGAAGGATTGTGCGTCAAACCCTCGTCGGCAGGCAAGACCAGGCCTACAAAACGGATCCAAGAAGGAATAGTGGAGCGCACAACAGCTTTTGAAATATTGTTTGCTGTATTGGAGAGGGACCAAACAATCGTGTAAGTCGTCTCCGCTCCGACTTTCGGAGGCACTAGGCCATGGTTGGTAAAAGGTCCGGAATAATAAAGCGCCTTGACTGCAAAACCGACATCAGAAATAATTCGGACAATTCCAGACTCAGAATTAGTTAAATCTTTGGCAGCATAACCCTCTATTAATTGCTTGCCGGAAATAGAAATGTCTATTTTAATAGAAGGGTCGGAAAGTATTCCGGCCAAGCCAGAGAATAATGTCGTCGGAGAGACGGAAAATTTCACAGAATCCGAATCACCCGGGCTCACTTCCTCAAGTTGAGTTTGGGAATTTTTATCCCAAATAATTATGTCCTGATTCGAATCATAAAAACCCTCTGGGGCATTTATCGTCTTGCGATTAACCGCATTTCCAGAAATTTTCGCCTGAATAACCAAATCATTTATCTTTGTATCTAAATTATTCGTCCATCTTATTTCGCCGCGGATCGGAGTCTTTGTATCGGTGGCATATTCCCTCTCTGAGACACTGTTGATAAAAAGCTTCGCTTCAATAAAAGGCTTTTTAACAAGAACAGTGTGCGATAGGGAATTAAAAACTACGTCAATCACAGATTTGTCCGACATAGACTGCACCCCAGTTGCTACGTGAAAACTTTTTTCTTCCCCGTCGAATACATCAATCATCTTGCCGAGAATAGAAATACTGCGCTCCGCGCCCGGAGCCAAGTCTCCCAAGCTCCAGACATTGTTTCCGAGAGTTGGAGCCGGAACAGACGACAAAAAAGCAAACCCGACCGGGTAATCAAGTTTGAGTAGTATTTTTGAGGCCGGCTTAGTGGCGTTTAACGCTACTTTTGCTTTGAGAATTATATCTTGGTTCGGACTTATGGTAAGAGGGGCATCAACGGAAAGGTTTATCGGCGTAGAGCTTATGGTAACTTCGTAAGACTTCTCTTTCACGAAAATGGCATTTGACCCTTCCACCCGGTACTCCAGAGAAATTTTTATAGGGCGCACGGATCCTTGCTCGCCGAAAAGCACTACTTTTAGATTTTCATTGCGCACCGCTCCAGCAGGAATCGTGCCTAAGGACAACCGATACCTCTCGGTCCCAGTTGATAAATCCGCCCCAGTGCTCGCAGAGCTCTTGGGATATTCCATAACTAAATCAACCAAGTCAAGCGAGGAGCTGTTTTTATTCGTAACCCCGACGATAAATGAGAGTTCTTCTCCGCCGGCCGTGAAATTATTCCCGAGAATAGAGATATCAATATTGTCGTTAGACACGGTATTGCCCCCGGCAAAAAACACATAAGAAGCATAAGAAAGTGTCAGGACAAAAAAAGCCAGTGAAAAAATAAAAAAATTCTTAAATAGAGAGGTTTTCATAAAAAATTTTTCCCTGGAGTAAAAAGCCCCGGTATCGGCTTGTTTTCCATTCCCCCAAACATCGGGTATATCTTTCCTATCCAGATGCGAAAAGCTGTCTCGGTGTTCCAGCTTGGTCTGATAATTTTTGCTGAAAAGCTTGCTTTTAAGTTCTTCTATTCTGTTGAGCTTATCCCTGTCGTCAAGTGGCATGATAGAATTATATCACCCCGAAGAAGATTTTAAAAATCCCTACGGGGCATGTATTTACAAGTGCGTTTCCCTAAGAGCCTTGTTGATTTCGGAGAGTATTTTCCTTCTATTTTTCGAGACCTCAAATATTACACTTTCTTCGAAAGGAGACTTGATAAAAGTTTTTAACATTTCATTTCCACCGATGTAACCTAAATTGTTAATTATACGCAAAACAATAACAGTTTCAATATTTCTTAAATCCTCTTTCGTCTTTGATTTTTCTAAAATAGATAAACCGCTTAATAAGTCAATAAAAAGGGTTTCATTTGGTTCAACACCTGCAAGCAAGCGCCGGAGCAGGCGCATGATGTTCGCTAAAATTTGAAAGTTTTCCGGCTGTTTAGTAATTTGTTCCAATTTATTCGTTTTTAAAGCATTCGTCACCCGCCAAAAGTCCCTGCCTTGGACAAGGTCAATTTTAAGATAAGCAAAATCCTGCAACACAAAACGCAGCTTGGAAGATATCTTGCGCACGCCTTGGGTTCTGGCATAAATCATCCCTAAGTCGCGGGTAAAAATATAATAATACTTCCCCGCCTCGCCGTAATTCCTGCTCCCTAATATTATTCCTTCTGTGTGATAAATATGATGCATTATAGTGAACGACCTATCGGATTTGGAATAGGCACTGTAAAATTTTTAATGTCATCTGAATCCATTAAGTAAATGCCAGGTTCACCCTTTAGTGTGTTATAAAGTGTAACGTGAGTAGGCAGATATTTAATATTCAATCCGTATTTTTTATTTATGAAATCAAAAAATTTATTAAGATTTGACACTTCGCACATGACAACTACGGTTTTAAAACCATCTCTGGAAACAAACTTATATTCATTATTATAATGTAAAAATTTAATATTGTTTGTCCTGGTAAAGTCACAGAAATCATTTATTATTTTGTCAACAAAATCTGGGATTATAATATTATATTGCTTAATTATTCTTCCAACATAAACAAGGCTCACATGAAAAGGACTGGGAAAATACAGAGTATATCCTTGCACTTTTATTTCTTCTGACAAATTTTCCAGTGAGACTGGCAACCAGATAGTGTTCGTTGGCGAAATTATATATTGATTCCCTCCGCAAATAAATGGCCTTTCCATTCTTGCATTTTATCACATTTTAATCAAAAAAATACATAACTAATACAATAAACGCGACCGTTACTATTATACTAGTAATTAAAAAACCATTCAAGAAAAGTTACAAATTGAAAGCCTGCTCCAATAAATCTCTATTGGTAATATCACGCGCTAAAATAAAATGCACATACTTACCTATCCCCCAGTAATTTGCGATGAAATCAATTTCTTTTTGACATGGATACGGATATACCCAAACACTATCATTGAATCTAATGCACCCTAATTCTTTCATTTTTTCCCTTAAAGAATCGCGTGCGGACCTTTTATTTTCAGGAACATCAAAAACGATAACGCGAAAATCCCTGTCCCAGATTTTTGGAGTTTTTATTTTTAGATCCTCATAGTTAAAACGTAAGAATACCTCTCTCCCACTTTCAGTAAGAGTAATCTTGCAAAGATTGTGGTTTTCCTTAAAATCTATTAACTTTTGTTTTCGTAGTCGTAAAAAATAATAAGAAATATTCTTTGGTTTTTTATTCAAACCAAATATCTCTTTGACCAGGGTTTTAGTAACTTGATAACTTGCTCTCCTGTTTGATAAAGCGACGGCAATACCAACACCCATGCCCAGAGCGCGAATTATTTTTCCTGAATTAGATTCTTTATCAATTATTCTCATGCTTATATGCTAACATAATAGAAGCGGTCGTGTCTATTATACTAGTAGTTATTTTAGTGTTTTTATTTTATCATAAAATTTTTCAACTCGGAAATTACAGGGGCTACCGTTTCATCATTTATATCTTCCGGCTTTATTCTGCATTTAGAGAAAATCTGCTTTTCCATTTGCCTGACAGCATTTTCAAAAGTTTCAAGCTCAGACATACTTCTACCACGGTGAGCATAACGCTTTCTTAAATCCATAAATCGTTGTTCCAAACTTACTACACCAAAAGGACTAACTCGGTCATCGCAGTATTCAGGAATCTTTTTGGCAAAATCTTCACCTAAAGCATTATCGGGCGCATCTAAAAAACTAATGGATTGAATTAATTCTAAAATTCTGTCTGAAATTTGAAGCTCCTGCGCAATTTTTAAACTTGCTAAGTATTCATTATCTCCATATTTTTCTTTAAACTCTACCTGAGTGTTCTCCCAATATTCTAATCCCTCTGGCCCCAAAAAATCTGGGAAGGTATCTAATTTAAATTTAATAATATTCCCCATATCATGAAGCAAGCAAGCAGTAATTATATCCTCTTTCGACAAATGCTTGCTAAAATTATCACAAATCAGGGACGCCACAGCCGCCACGCGGAGCATATGCTCCTGCAGGCTGGGAATGATTTTATATTTTTTATATATTGTTTCAATGCTCATAGCCATTTTATCCCCCGGAGCAAGACCTAGACGCTTCCTCGTATCCTGAAGTTCTCGCATAAAATCTCGATATTCCCCTTCCGCCTTGAGTTTTGAAGTAATTTTTGTATCAAGGGCAACTTCGCCCGAAATAGACATATTATAAATAACTTCTTTTACATTCAGCTCATCTTTGATTAGTTCTATATATTTATCACCAAATTCATAACCTTTGACTTCAATTTTAGCGAGAGGCTGACGCACTTGAATTTTTGCCAGTTGGCGTGCTTCAAGCCCGAGAGAGACAATTTTACGCACTATTTCCATTTCTTCTATAATTTTCGATTTACCAAAAGAGAATAATTTAAACGGAAGTTTAGGCCAAGCCTCTAAATGCACACTTGATTCTGCAGAATCATGCCGCGTACTGTCCATTGAAACGTGGCCATTTTTATTTCTTAATTTCAGCCAAATATCTTCCGCTGCAAACGGAGCAAACGGGGCGAGCAGTTTTGCCAGAGTTTTCAAAACAAAATATAAAGTCTGTTTTGCCTCGCCCATAGGGCTACGGCCGAGGGCCTCTTTGTCCCCTTCCTTGATTCGCTCTCTGGAACGGCGCAAATACCAAGTAGAAAGGTCACCAATAAAATCCCGCATAGCGCGCACTGGTTCAAGCAACTTATAATTATCAAGATTTTTCGTCGTTATTTCTATAAGCTCATCCAGCCTGGCTAAAATCCATTGGTCAAGAATATTGCCTGATTTGGGTCTGTTATTTCGCTCTAAATTCTTATCTCTATATAGTTCATAAAAAGCGAGCACGTTATAGAGCAGTCCAAAGACTTGCTGGTGAAGCAAGGCTACAGTTTTTTCATCAAAATTTTTAGACTCGCCTGGTTGGTTCACAGAGTACATCCAGAGACGAAGTGTATCCACGCCATATTTCCCTATCATAACCCAGGGGTCAACGACATTTCCTAGAGACTTGGACATTTTTTTACCCTTCGCATCAAGCAAGTGCCCCAGGCAAATGACATTTTTATAAGCCTTGCCACGCCCCATCAATATGCCGACTGCATGAAGTGTATAAAACCACCCGCGAGTCTGATCAATCGCTTCACAAATATAATCCGCCGGATAGCCCAGTCCTTCCACCCACTTTTTATTCTCAAACGGATAGTGGTCTTGCGCGAAAGGCATTGCCCCCGAATCCATCCAGACATCCATTACTTCTTTGGTGCGTAGTAATTTCCCCCCGCAGGCTTGCCCTGAGCCCGCTCGATGGGCGCAGACAAGCGGAATTTCGTCAATGTACGGCCGATGCAAATCAAGCTCATAGTTTTCATTATGAGGTAATGGCGTAAATGACAAATCTTCTACTCCCGCTGTTTTAATGAAATCCCCCCCTTTTTGATCTTTTTCCTCCGCGCTTTGCTTATTGCTCCAGCCAAGAGTAGCAGTAAACATCATCCAAATAGCATATTCGTGGGATACAAGCAAAATCTTCTTTCCTTGATATTTTTTTTCAATTTCATATAGAAATTCCATTACCCGATATTTCAAATCAGTCAAATTCTCTCCATTGGGCGGATTTTTTATAAATTTTTCCTCTGTTGAAGAAAAGAAATTGTGGTACTCCCCACTTCTTTTATTATGAAAATCTCCCGTATTCACCTCGCGGAGTCTTTTATCATAAACAATGTCCGTTGCAGAAAATCCTATTTCTTTAGCCACAATTTCCGCTGTTTCCTTGGTGCGAATAAGTGGAGATGAAATAGTAAGGTCAATTTTTTTATTTTTTAACGCCCTGGCCGAAACCAGCACCTCCTCTTTTCCTCTTTCAGTCAAGTGATATTTATCAAGCTTAAGTTCATTTGAAGTCGCGATATCCAAAACAATGTTGTCAGCCTCTCCATGACGCATCACAAAATATTTATTACCCGATTTTTTTGTTTTTGCTTTTAGGTCTGAAATACTGCCTATAACTTCAACTTTTTTGCAAGACTCGCAAGCCCAGACCGGCAGCGGCGTGCCCCAATACCGCTCGCGGGATATCGCCCAGTCTTTTATGTCTTTCAGCCACTCGCCGAAGCGTCCGCCCCGAATATGCTCCGGTTCCCAATTTATTTTTTCGTTCTCGTTAATTAACTGCTCTTTTATTTTCGGGTCAGACATCTTTATATACCAAGAGTCGCGCGCATAATAAATGAGCGCCGTCTGACAGCGCCAGCAATGCGGATATGAGTGCTGGTAATTTTCTTTACTGAAGAATAAATTCTTGTCCGTCAAATATTTGATAATGTCCACATCCAAGGTGGGCTTGCCCGGCTTGCCATCTTCACTGACATCTTTTTCTTTTACAAATCGTCCTTCCAAAAATCCCGTCCCTTTTATAAATTTGCCTTCAAGGTTTACCAGGTGATGCTTCGGTAAGCCAACTTCCGTACCCAATACAAAGTCATCCTGACCATACATCACCGCTGTATGCACCACTCCTGTGCCGTCCCCTGTCGAAACAAAATCCGCCCCATATACCTTATATGCTTTTTCTAATTTTGATTTTTCACTTTCGGATATTGTGTCTGCGAAATATGGGAAAAGCGGTTCGTATTCTAAGCCAATCAAATCTTTGCCTTTTACTTCTCCTAGAATTTCATAACCTTCATTCAGTATTGAAATCCGCTCCTTGGCTAAAATTAATATTTCGTTTCCAGCTTTCACTTTCACATAAATAATATCTTCCCCCACAGCAAGTGCGACATTGCCAGGCAATGTCCACGGCGTCGTCGTCCAAGCTAAAATATAAGTATTTTCTTGTCCCTTTACCTTGAACTTCGCAGTTACCGACAAATCTTTCACATCTTCATATCCTTGCGCAAGCTCATGACTAGAAAGTGCTGTGCCACATCTCGGACACCAAGGCACAACTCTGTAATCTTTATAGAGTAAATTTTGGTCGTTTACTTTTTTTACTATATTCCAAACCGATTCAATATATTCATTGTGATAAGTAATGTATGGATTTTTTTGGTCTACCCAAAAGCCGATGCGCTCGGTAAATTTATTCCAAAGGTCAACATATTCCCAGACATTTTCTTTGCATTCGTGATTAAATTTGGCAATACCATACTCCTCAATCTCTTTTTTTGATTTAAACCCAAGTTGTTTTTCTACTTGAAGCTCAACAGGAAGTCCATGCGTATCCCAGCCAGCTTTACGACGCACATGGTATCCTCGCATCGTTTTATATCGAGGGATAACATCTTTAAAAGCCCGCGCCTCAAGATGATGAAGAGCTGGTTTAGCATTGGCCGTCGGTGGTCCTTCATAGAAAATAAACTCTCCTTTCGGTGTGGATTTTTCTAAAGATTTTTCAAAAATCTTATTTTTCTGCCAGAATTCCAAAACCGCTTCTTCGCGAAGAGCGGCATCAGATTTAGCATTTTTCTCTTTTTCAGTCATTTGACTGATTTTAGCATATTGCCCTTATTTTTACATCTTCTCCGGTGCTTTGATGCCAAGAAGGTACAAACCCTTTTTCATCACGAGAGCAAAAGCGAAAGTCAGGGACACTTTGTAGGCTGAAGTCGGGTCTTCTTTATTGACAATAACCGTATTGCCATAAAAGCTGTTAAAAGAACGAGCGAGTTCTATTAAATAGTTTGCAATATGGTGCGGTTGGTATGCTTTTGCAGAACGGAACACAATTTCCGGAAATCTATATAGTAATTTTTCCACTTCAAAAATTTCGGTCATTAAAATATCCGGGTCCGGCAAAATATTTTCTTTTTTCGCTTTCTCTATTACCGAATTCGCTCGAGCATGCGCATATTGGAGATAAACTCCTGAATCTCCTTCAGTTGAAACTGATTTTTCAAGGTCAAAAATTATATCTCCCCCTATCGCTTGGCGCAGAATCATATGCTTGATAGCGCCTACGGCTATTTCTTCACTGCCTGTCTTTTCTTTAAGCTGCCTGATAAGATCTTCGGCGGTTATTATAAGACCGGTGCGAGAAGACATTTTACCTGATAGATTGCGCGAGAAACGCATCATGCCGTGCGTAATGTGCCTCATTTTTACTGCATATTCTGGATAAATAAGAGAAAGGGCTTTGGCAACTACTTTCATATAGTTCATTTGTTCATTAGCGGTAATAACGATAGAAAGATCCAGATTTGGCTCTGTGTTAAATTTCTCTACTGTCAGCCCCAGCTCTTTAGTTTCATACATCGGCAAACCGGCAGATGTGATGAAAACCCGAGTATGCAATTTTCGGTCGTACTCTTCTCCTTTAAAGACAATCGCGCCTTCGCTTTCTTTGAATATTTTCCCTAAATTATCTTCAACAATTTTCTGTCCAAACGGCGCAATCTGGCTTTCTAAAAAATAAAAATCAAACTTTGTGCCAAGCATTTTGTAAATATCTTCAAAGGCTTCCATCGTCACCTTGAAGCCCCAGTCATATATTTTATTTATTTCTTCATCACTCCGGTCATAAATTTTTTTATTTATTTCTTCTATTTTTTCTTTTGCCTTTTCGTTGCTCTTATACTCCTCTGCGCCTTGAGAATAAGCTTGGCCAATAAAAAACGCTTGATCTTTTATAGACTCGTTTTTAAGAACATATTCTTCAAAGTTTTCTAATAGTATATAAACTGCTTTAGCCACATGAAGCCCGACATCGCCTTGATAATTTGCCCTAGACACGGTAGCGCCGGAGTGTTCAAGAATTCTGGCGATAGACTCACCTATCGCATTGGTCATCAAGTGACCAATGTGCAAGGGCTTGAAAGGATTCGGGTCGGTATACTCAATCATTATTTTTTTGCCGGACAAAACAGCATTCGCTCCGACATTTTCGCCTTTATTTAAAATTTCTTCAATACTTTGACTAAAGAATTTGCGAGACAAAAAGAAATTAATAAATCCCCCAGAGGCTTCTATCTTCTCTATGTATTTATCAGTATTTAATCTCAATATTTCAGCGACAATCTTGCCGGCAAGCTCTTTTGGATTTGCTTGGAGTGCTTTTGCGCAAACCATCGCAATATTGGTAGAATAATCCCCCATTTTTAAATCCCCCGGATGTTCTAGGGAAATTTCTGTAACTTCCACATTCAAGTTTTCTAACGCATTTCTGATTAACTTTTTTATTTTGTCTTGCATTGATTTTGCGAAATCATGCCGCGCAATCGTCTATTTTAGCGCGGCTATTTTCTGCCAGTACTCCCAAACCCACCTTCGCCCCTGGCAGATTCACTCAATTTATCAGTTTCTTCTAATTCCCCAATAACCACAGGCATAATCACAAGTTGAGAAACTTTATCTCCTGCTTCAACAGTATAAGGCTTGTCTGACAAATTTACCAAATGTGTATTGTATTCACCGCGGAAACCCGCATCAAACACTCCGCCCATCGTATGCAGTCCTGTCTTGGAAATACTGCTCTTGTCCATAATAATCGCCGCATATCCTTCAGGAAATTCTAGCGCGAAGCCGTGCCAAAAACGATGATGCCCCATCGGAAGAATTGTTATTGTTTCCATCGCATACACATCCATCCCCACATCCCCAGGATGATGATACTTCGGCAATTTCGCGTCTTTTCTAAGTTTTTTAACTTTGATTTTCATTTTATTTAAAATAATATACTGCTGTTTCTTTTAAACTATGAAGAAAATCTTCTGGTTTATCATCCATTGCCTTAAAAAGTTCGTCCTTACTAAACCACTTGATTGCCTCAACTTCGCTATCTTGTTTAACTAAAGGATAGCTACTATCTATTGTAGCAATAAACCATTGTGCAAAATACTCATGTAAAGTTGACCTACGGAGCTTCTGTCCCAATATCGGTTTTAAATCTTTTAGTCCAATTTCTTCTTCTGCTTCTTTAATTATGTTTGACTCATAAGTCTCTCCTTCTTCTACGGTTCCAGCAACTGCGGGTCCCCACATACCTGGATGCATTTTTTTATTAAAAGACCTCTGAGCAAGAAGGGCCTCCCCCTTCTCATTCCACAACCAAAGACCGGTAATACGAGCAATATCAACCTTATTTCTATCCTTTCTGTCTTTATATCCTATTATTTCATCTTGTTCATTTACAATTGGAATTCTCATATTATTTTAAAATCTTTTTAACCTTTTCGTAGACTTCTTTATGGATATTCTCTCTTTCTTCCATTTTATTACCAGAAGTGCATTTTATTTTTACCCAATTCTTCTCTCGCCCTGCAAGCCAAAGCGCGCTCTTGCGGGAATTCTCCAAAAATTTAATATCTTTCTCGTGAACATCATGTTTGTTTGCTTTTTTCTTGCCCAGATAACTCCTGTTTTTGCCTTTATTTCTTGCGCGGATTAACTTCATAACGATAGGTATGGGCACACTCAAGTAAAATACGGCATCCGGCTTCGGAATTTTAAAAACTTCGTACTCCATTTCTGCCAGCCATTTGAGAAAATTTTCTCTTTTCTTTATATTCGCAATTTTCCCCCCCTGATGAATTTGGTTGGCGCTGGCATAGCGGTTGGCAATGATAATATTCCCTTCTTTGAGCCAACCCTTTATTTTATCTCTTGACTCAAAGCGGTCCGCCGCGTAAAGCACGGAAACAATCTTCGGGTGCACTTTTACGAAATCATAATATCGCTCGGAAAGGCAATGCCCGATAAATTTGCCGAAAAAGTTTGAGTAATAGTCCGGAAAATCAAGAACTTTTACCTTGTGGCCGTCCTGTTTCAAATGCCTAATCAAGAGCTCTGTCTGGGTCGCTTTCCCGCTTCCATCCGTGCCGTCTATTACTATGAGCTTGCCCCGCCGTGGCGCGGGTTTTCCCTTCTTTTTCATTAAAGAACTATATCAAAAAAAGGCTGAAATTGAAAATTAGCTCAACTTGTAGTCAGCAAACAGGTTTTTGCATGTACAATTCTTACCTAGCTGAAATAATGCAAACTGGTCTGTACTAAATTGGATTGGTAAGCTAATATTTTTGGGAGTTGGACCAGGTCCTAAACTTATATGAGGACTATAAAGGCCAGTATCAAAGTGCTTTTTGTAATTATTCACCCAATTGATTGATCGATCATTCATTTTTTTAGGTTCGAAAAACATTTGTGGATTGCTTTCATAAGTCGCATATTTTTTCATAAGTTCCATACAGGTGTTATGTAAAGAGACTAATTCTGGGGTTTTCGAGATATTAAAACTCAAAAATAAATCGTCGTCCCATTCACCAATTTCAAATCCAATAATGTTTAGATTAAGAATCTTTGTCTTTCTTGCCAGATCGCTTAACTCTTCCCTCAGTAAAGCCATGTTACTTTCGGCAATACAACCCATGGCCAATGTTATATGTGGCTGATAACCGTTCTGAAAGGAAACATATTTGACTTGATCTAATTCTTTATTAATTCCAACACAAACATCCACAACTTTCGGTGGCAAAAGCAATGCTATATCTACCGCAATTTTATTATTCATAGATTCTCTACTTTAGTTAACTAAAGTAATTTATTTGGATAAAGTATCCAACTTATTAAGAACCTCTTTTAAATACTGGTCTATCGGTTCAAGTTTTTTAATT
>MFUY01000017.1:0-5653 GCA_001787035.1 Candidatus Nomurabacteria bacterium RIFCSPLOWO2_01_FULL_41_12
TAAATAGTTCTTGAAAAAAGCCTTGCGCAGAAGCTTAGAAAATAAAAATGGTATTCCATTTATTATTTTCTTGAGCGACGAGCAGTTCGCTGGCGGAGCTCCGCCAGATAGATTGCTTTTTGAAAGAAGCTATTTAATTTTCAAAAATTACAAAGCCCCCTTCATATAAAAATCTCCTTCCGGCAAGGCATCATGTTTACCGTCTAAGATTTCTTTAAATGAACGGATTGTCTCGGCAAGTGGCACATATTGACCCTTGGTCCCGGTAAAAACTTCTGCCACAAAAAACGGCTGAGAAAGAAATTTTTGGATTTTGCGGGCGCGCGCCACCAGCTCCTTGTCCGTCTCGGATAATTCTTCCATACCTAAAATAGCAATAATATCCTGCAGGTCTTTGTAGCGCTGGAGTACACGCTGGACTTCACGGGCAACGGTGTAATGCTCAAGACCCACAATATTAGGGTCAAGAATAGTAGAAGAAGAGTCCAGCGGGTCCACCGCCGGATAAATGCCGATTTCAGAAAGCGAACGGTTTAAGACTACAGTAGAATCCAGGTGCGCGAAAGTCGTCGCGGGAGCCGGGTCGGTCAGGTCGTCGGCCGGAACGTAAACCGCTTGCACGGAAGTTACCGAGCCTTTATCTGAGGAAGTAATTCTCTCTTGTAAAGTTCCCATTTCTGTCGCGAGTGTCGGCTGGTAGCCTACGGCAGATGGAATACGACCGAGAAGAGCGGAAACCTCCGAGCCTGCCTGAGTAAAACGGAAAATATTGTCTATGAAAAGGAGCACATCCTTGCCTTCTATGTCGCGGAAATATTCCGCCATGGTCAGTCCGGAGAGCGCTACGCGCAGACGCGCGCCCGGCGGTTCATTCATTTGCCCAAAAACCATCGCCACTTTATCTAAGACTCCGGACTCTTTCATTTCGTGATATAAATCGTTTCCCTCGCGGGTGCGCTCGCCGACACCGGCAAAAACAGAATATCCTCCGTGGTTTGACGCAATATTATGTATAAGTTCCTGAATGACAACTGTCTTGCCCACGCCTGCTCCGCCAAAAAGCCCCACCTTGCCACCTTTTAAAACCGGACAAATAAGATCAATAACCTTAATACCCGTTTCCAAAATTTCAACTTTAGTCGCTTGCGCTGTGTACTCGGGTGCTTTGCGGTGTATCGGCAAACGTTTTTCTGATATAACAGCTTTTCCATCATCAATAGCTTCACCTAGGACATTAAAAATTCGCCCTAGGGTCGCTTTACCCACAGGTACAGATATGGGTGCTCCGGTATCGGTAACTTCCATTCCACGGGAAAGACCATCGGTGGAATCCATCGCGACAGAACGCACAAGCCCTCCACCCAAATGCTGTTCTGTTTCCAAAACAAGCTTTTTCCCATCTTTCATTACTTCAAGCGCATTATAAAGTTCCGGCAATGTCTGATTCTCTTGGCCGAAATCCACATCTACGACCGGACCGATTATTTTTCTTATTGTACCTTTGTTCATAATTTTTATTTCGCAGGAAGTTACTTTTTATATTTATAATAATATTATGCTACACTTGCCATTCCTGCACTGATCTCCGATATTTCTCTGGTAATGTTTGACTGGCGGGCTTTATTGAATACCAAAGTGAGGTCATCAATCATCTCCCCCGAAGCCTCACTGGCATTTTTCATCGCTATCATTCGGCTGGATTGCTCGGAGGCATTTGACTCAAGGAGCATCTGATATATCTGCATCCTGGTCAATTTTTCCGCCAGACTACTTATTAATTTTTCCTTATCTCCTTCAAACAAATAATCTGTTTTTACTTTTTTTTGCTCTAATATATTTTCTATATTTTCTCCAACGCTTTCTATAAATTCTCTCAAACTTTCTTTTCTTACTGGAATAATTTGTCTCAAATTTGCCTTTTGTGTTAGCGCAGAAATAAAATCAGCATAAGCTACTATTACTTTATCATAACGCAAAGCTGTATATTCATCCATAATCAGCTTAGAAATAGGAATAATTTCGGATAAGGAAATTTCATTACTAAATTCAGTAAAGGAGGCGATGACTTTTAACCCAAGCCGGCGCATCGCTATGTCTCCCTTTCTTCCGACAGATATGACTTCTACATTAGTAGTTCTGTTTTTTAATAAAGAAATAGCTTTTTTAATTATTTGCGCATTGTAAGCGCCACAGAGCCCTCTGTTGGAAGTAATAAGTATAAGTAAAACATTGTCTTTCTTGTCTTTCTCCGCTCGTTCAGAAAAAAGTGGATGATTTAATTCTTCCACATTCTCTGCAATAGAAGTCAGCAATTCCCAAGAATATTCGGCATATAGCCTGGACGCAAGAGTGGAAGACACGGCACGCTTCATCTTACTCCCAGCCACCAATTCCATCGCCTTAGTGATTTTTTTGGTATTCCTGATGCTTTTTATTCTTCTTTTGATTTCTTTTGTACCTGCCATAAATAATTATTTATTGAAAGATTCTTTAAAATCCCCTATCGCTTTCTTTAGCTGCTCTTCGCCCTTATCTGTCCATATTTTACTTTCAGTAACTTCTTTATAAAAAGTTTTTGCATTACGCTCACTGTATTCTATAAGCCCCCTTTCAAATTCTTTTATCTTATCCACCGGCACATCATCCATGAACCCCTTAACAAGGGCGTAGAGCACGGCCACCTGGTGTTCTGTCTTGACCGGCGAATATTGGGGCTGTTTTAGCACCTCTACCGCTCTTTTACCGCGTTCAATCTGACGCTTCGTAGAATCATCTAAATCAGAGCCGAATTGGGCGAATGCTTCAAGTTCACGAAACTGCGCCAAATCAAGTTTTAAAGTTCCAGCTACTTTTTTCATCGCTTTAATTTGCGCGGAAGAACCCACGCGGGAAACAGAAGAGCCGACATTGACCGCCGGACGAATACCTTTGTAAAAAAGATCTGTTTCCAGGAAAATCTGCCCGTCGGTAATAGAAATAACATTGGTCGGAATATAAGCCGAGATATCACCGGCTTGAGTTTCAATGATTGGTAATGCGGTAATAGAACCGCCTCCGTATTTTGCATTTCTGCGACAAGCGCGCTCAAGGAGACGCGAATGCAAATAAAATACATCTCCCGGATACGCTTCACGACCCGGCGGACGGCGCAGAAGAAGAGAAATCTCCCGGTAAGCGACAGCGTGCTTGGAAAGGTCGTCGTAAATAATCAGCACATCTTTTCCTTGATCCATAAAATATTCCGCAATGGATACGCCTGTATAGGGCGCAATGTAAGAAAGTGCTGAAGACTCGGAAGCGCCGGCAGAAACGATAACGGTATAATCCATGGCTCCGCCTTCTTCCAGCCTTGCCTGTAGTTTGCGGAGCTTGGAATCTTTCTGTCCGATGGAGACATAAACACAAATCATATTTTGTCCTTTTTGGTTTAAAATAGCGTCAATGGCAATCGCAGTTTTCCCTGTTTGGCGGTCCCCAATGATAAGCTCGCGCTGTCCGCGGCCAATAGGAATAATAGCGTCTATCGCCTTGATGCCGGTCGCGACGGGAACGCTTACGCTTTCTCTAGTGATGACCCCAGGCGCAACTTTTTCAATCGGATAAGTTTTATTTGATTTTATTGCCCCTTTACCGTCTATCGGCTCTCCGATAGCATTTACTACCCGGCCGATAATGCTGTCTGACACCGGTACCTCTAGAATCCTGCCAGTCGCTTTGACCACATCGCCTTCTTTAATTTTAGAAAAGTCACCAAGGATAATTACCCCCACGACATCTTCTTCTAAATTAAGTGCGACACCTGTTTCACTATTTGGAAAAGTTACCATTTCGGATGATTTAATGTCTGAAAGTCCAGAAACTTTCGCAATCCCGTCAAAAACTTCTAGCACATTGCCTGTTTTTTCAACTTTTAAAACTGCTTTAAAATTTTCTATTTCTTTTCTTAAATTTTCTACAATGTGGTTTGGCATATATTTCTCTTATTCCTCTATTTTCCTTGTATTAAAAATCTTTCTAATTGATGGAGTTTGTTTTTATAAGTGGTATCCAACACTTCGTCCCCGACCTCTATCCTCATCCCACCTAAAAGCTCTTGGTCTTCAAAGAATTCACTTTTCACATGTTGCGCCTTAAATCTTTCTTTAACTTCATGTTCTAATCTGTTTTTCTCTCCATACCCAATACCTTTGGCAGTAGTAACCTTCATCCGAACAGTACCCGTTTTTTTATCAAATATATCCTGAAGAGCATTTAAAATTTCATCCGCCTTGCCAAGCATTCTCTTTTTGTGAAGCATAACGACTGAACGCTTTAGTGTAAATGCCAAATCCTGGCCAGATTTACCTTCTGTTGCATCATACACCGCTTTCGCTATATTTTTGGGAGAAATTTTTGCCATTTTTTTATCTTTTTATTTTTTGTCTTCCCTCGGTCCAGAGCCTACGGGCGAGGCCATAATCTTTTTTGCAGCCAGCATTGCGAGTGTTACAAGTTCTCCTTTAGCTGACTCGACTAAGGCTTTTTTATCTATTTCCATTTGCTCTATTCTTTTTTTTGTCCATTCATCGTTATCTTTTTTTATCCTATCCAGATTTTTTGCTCTCAATTGTTCCAAATCTTTTTGAAGTTCCCTCTCTGCATCTATGCTTATTTGCCTTAATTTTATTGTGTTCTGTTTATATTCTTCAGCAACTTTTTGCAACAACTCGTTAGATTTTTTAGCATCATTGAGACCCGCTTCTATTTTCTCTCCCCGTTCTTTCATAAGTTTGCCAAGGGGTTTGAGAGCATATATATATAACACCACAAAAACCACGCCGAAATTCACCGCCTGTGCAATGATAATCTTCCAGTCTATGTGAAATGTGGAAATGATGGACTCCATTATTTCAACTTAAATCGAAAACGCAATAACCAATGCGTAGATGGCGATGGCTTCCGCGAAGGCGCAAGCAAGAAGCATCGGCACCAATATTTTGCCGGCGGCTTCAGGGTTGCGGCCAATCGCTTCCATCGCTTTCGCTCCTATCATTCCTATGCCAAGACCGGGACCTAAAGCGCCCAAACCGATAGAAATTGCTTTTGCAAGAGTATCTAATTCCATATATTTTTTATATTAACTTATAATGTTTCGACTTTAACTAATAAATTTTAAGCGTGCGCAGCCTGCATTTCATGCTTGTCCTCTTCGTGGCTGTCATGTTCATCTGCATGGTCGGATGCGGAAATTGTGAAATAAACAACAAGCAAAATTGAAAATATAAGCGCCTGAATCACTCCCACAAGTATTTCCAAAAAAAGAAAAGGAATAGGAATGATATAAGATACTAATGCCGCCATTGACGCTAAAAGCACTTCTCCGGCAAAGACATTACCGAAAAGACGGAAAGAAAGCGACGCAATTTTTGCAAATTCACTGATTATTTCTATTAAACCAACAAAGAACGTGATGGGGGCTACAATTAGAACCGATGGGTCGCGTCTAACTTTTGTAAACATTCCCCCAAGCACCTTTAGATTAACATATTTATTGAAAGTTTTCCATAGACCGATTGAGAAAATACCAAAAATATTTGCGCCCAAAACAGCCATCACCGCGAGCGCAATGGTAGTGTTGAGGTCAGCCGTGCCGCCGCGTAAAAACGGAATAAAA
>MFUY01000017.1:5673-14063 GCA_001787035.1 Candidatus Nomurabacteria bacterium RIFCSPLOWO2_01_FULL_41_12
CAATTGTTTATAAGAACAAAGAAAAAAACTGAAATAGCGATAGGGAAAATTTTAATGGAAAGCGCCCGGCTATTGGTCACCTGGTCGCATAAAGATAGAGCGCCATCCACGATAATTTCAAAAATATTTTGCAGTTTGCCGGGAATTTCTTTTAGTCGTGAACGCAAAACAAGCGACAAAATTACAATGATGCCGACCACCACCCAAGAGGTCAAAAGCGCATTGGTAATAGTAAAATTACCGATATGGGAAACTGGCTCGGCAAATAATGTAATTTCATGTGCTATATTTTCCATTTTATTTTTTATCTGCCAAATCTTTTATATCTTTAATGTATTTTCTGACAATACGCACTATGCCGAAACATGTGATTAAAAATCCAATACCGGCAAGGGAAAGAAATATTACCGGTTTTGTGCCATAGCGTGTATCCAGAAACTTCCCCACCACAAGCGCGAGCACTATTGGCGCCACAATCCATCCGGAAACTTGGCTAAATATCTCTACCCCCGGTTTCCACCAATTTTGATTTTTTTCAATCATCCCATACGAAATTTAACTTATAATTTTTTTCCTTATTTCCCGTTTAGTGAATTTCGTACGGGACAAGCAAAAACAAAGCCAAAACAGCTTTATCTTATTGTAATATAAAGATATTAGGGATGCAAATTATTACCTAAAATAAGAAAACCACCAGAGAAATATGGTTTGCTCTGATGGTGCTACTCACGATTTTTTATTTGTTCTGCGGGCGAGGATTCCGTAAGAATGAACCCTCGCCCGTGACCATCATGCCGCCCGCTAGAGCCTGTTGACGATCGGGCGGAGAATCCGCTCGAACTCGTCGTTGTCGGTGACGAGCCTACCGCTCTTCCCGCCAAGGAGAGCGACATCGTCACCCTTCCGGAGTACGACGACGATTTCGATCTGGGGGTCCTTCAGAGCCGCGGCGACCAGATCGTCCACCGCGGTTTGATACTTGGCGGGAGTGAAGTGCCCGCCGGCCGCCGCGGCGAGGATTTCGCCGAGAAACTCGAATGGTGACGTACGTTTCGTCGCTGTGGCCATGGTGTGTCCTCGCGTAGTTGACTCGACAGAGAAATTCTGCGAGTCCTTAGATGAAGCAGTAAATACTCAAAATGTTTGAATACTTGAATACTTACCGCCTCACCCAAGAACCAGGGTTATTAAAGAACAAAAAACTATACTTGAGGAGTATAGCACGTTTAGGACTAAAAGTCAAATAAAAACGCGAGAATCGTTCTCGTAAAATTGTTCTTACAAAATTACTAAACTGTGATTTCACCTACAAAGTCGGTATTGATTACTTTCTTTAAGTCAGATAAGGATTTAGGACCTTGGGCTAAAGCCCACATCAGTTTCACCTGTGCCATTACGTCTGTCAGATCCCCCGTTGGAATAGCTCCGGCATCTAGAGCCATTTTCCCAGTTTCATAAATACCCATATGCGTCTTGCCGTTTACAAACTTGGTCGAAATCAGTACTGGTAATTTTAATTTATTAACGGCCTCACGAATCATTGGTAAAAGAGAATATTCGCCCTCCGTCGGCACATTACCCGCTCCGAAAGATTTTAATAAAAGCCCTTGGCACTTTTTTGACTTTATCGTTTCTAAAAGAATATCGGGTTCAAGACCGGGAGATAGCTCAACGGCTAAAATTCCACGCTGGAAATTTGGCTTAACTTCAAAAATAGACTTTTTATTTACCTTTAATGCTTCCGTAATAAAATGTATACCGACTGCGTCTATGCGGGCAAGATAAGGAAAAGCCGGTGAATCAAAAGCTAAAAAACTGGCTTCGCTGGTTTTGAGTGCTCGGCATGCTCGTAGAACACGATCATTAAAAACAATCATCACTTCGGCTATTCCTTGATTACAGGCTTCTAAAACAGTCTTCATTGAATTTTCAAGATTAAATTGCGCATCTGTGCCATAAGCAACAAGAGGTAATTGTGACCCCGTAAAAACGATTGGGATTTTCAATCCACGACCGAGTGCAAGAGCAATAGCACTAGCGGTGTAAGCCATGGTATCTGTACCATGCGTGACAATAACCGCATCCACTTTGTCATAAATTTTCTCAATATATAATGCTAGTTTAGTCCAATGACTCGGATTGATGTTAGTACTATCAAGATTCTCAAGCTCATAAAAACTAACATCCGCCATTTCTTTGAGGGATGGAACAATCTTAATAATTTCCTCCACGCTCTTGGCCGGTTTTAAAACTCCATCTTTATCAGGAACCATCGCAATCGTTCCTCCAAATCCTAAAATTATTACTTTTCTTTTTTTCATAAATGTGAGTTTATTCTAAGATAGTTTCAAAAAATAAGCAATTTTGTGTTTATAATATTCTTGTGCTATAATTGGGAGTATGAGTGGACCTGAATCAATTACACCGAAACGAATTAATGCATCGGAATTGGTTAATTTATTAGCACAAGCTGGACCAGCGTTTAACATACGTGTTCGTATTTACTTTAAAGACGGTAGTATGAAAGGAGGGATAGTAAAATGGCGTGACGACCGAATCAACAGCGGACCAGTAATAGTTATTCCCGATAAAGATCCATTTAATGAGGCGCTAATTCCGTTAGGCGGACATACTGTATATAACGCACCTCCCAGGGTAAGTAGTTCAGACAGCGGTAGAAATAGACCTCCCATGTTTGGAGAAGTAAGTGCTCATAAAGTTCCAATCAACTCTAGTACTGAAGGAATTTTGTTTGAGGTGATTAATAAAAAATAGTTCTAAAAGATCTCTATCTTATGTAAAAATCAATGTGCGCTTGGATAAAGAATCCCCGTACTAGAGCAAAGCTCAGTACGGGATAGGTTGAATTAAAAATAAAACTACTTTACTTTTGATTCAAGCTTTTCTACGCGAACATCTAAATTATCAATTCTTTTATCGTGTGAAAAAACATCACCATATAAACTAGACATACTTTCTCTGAAGTGCTTGTTGCCTTCATGAATATCTCTAATTTCTTTTAAAATTAAAGCCATAACTTCTGCATTGTCGGCAAAAGACTTGGCAATGGCTTGCATGCTTCGTTCAAATTTAGCGTCAAAATTATCGAATTTAGTTTTGAAAGTTTTTTCAGTCACGTACTTCTCGCTTGTTTTTTTAACTATCTTTTTCATAACTTATTTATATCAAATGCTAGTCTAAAAGTAAATGTGCGCGTGGTGAGTCAAGCCTTTATTTGTCTTTTTTGGTCACGACCAAGCGGTAAGCAGTTTTTTCTCTTAAAAGTTTTGTTAAAGACTTAGGTAGAGGAAAAAAATTATAAGAAATAGAGTCAGAAAACTTTTTTAAAATATCATCAAGAATTACTTTTTTCCCAGGGAGAACAGGAGAGAAATAGGCTCTACCGTGGGGTTTAAGTGTTCTTATAACTTCAGCAACTGTTATCTTTACTTCTTCTTTCAAATCAAGGTAATATGGCACAGAAAACAGTGCAACTTCATAATCAAAAACATTATCTCCGAAAGGCATTTCTTGCGCTCTGCCGTAAAAAGACGGTCTTGCTTCGTTTAAATGAACAGAAGAAGAAAAAACCTTAATGCCAATCCTAGTAGCTTCTTTTTTAAATTTTTCATAAGCTCCGGATCCTATTTCCAACACCGACTTACCTTTCATCTCTGAAAAATTTATCCCTAAAAACTCCCCATAAGCAAGTAAGCCACGGCCTCCTGTGAGAAAAGATGCGCCTTCAAATTCTCTTCTCATTTTTTGGAGGGGCGTCAGCTCGATCTTTTGATTATTTATAGGATTTTCTTCCATGGTGTGGTGCGCGTGGTAAGAATCGAACTTACGGCCTCTGTCTTATCAGGACAGCGTTCTACCACTGAACTACACGCGCGAACAAAAAAACTATAACAAAATAATACAATTTCAGCAAACAAAATATCTAAATACCATCATACTAGTATGCTGATACTATGTACTATTACATGGTTACAAAACAAATAAGCAAACAAAAAACCACCCAAGGTGGCTTTTTGTTAACTCTTTTATCTAAAAATAAATTAGTATTCTCGGCGTCCGCCTCCTCCCCCGTAACCGCCTCGGTCATTGCCTCCTGTTCTAGGTGGGCGAGCTTCCATTGGGCGAGCTTCGTTGACAGTCAGCTTGCGTCCTTCAAATTCCTGGTCATTGAACATAGAGATAGCCTTCCCTGCTTCATCCTGTGTTGACATTTCCACGAATCCAAAACCTTTTGAACGACCAGACATTTTGTCCATAATAATCACAGCGGAAACGACGTTTCCAGCCTGCGCGAAGAGCTCTTTTAGAGCACCTTCTTGGGTGCTGTAAGGGAGTCCCCCTACATATAGCTTTGTAGCCATCTTCTTTACTTCTTCCTTTTTTAATAAAAAGGACAAAAAACTATTTATAAACGTAGAAACTCATTTTCGCTAAACGAGACACTACCGCAAAAGCATAACAAATATAAAATAAAAAGCAATTATTCCTCCTCTTCTTCCCCCACTGCGCCGGACTCAATATCAGTAATAATATCTTCGATGCCGCCTTCCATAATTTTGGGCAAGTTGTGCCAGGATTTCTTGATGCGGTGGTCAGTGATACGATCTTGCGGAAAATTGTAAGTGCGGATTTTTTCCGAGCGGTCACCGGTGCCTATTTGCTCTCTGCGAACACCTGCATATTTTTTTGCTTCTTTTTCTTCTTCTAATTGCTCCAGCTTCGCGGTTAAAATCATCATCGCTTTTTCGCGGTTAGCCAGTTGGCTTCTTTCATTAGTAGAACGCACGTCCAGGCCTGTGGGCTTATGGATAATACGTACGGCCGTTTCCACTTTGTTTACATTTTGCCCCCCTTTTCCGCCAGAGCGGGAGTATTCCAGTTCAAACTCACTCGGGTCAATTTTAATAGAAATTTTTTTCTTGATCGGCAACACAGCTACCGATGCGGTAGAAGTATGCACCCGGCCGTTTTTTTCGGTTGCCGGTATTCGCTGAACCCGATGCACGCCTGTCTCATAACGCATTAATTTATATACATCTTTGCCTTTTATTTCAAAAGAGGCTTCTTTGTAGCCGTTTAGATCACTTTTTGATTCGTAATTTGTCTTCCATTGCCAGCCTTGTTGTTCGGCAAATTTGCCGTACATATATGCAAGCTCCCAAGCAAAAAGCGAAGCCTCGTCCCCGCCGGCGCCAGCTCGTACCTCAAGTACTATCTCATTAGGAAATTCGTCAATTTCCTTATCTTTATCTAAAATATCCTGTATCTGCTTTTCAATTCTTTCTTTCTCTTCCTGTATAGATTTAAGCTCTTTGGCCGCCAACTCATGCAGGGTATCATCCCCCGAGAGCATTTCGCGCACCTCCGCTTCTTCACGCAAAAACTTCTCTAGCTCAGTCGCCAGATAGCTGGTGCGATGGTCTTTTTTTAATTCATCTATATCTTTTATGTCCATAATAATATTAAAATAACATAAATTCGTCGCAGGCGCACTTTTTAGAAAGCCTAAAAAGCGTGAAGTTTCTTGTAATTTTGAACTTCCCGAGGGTCCCGCCCGGTAATCCGGGAAGGGCGCAGGGATGAAAAATTACAAGAAACTTCACGCTTAATTTCCTTATTTTTTAACTTTCGCAGTCGCAGCACGACGCTTGTTGAATCTCTCTACGCGCCCGGCAGTATCCATTATTTTTTCATTACCAGTATAGAAAGGATGGCACTGACTGCAGATTTCTATCTTGATTTCCGATATCGTTGAACCAACATAAAAAACCGCTCCACAGGCGCAGGTGGCTTTGGTTGCTATGTTGTATTTTGGGTGTATATCTTTTTTCATCGCCAAAAAACAATATCACGAAATTATTTCTAAAGCAAATCTATATCGTCTTGTATCTTGGACTTTAAGCTCATCACGCTCCTACCATAAGAACAAGTAGATCCTCCGGAGCCATAATATCTGCAGGCTGCTTTACGCTGCGCGCTCGTGCTGTTGCCCTTGGCTCCCAAGTCCGCCAGATACATGCCTGAAGCAAAAAATGCGTCCCGGGGAGACCAAGGATTAGCAAAATAACCCAAGGTGGACTCTAGTCTTTTCTCAAAAATCTTCCAGGTTGAAGGAATAAATTGCGCCGGCCCCATGGCTCCACCATACCCTGCTACGCCTAAAATAGGGCAGGACACAGCGGTTTGAAATGTATTTATTCCAAGAGCATTTGTTATTTCAAGAAAAGGCTTCACGTCGCGCGTTGGCTTCATCACATTAGCAAATACCGTTCCGGTATTCTTGCCGACTCCGGCGCCGGTCTCCGTATTGGTCAGATAACACTGACCGACATTTGAACCAAGATTGCTTTCTTGGGTAAGGACAGCGAGCAGAAATGCTGGATCAACCCCAAGTTTATTTTTTACCTCACTAGCATAGGCTAAGGCTGTACCGAATTCAATTTTCTGTGAAATACCGGCGAGGCTAAAGAGGGCGCTGCGGATTTTATCAGCTTGAATTTTTTTCTGCGTGGCCAGTTTCTGATATTCCGCTTCTTTATTTTTTGAAATAGCCAAGAGCTGTTTCTTTTCGACTTCTGACTTGGAAACACTTTTTTGAGCATTTTCAAGTTCAACCTTTGCGTCCGTCTCCGCATCTTGTTTCTTTTCAAGGTCTTTCTTGGCAACTTCAGTTTGTGTTTTTATTCCCCGAATAAGGTCCGCGGACGCTTTGACGGCTTGCTTGATTGAAGCGTAGGATTCTAGATCATTATAGAAATTTGAAATGCTTTCATCGGAAAGAATCAGATGTACTATATTTTCGTCATCAGACTCATTGGTATTCCGTATAAGTTGAGCTAGAGATGCATGTTCGCGATCTATTTTATTAGAAAGCGACTTAATTGTGTTGCTTTTCTCTTTTATATCTACTTTCAATTGAGTAATGATGAGCGCCCGGGCTTTGATTTTTGTTTTCAGGGCTTTAATTTGACTAGTCAGGTAGTCAACGTCTCCTTTTAAGGTACCTGTATGTTTTTGCTGTTCTTTCTGCTGATTTACTAAATTAGCAAGCTCTGTTTCTATTTGAGTTAATTCGTTTCGGCAATAATCCTTGTCAGACTGGCTAGAAGAAGTAACCAGCGTCAAGCAGTCAAAAACAGCTCCCGCCTTATTTGTGGATACATTTAGGAAAAGTAGAAGAATAAAAACAAAAACTATGGTTTTCTGCACCATAGTCTTCATTGTAACATAATTATTTGTCTTTTTTAACTTCAACTGGAGCGACTTTAGCAGGAGCTATTTCACCTTCTTCCTCTTTTTTGCCTTTCTTTTCAACTTCAATAGCCGACAAATCAACTGGAGGAGCGACTTCTTCTTTTTCTTCCACTTGAGCGACGATAGACGCCACAACATCACCACCATGCGTAATAGCAACGACTCCGGACGGTAATTTTATATCGGAAACAAAAACCTGATTCTCCAGCGTTTCTAATGGAGATATATCAACAGCAAGATTGTGTGGCAAGTCTGCGGGTAATGCCTCAATTTCGATTTCATGAAGCACCTTAACCAGATTTCCTATTCCACTCTTAACCGCACCGGAGACGCCAGTGAATTCAAGCGGCACTTTAACTTTGATTTTCTTTTTCATGTCTATAGCCAGAAAATCGACATGAATCGGCTCGCTGGTCACTGGATCTACTTGTACTTCATGAATGAGAACATCAACATCAGTATTTCCAGTTGAAACTTTCACAGCAGAAGACTCCCCTGCTTGGCGCCAAATTTTCTTAAATTCAGTATTAGAAATAGAAATTGGAGTATTTTCTTTGCCTGCACCGTAAAAAACAGCCGGGATACGCCCTGCTTTCCTTAAAACATTCAATTTAACACCCATATCTCTCTTGTCAGCTTTGATTACAAACATTCAAGCATTATATAGAAAAAAATTAAAATTGCAACTAGAAATTTTTAAATATCACCATACTAGTATGCTGATATTTATATAAAAGGAAATTAAAAAAGCCGCCAGTGCTCTTCAAAGAAGTCTTAACGACTTTCGATTTGGGTTGGACGAGCTTCCACTACTCTCCCCGTCCAACCCCTCACTACTTTCAGGCGCAACCAGTGGTCTCGCCACAGTTCGGGCATTTCCAGCCCGAACCGCTTCGCACCATAATCGAACCACACGTCGTACACGGTGGGGCGTCTGGGTCGTTCGGGTCAGCCTCGTTCGCCGGCAGCGTCCCGTCCGCCGCCTGCGAGAAGAAGCAGACGGCCTCAGTCTCCTCCTTGAATTCGATGGAGTAGACTTCACCCGCAGGAACATAGTAGGTAGCACCCGCCATGGTTTCCCATATGTTGGTGCTCGTCGTAATCCGTACCCGCCC
>MFUY01000017.1:14077-40373 GCA_001787035.1 Candidatus Nomurabacteria bacterium RIFCSPLOWO2_01_FULL_41_12
TGCCCCCATCGAACCGTCTGGTGAAATGCCTTTCACCAGGATTTCTTACCAACATACGCGCCCCCTTTCAGAACATTCATTGTTAAAATAACATTTTAAAAGCTTTATGTCAATATTAGAGTAAAAATCTAGACTCTGTGATGAGCTTTGTGCTCCACAGCAATATGCGAAGCGATGTATTCTTTTGTGCCGCCCATAGACTGGGTGGCCACTTTTTTGCCGGGGTTAAAAATATTCTTAGGGTCAAAAATTCTCTTAATTTCTATAAAAATTTCAATCATTTTTTTTCCGTACATTTTCTCCAAGTACGGCGTGCGAATTATTCCGTCGTTGTGTTCAGCAGTAATTGAGCCATGATATTTCATTACAAGATTATAAACCTTTTCCCCAAGCTCTAATATTATTTTAGAAGTATTACGCCGCTTAAAATCCATCAATGGAATAATGTGAAAATTACCTTCTCCGGCATGTCCGGCTAAAGTAGAAATTAAATGGGATTCATAAGGAGCCAATAAACTTTTAAGTTCAGGAAGAAATTTCGGCAGAAATTCTGGACGAACAATAATATCATCTATGAAAGGCGCAGTGCGCATACCTTTTACGTGCTTACGCAGAAGTGCGAAACTCTCCCGTCTGATGTCCCAATACTTGCTCGCCTCTGTTTGATTTTCCGTGATATGAACTTTTAGATTGAAATTTCTTATTTTTGCTTCAAGTTTCAAACATTGCCCATTCACCTCTCCCTCACTATTCCCGGCAAATTCAGCTAAAAGGATTAATTTAGGGAAACCGCCCCCAAAAAAACTTCCGAGCATCATTTTCAGCTCCGGCAAAAAAGACCACATAAATTTAATCATCCCCATAAAACCTTTATTTTTAAAAAAATCCGGAAAAAATTTAACCGCGAGCTTCATCGTCTTGTCATCATATGCTTCCAGTGTCTCCGGCTTCAGTGTCAGAATTTCATCCACCAAGCGACCAAGCGGCTCCAGGTCATTCATAAAAATAACCACCAGTTTAGAATATTTATTGTCTGGTACGAGTTTGAAAGTTATCTCGGTCGCAATGCCAAGCGTCCCCTGCGAACCGACGAGAAGCTTATTAAGATCAAAAAGAATCGCCGGATGAAAATTCGAGTCGGCGTAGGACCCGCCCGGTACTCCGGGAAGGGTAAAGACGCGAGAATTTTTATCCGGCGATTCTGATATCACATTCCATATATAATACCCAGAAGAATTTTTATGCACTTGAGGCTTAGCGTGAACTATTTCTTCTTTATTTTTATTTATCAGTTCAAAAATATTTTTATAGACATTTCCTTCAAAATCATTCTGTGTAATTTTTTGAGCCAGTTCATTCTGTGTCAATGGCTTTATAACATATTCTTTACCATCAGTAAAAACAACTTTCGCAGACACTATATATTTTTCAGTCTGCCCATATTTTAGCGTCCTTTCTCCGGCAGAATTATTGCCATACATTCCACCCATAGCGTTTAAGCTCTTAGAGGCCGTATAGCAAGGTAAAATCAAACCCCGTTCTAAAGTAATCTTTTCAAAATCCCGATAAAACATCCCGGGCTGAACAGTAATAGAATAAGAATTTTTTAAATTCCGATTCCAACTTACTAACTTATTCATGTGACGAGTAAAATCTAAAATCAAAGATTCACCTATCGCGCCTCCAGACATATCGGTGCCTGCGCATCTAGCGGTGATAGAAAGATTAACAAAGTCTTTATTGCGCTTTGGATCTTCGTATTTATCTTTATTCTCCGTTACCCATTTCACTAAATTCTTCACATCTGCCGAGTCTATAGGAAAAAGCACCAATTTCGGTCGCACTTCCAATAAGCTCGCATCATGAGAGTATTTTAGAAGTATTTCTTCGTCATCCTCCACTTCTCCCTTAAAAAAAATTTTGATTTCGTCTTTCATATTATTCCAACATTCTAACGAACTTTAGAATGATATTTCCACGTTTGGTTAATTTATGACGTATAGATTTACTATCACTTCTTTTCATCAATAATCCAGAGATAGCCATTTTGTTTATATGAGCAGATATATTTTTCATTTCTGATTTTAATCTTTCTGCAATTTCTTGTACTGACAATTCTGGCTCTTCAGCTAAAAGACCAAGCACCTGTAACCTCCTATGATTTGCGAACCCCTTAATTATTCTCTCTAGTTCTCTATTTGATTTTTTCATATTTCTTATTCTAACATTCTATAGAACATTGGAATGAAAGTCTATTCCCAGAAAATTAATATTAAAGAAAGCACACCCAATGTCATGCCCGCGATTTGGAATTTATTGGTCTGCTCTTGATAAAAATAAAGGCCGATAATAACCGCTAAAATTGCCGATACTACGGAAAAAATTGTCGCGCCCCGGGCCAATCCCGAACCGCTTTTTATCCCCCACAGCCAAAACATATTGGCAATGACATAAGCAAGCAAGGCCCCCAGCCACAGATACCAATGATCTTTCAATGAATATTCTTTGGCAAATATATCAGCCACTATCTCAAATAAAATCAAGAAAATTATGGGTATTATCCAGAACATTTTATTTTATTCCATTAAAAACCCTCAATTTTGCTTCTACCACCCCTTGAACAGCATTTACTGCCGCAGGTAAATATTTATAGGGCGCAACTTCGTCAGGTTTTTCTTTGAGAGATTTTTCCAAAGCCTGTCTAAAAGCAATACGAATCTCGGTATTAATGTGAACAATATCAATACCCTCTTTGATGCAGGCAATGAACTCTTCGTTCATCGCGCCAGAACCACCATGGAGCACTAAAGGAATTCCAGTAACCTGCCTTATCGCGCGCACTCTTTCTGGATGAAGTTTCGGATTGCCCCCTTTTACCATTCCGTGAATATTGCCGACATAGGGAGCAAATAAATCAATGCCAGTTGCTTCGACAAATTTTTGGGCATTTTCTGGAGTTGTCATATTCGCTTCATCTATTCCCTCAGAAAGTTTTTCATAAATTTTTGAAGATTCGCCGATAAAACCCATTTCACCTTCAACTAAAATATCCGTGCTTTTTTCTTTATTAAATTTTTTTACATAATCCACGCATTGCTTTGTAATTTTTACGTTTTCTTCAAAATTCAACTTCGCTCCGTCAATAATAACCATATCGAATCCGGCATCTACGCATGCTTTTACTGTTTCAAAACTATGATGATGGTCAGCATTTAAAAATATAGGATAATTATCACGCTCTCTTATGGCACGGACAACGGCAACACCTTCTTCCCTGCCGAAAAAAGGTTCCTCTCCTTCTGTTAAGCCAACTATTATCGGTACATTTAATCTCTTGGCCGCATTATAAACAGCATGCAAAGCCTCCATGTTTGAGAAATTAAAATGTCCGATGGCTACGCCTTTTTCTTCAGACTCTTTTATGTATTCCCGTAATGTTTTCATCCCATTAAAAAATTTTAAATTAATAATCAAAATTATTATAACATGTCCGTAGAATTTCTAACGGGACAGGTAATTTTATTTTAACATATTTATTAAAATATCTTTAGCCAAAGACGGATTGGCAGAACCCTTTGTTTCTTTCATTATCTGTCCTACAAGCGACATCAGCGCGTTTTCCTTGCCACCTTTGTAGTCAGCCGCTACTTTCGGATTTGCATCAATTATTCTCTGTGCTATTTCTTTTAACGCTCCTTCGTCACTACTTTGTAGTAGATTTTTCTCTGTGGCGATTTTCATTGGAGATTCGTCTTTCATTACAATCATTTCAAGAATATCTTTTGCGGCTCGCGAAGAGATTTGTCTTTCGGAAAACATTATCACTAATTCAGAAAAACTTTTCTCGTTTGGTAATTTGATTTTGCCATGTTTTTTTATTAAACCTCCAAAATCAGTGATGATAAAATTCAAAGCGAGTTTCAGTCTTTCTTCACTTTTTAAAATTTCTTTCACTCTTTCTAGCCAATCTGACCAATCTTTATTATTAATAATTACCTCAACATCTTCTTCTTTAATTCCGCTTTTCCTATACTTCTCACGCTTGGCTTCCGGCAATTCCGGCAATTCTTTTTTCATTTTTTCTAAGTCAAAAGCTTCGTGGAGCTTTAATTTCGGCAAATCTGGGTCAGGGAAATACCTGTAGTCTGCAGACCCTTCCTTTTTCCTCTGTGAAAATGTCTTTTGCTTTGCTTCATCCCAACCACGTGTTTCCTGCACTATTTCCGACCCCTTGCCTTCCTCCATCAATTCAATCATTCTGTCTATTTCGTACTTAATGGCTCGCTCGGCGCTACGGAAAGAATTTAAATTTTTTACTTCCACTTTAGTGCCTAACTTTTTCGGATCTGTAGAGATAGAAACGTTCGCCTCCACGCGCATCTCTCCCTTTTCCATATTGGCTTCAGACACATTCAAATACCAGAGAACAAGTTGAAATTCTTTGGCAAATTTTACGGCACCCTTGGCGGTATCTTCCGCATTATCAAAACTATGTGGCTCGGTGACGAGCTCCATCAGGGGCACTCCGGCGCGATTGAAATCAATGAGAGAGAAATCTCCTCTATCATGCTTATTGTTTGCCGTATCTTCTTCCAGATGTACGCGGGTAATGTCAAAGTCTGCCAAATGCCCACCGGAAACTATCGGAAATTTATATTGCGAAATCTGGTAGCCTTTCGGAATATCGGGATAAAAATAATTCTTGCGGTCAAATTCTGAAAAATCCGCAATCTCGCCACCAAGTGCCAGGCCAACCTTAATTACATTTTCTACCGCTTTTTTATTTATAACCGGCAATGCTCCCGGATGCGCCATGCATACTGGGCAGATATTAAGATTGGGCTTCTCTTCATCCGGATCGTTCTTGCATGCGCAAAACATCTTGGTGTTTGTTTTTAGCTCTGCATGTATTTCAAGACCAATAGTCGGGTAATATTTATTTGCCATATAAAACTTGATTATTTCTTCTTTAAAATCTTTACCAGCTCATCATTGAATTTCTTTACCATTTTATCATCAAATAAGGAAAGAACAAAAACTTGCTTGCCTCTTTTTAATTTCTTAAATTCGGATACTTTTTTTACGATTTCTTTTTTATTTTGAACCTCGTCACTTTTTGTAAGAATAACTATCTCATTCTTTTCATCCAGCCCATTGCCATATTTAGTAAGCTCTTTTCTAATCTCTTTATAACTCTTCATCATGTTTTTATTTTCAAAAGATATTAAATGCGCGAGCATCTTGGTACGTTTGATGTGGCGCAAGAATTTAACCCCAAGTCCTTTCCCCTCCGAAGCCCCTTCAATAAGCCCCGGAATGTCGGCAATGATATAGCCGTAAAAGTCCCCCAGATTCGGGTCAAGGGTAGTAAAAGCATAATCTCCCACTCGTGCTTCCGCGTTGGTAAGAGTATTTAAAAGAGATGTCTTGCCCGCATTCGGTAATCCTATCAGTCCGACATCGGCGAAAAGCTCCAGCTCTATTTGAAAATTTCCCTTTTCACCTTCTTGCCCCGGGCGTGATTCTTTAGGGGTAGTATTGACGGAACTTTTAAAATGTTCATTGCCGAAACCACCATATCCGCCCTTAAGAAGTAGAATTTTTTCTCCTTCTGTTGTTAATTGCCATTGTTCGTCAGTCTCCAGATTAGTGACAATAGAGCCGACGGGTAATTGTAAAATAAAATCCTCCCCATTTTTTCCATGTAAACTTTTATTTCCCCCGTCTTCTCCACGCCCGGCAATAAAACTTTTCTTTGCTTTATATTTGGAAAGTATGTGCACATCGCGTACCGCCTTTACATAAAAATCGCCTCCGCGTCCGCCGTCGCCGCCTGCAGGTCCGCCTTTAGGCACAAATTTTTCTTGGCGCCAGCGCACCACCCCATCCCCGCCCCGTCCGGCTTTCGCATATATTTTTATTTCATCGATAAATGCCATGTTTAAGAGTTTACAGCAATTTGCGCAAGTTTAACAGCTCCTTCTTTGGATTTTGCTACTGCCATGAAAAGTCCCTTATGACAAAAAACGGCATCTTCTACGCCGGAAAGTTTTTGTAATTCTTCTTCACGCACACCTCCCCAAGATTGTGGAAAATCTTTTCTATTATTGAAAGTTTTAGGGTCCTGTCTGACTGCTTTTGCTCCCCAATAATTATTTGTTTTTCTTGGATAAATTACAAAAAGAGGTTCAGGAAAATTATTAAGAGTGTACTGACAAGGATAATTTTTATCCAAAACAATTATTCTCTTATCTAATGTATTTTGATAAACAGAAATTACCAGCTCTTCTGCGAGTAATGAATCTTGTGTTTGAATTATTTCTCTGGATAAAATACCTTTGGCAATTTCTACACTTTTTAAAAACATTTCATCTATATTTCGGTCTTCTTCTTTCCACGTCGGCTCCATGGCGAAGAAAATATGTTGAAGAAAATATGGAGAAATTTCAGTATATTTGTTTTCTACTAAATTTACGCCATTGTCCCAAGCATCAATCGGAACAACTAATTTTTTATCAATTAAATCAATAACTTTTTGGTCTGTACAAAGCTGTTTACCAAATTTTTTCCAAACTAAGCCGAAAGAAGCATACTCTATGCCCGGCTCGCCTAAAGAACTGACTCTCTTCCCCGCCCCGCCTGGCTGATGATGGTCAAATCTGTTTTTTTCGGCGTCATATACACCCCCCACGTCAAAAACATAATCTCCACTCTTAATTTTTATTTCATCCCGGGTACGAATTATTTCAAAATCAAAACCATCTTTTTCAAGCATCAGGCCAAGTGTGGCGGCGGCGAAAACATCATCCGAGTGAAATGAACCGTCGTGGGTTATTAATTTTTTCATCCCTGTTCCCATTTTAAAATAACGAATCAACTACTTCTTTAACCAGAGTGCCGTCCGCTTTGCCTTTTAAATCCTTCATTAGAGCTGACATCAACATACCTTTTTTCGTAGCATCAGTGATTCCAAGCTCTTCTTTTTTAGCCTTGGCTATTTTCTCCACCTCGTTCTTGTCTAGCCCTTTTGGCAAGTAAGTCTCAAAAATTACAAGCTCGGCTTCTTCTTCTTTTACCAGATCCTCTCTGTTCCCTTTTTTAAATTGCTCAATAGAATCTTTCCGTTGTTTGCTCAATTTTCCGATGACGGCAATGGCTTCTTCGTCCGTAAGCATTTCACTGGGTTTTTTGTTTTTGGCCACAAGTTCGTTAGTAAAAGCCGCGGACATGGCGCGAAAAGCTTTCAGGCGCAAAGCGTCTTTAGCCATCATCGCTTCTTTTATTCCGTTTTTTATTTGTTCGTGTAACATACGCATATTGTATCAAATTATGATAAATAATGAAACCTGTCCCGTACTAAATTTTTGATTACGTGGTATAATGATAAGTATTAATAAATAAAATTTTAGTACTGGGATGTATAAATTAATCTTTTTTGATACAGAAACTACCGGCAATACGGAAAAAGATTTCCTCTGCCAAATTGCTTATAAAACGGGCAATGAAAATTTCACCGGATTATACAAGCCTGAGAAAAAAATTCCCCCGGAAGCCTCCGCTGTGCACCACATTACCAATAAAATAGTGAGTGCCTTGCCTTCTTTCAAAGAGTCCGGCGACTTGCCCAAAATAAAAAAACTTTTTGAAGACCCAGGTAGCGTAGTGATCGCCCATAATGCGCCTTTTGATTTGATAATAATAAAGAAGGAAAATATAGAACCTAAAAAATTTATCTGCACATTAAGACTTGCAAGATATCTAGACCCTGAAGAAAAAATAGAGAGATATAATCTGCAATATTTGCGTTACCTGCTGGAGATAGAAATAGATGCTACTGCCCACAGCGCATTGGGAGATGTATTAGTGCTAGAAGAGCTTTTTAAAAGGCTAAAGAAAAAAATAATAGATACAAAGAATTTAGATGAAGATGAAGCGATAGAAAAAATGATAGAAATTTCTTCACACCCATCCCTTCTTCATACTTTCAAATTCGGCAAACACAACGGCAAAAGAATTGAAGAAGTGGTCAAGACAGATAGAGGGTATCTAGAGTGGCTACTGGAGCAAAAACTAAACGGCGACGGCATAGATGAAGACTGGATTTATACGCTGAAGCATTACTTAGGGAAATAAAGGTGTGTTATACTAATATTAATTATGAATCTGGACCACTTAAATAGTCATCATGAAAATAGTGTTACACCTAAACTAGAAAAACCACAAGATGTTATTGGATTTTTGAGAGCATATAATTTTGGTAGTCGAGGTGAAAGTGCACGGACAGCTGTGGAGCGATTTAAAGAGTATATGAGAACAGGAGGACGTCCCGTAGATGCAATTTATTATCCCAGAGAAAACATTACGATTTTGGATTCATTTATTGATGTACTTGAGAATGCGGGCTTTGTAGACAAAGGAACAATTTCGCATGAAGAATGGACTGAAGAAGCGGAACAAGCTTTGGCTAGAGTTTTAGAAAATTTTGAGGAACATTCAGATGATTGGCAACAAGAAGTAAGCAAAACACACGAAAACTGGAGTCTATAATAAAGTAATTTAAAAAAAAATAGAACTAGCCAAAAATAATATATTCTTCGGGTTTCAATACGCCTGCGTCAATAGCGGCAGCTAAAATTCTCTGCTTTCTTTCTCCTAATCCTTGAGAAGCAGAAGAGGTAAGGCTGATTGAGGACAATACACTAAGTGTGGATGATTTCCTTAACTCAGGACTAATTACCAAAAAAGATGCCGGCGTAAGCCCTAACTCTTTGGCTAATTTAACCAGCAATGCTTCTCTTTCTAATCTTGGTTCCCTTTCGTTCATAATAAGTAGTTTATCACAAAATTCTGAAATTTATTTATAAAGGGTTTTATTTTTTAAAAGTTAATGCTAAAATCATAATATGCAAATACTTTGGATAATTCTAGGAGTAGTAACAGGGGGCATCATCGCCTACTTTGTTTTGAATAAAAAGAAGGAGAGTAATGCCAAAGACAACCCCTTTTCATTGTTACAACAACAGATGTCGGAATTGGCTCGAGGGCTTGATGCCAAAATGACCGAGTCGCGCAGGGACATGCAGGAAGCGATACGCACTCAATTTTCCGAGTCACAAAAACTTTTAAAAGATATCAATGAACAAATGAGCAGAAGTCTCGTAGATGTGGCGCGCGAGCAAACAAAGACAAACGAGGCAACAAAGCAATTTATAACTATTGCTGAAAAACTTGGCGACCTAGAGAAAACCCTCAAACATCAAAAACAGCGCGGTAACTGGGGAGAAGCTTCGCTTGAACTCATTCTTTCCAACACTCTGGCTCCAGGGGAATACCAGATGCAATATGGGTTCAAAAATGGAGAAACGGTGGATGCGGTAATAATTACAAAGGAAGGCATGATTCCAATAGACGCAAAATTTTCGCTCGATAATTATGACCGGGTAGTTCATGCCATAGACGATAGGCAAAGAGAAGAGATGGAAAAGGAATTTAAAAATGACCTGAAGAAACGCATTGACGAAACCGCCAAATACGTTCGCCCCGAAGAAGGCACTCTCCCATTCGCCTTTATGTACATACCAGCAGAAGCGATTTATTACGACCTTCTTGTAAATGAGGTCGGTGCAATAAAAGTTAACACCAGGAATCTGATAGATTATGCATATAACGAGAAAAAAGTTATTGTCGTCTCCCCCACCACATTTATGGCCTACCTTCAGTCTATACTCTTCGGCTTCAAGGCCTTTAAAATTGAAAAGTCTGCCAAAGAAATAATCAAAAAAGTGGAAGACCTGGGAAAACACTTGAATGCTTACTCTGACTACCATGTAAAACTGGGCAATGCCTTAAATACGGTGGCAAACCATTACAACGCTTCAAATAAAGAATTAAAAAAGATAGATAAAGATGTGTTGCGCATAGCCGGGAGCTCGCCGGAGCTCGCGTTACTGGAAGTGGAAAAACCGAAAGTGGAGGAATAAAACGAATCGCCGGCGAGGTCCCACGAGGGGACGCCTACCGGCGGACAGATACTCTTATTTTTTTTCTACCCTTCTTTCTTCTTCAATGGCCTCCAGTATCGACCATGCTAGTGCCACTCCGACAGCGACACACACGGTAATCGCCAAAATTGTCCGCAGCATCGCTTTCCTCTCTGCTCGGCGTTGCCGAGCTTTACAAATTCATGGTTAGGAGCTCCATGAAGTTCCGGCAGGCCTTCCTGCCAAAGAAGTATACTCCGGCCACGGCCGCGAGCCACAGCACCCCCAGCGCAATACCAGGTACATGCTCTCCTCCATTGAGCATGTAAGAAGGCAGCTCCATGAGCCGCCCAGCAATAACGCCCGCGATAACAACGCCGTAGATGGCGAACACCCAAGTCACCATCAATGCCACACGCCACGCAATGCGGAGCAAGTCCATGTGGACCTCCAGAAATTTTGACCTCGGAACTGAGATCTAAGCCTATACTATATAAAAATTAGAAAAAATGCTATATTTTTTTCTGAGAGTCTGTTCGGGCCTTATCGTCTAATAGTCAGGACACAAGCTTCTCAAGCTTGGAATCCGAGTGCGATTCTCGGTAAGGTCACCAATTTTTGTGTTATAATTTTACTATGAAAAAGAAAGCAAAACGATTTCTTGTCTTGGCTACCGGCATTATCTTCATAATACTGGGGCTATTGGGTACGGTTCTGCCTTTCTTGCAGGGATTTCTTTTTATCGCTATCGGCCTGATGCTTCTTTCTTTTTATTTTCCGAAAGTCCGCCTATGGATAGAAAAGCATTCGGAAAAATATCCCCGCCTTTTTTTAATAGTGAAGAAGGTTGAAAATTTTATGATAAAAATTATTGGAGAAATTTAAAATATTTCCCTCGGCCATAGCCTACGGGCGAGGCTTCTATTACCATTTTTTAATCTCTCTTTGAAAACTACGAATGGCTTGCGGTAGTATATATGGATTTGAATCTCTTAAAATAAACCTCAAATGCTCTACAACTATATCAAGAGCTTGATTTAATTGTTCCGGCTTCTTTTCAAATTTTTTTCTAACCGTCTCAAATAAATTAAAAAGCGCATTTTGAACTTCCGGCCCATATTTATAAATCTGTTCGGGGGAAACTCTTTCTCTGAAAAAATGACTTTCCATATAACCGCCAACTATTAAAGAATCAAAAGCGATGTCCAGGCTCTGATAAAAAGCAAATCTTTTAACTCTATTAATAACACTTTTTGCTTTATCTGCCGGCAAACTACTGTTTACTCCTGTAATAAAACGTTCTTGGTCAATTAAAGAAAGCTCCAGAAAAACTCCATGCGGTCTTTCGGCAGTCTCTGTCTGGTCGTTGGGAATAAAATTAAATTCCGGATGAATCGGAATAATACCAAATTCTAAAAATTTTACTATAGGGCTTTGAGGGTTTACCTTGCGAGCCTCTTTCAATAACATCTCTATGGCATAATGAGGAGCCAGTGAAGAATCAATGCAAGAAGCATGAAGCTCGCGCCCAAATAAATCCTGCATTTCTTTATCTGCTTGTCCAACTATTTCAAAAAGAATTCTGGTCTCGTTTGGTTGTGCTTGTAAACCATGCTTGGTGTCCCTATGGTATGCGAGCATTTTATCATAAGCTTTATCAATAACTTGATCTCTCTTTTCCACATCTACCGGGTTTCCTTTAACTATTCTGGTTAGGGTTACGGGACGCCCTTTTTCATAAGAAAAGTGATAAGTTCTATTTTTCCTTCTTGTAATACGCGGGTCAAAAGCACCAGCCATGGATACCACCACTTCCGGAAAAACATCATGCATGGCGTTATATTCATAATATTTTGCCTTAACCCAATAAGGAGAACATGGCGATTCTCTTGATTCGGGACTAGAAAGAATACGTTTGCCGGTATTAACCCGATACCATTGCTTGGCAAAAAATTCCCGCTCATTATCAAGGCCGGAGTAAACTGCGTTAATAATTCCCTCCTCCCCCATTTTGTCGGGTACGCCTTCTTTCTTTTTTAAAAGATTATCAATTTTTTTAAATTCAATACTCATAATTTCTTTTTCCACTCTTCATCCTGCCTAACTAATAATTGTTTTTTATTTTCTTGGTCTAAAAGTATTGCCTCCGATATTCGTTCCATACGCATGCCTTGTGAGCCTTTTACAAGTACGAGGTCGCCCTTTTGCACGAAAGTTTTTATAAAGTTTCCCGCTTCATGCGAATCCAGAAATTCAAAAATATTCTCAATTTTCATGCCGGCTTCCAATGCGCCTTCTTTTATAGATTTCGCCCGAGGACCGACCACCATTAATATATCGCAGTTCTCCTTTGCAATACAACCTATATTATTATGCGCTTCTATTGTATGTTTGCCCAGCTCGAGCATATCCCCTAAAATAGCGATTCTTCGTCCTTGATTTTTCACTTCTCTTAGAGTTTCAAGCGCGCTCTTGCAAGCGAAAGGAGAAGAATTATAAGTATCGTCAATAATCAAGGAATTATTTATCCCTGCCAGTAGCCTCATGCGCCCCGGCGAAACATCATAATTTTTAAGTGCATTGACCGCAGAGAGCATATTGAATTTCAAGCCTGAAGATAAAGCCAGAGCCCCAAGAGACGCGTAAACATGATTTCTGCCGAATACTCCAACAATCGTTACCGGCAAGCTATTACCTTCTTCGTCCACTCTGAAAATTATTCCTTTAGGTATCCCACTATCATCATAAGAAATACTGTCACCGGAACCCAGGATATCGCTACCCTCCCTGAAACCATAAGTTATAATGTGATGCTTGTCTATTTTCATAGCAAGTACATCTTCATCGTCGGCATTTAAGATTAGAATTCCGTCTTTTTTCAAGGTCTTTATGAGTTTGCTTTTTTCTTCTATCAAATACCCTCTGGAAGAGAAAAATTCAATATGCGCGGGAGTCTCGCCGATAGCGGTGATAATTACCACATCTGTTTTGAGCCACGAAGCGGTGCTCTTTATATCTCCCATCTTACCTACACCCACCTCGAGTACCAGCCATTTGGGATATTTGTGGGGTATTAAAAAAAGCCATAAGCCTTTCAAAATATTTTTGAGCCAGATTAAGGGGTTATTCCATCCGTTCGGAACGCCTAAAATAGTAAGAGGCAATCCTATTTCACTATTGTAGCTTTTCTCGCTTTTGCGGACATGCGATATTCCAGAGATAACGGCGTAAACCGCGTCTTTGGTGGAAGTCTTGCCGACACTTCCGGTAATGGCAATAATCCTCGGCTTATATTTCCAAATTACCAAGCGCGATTCTATCTGTAAAATATAAGCTATGATTTTTTTCAACATATTTTTCATTTGGTTTTCATGTTTTTCATCTGTCGGGCGGAATTTCATAATAACTTAATAAAAATTTAGTGATATCTAAAAATGGGTCAGACCAGGTGGTAGCTGCGTACTGTACTCCGCGAGGATTAACAGCGTAAAGAAAAACGATAAATTTCGGATCATAGGCCGGAAAATAGCCAAAGAAAGAGTGGGTATGCCTGTCTTCAAAATATCCGCCCGTTGTATTATCCGCAACTTGGGCGGTACCGGTTTTTACCGCCACAGAAAAATGCTCCAATTTCCCCGCGCCTCCCTTTATTGCCTTATCCATTACATTGACCAGCATGCCGGTTATCGCCTCACCTGTTTCCTTGGTGATTTTAGCGCGGATGACAGGATAGGTCATTTGCTTGGAGGTACCGTCAATATAGTTTACCTTTTTTACGACATGGGGCACAACTAGATTCCCTCCGTTTGATAGCGACGCCAGCGCCCGAATCATTTGGACGGGCGTAAGAGCTATGCCCTGGCCAAAAGCGGCATTGGCATATTCAATTTCCCGAGGGCTGTTTAGATTAGAGACTAAGGCATTTGTTTCGTTCGGCAAATCAATTCCAGTTTTGTCTTTGATGCCATAGGAGAGTAAATATTCGCGCAATTTTTCTTTGCCTAATTTTTGCTCTACAAAGACCATCCCGGTATTAAGAGATTGATTTAAAACTTCCTGCATGTTTACGGTACCGCGAGCTTTTTTATCAAAATTAAATATTTCTTTCTTTTCAACTATTACAGACCCTCTGTCATTATACGTCGTCTCCGGAGTGACAACTCCCGCGTCAAGTGCAGAAGCCATGACTAGAGGCTTGACGACAGAACCGAATTCCAACACATTTTCCACCAAGGGATTTCCGAAGGTGGAAACTTTTTTAACTTGGGAAAAATCATTCGGATTGAAGTCCGGCTTGCTGCCAAGCGCATAGATGGATCCGTCGGCCGGATTCATGATTATTCCGCCGATAGAGTCAACCTGATATCTTTCTAGAACTTCTGTCAACTTTTTCTCCAAGAAACTCTGGACCGTGGGCTCAATCGTGGTTACCACATCCCCTTCTCCTCTTTCGTCTGTAAACAGAGTTCTGTTTATGTTGGAAAAAACTTCAGCAAAAAAATTTACATAAGGACTGTTGTTATTCCTGGAAAGTTCTTTATTATAACTCCTTTCCAGTCCATAGCGTCCACCGAGTTCACTTCCTTTATATCCCACAAGGCCGAGCGCATGGGAAGCAAGACTGCCTCCGGGATAAAAACGCCATTTTTCTTTGAATATATGCACTCCGGGAATTTTTTGGGAGGAAATTGCGTCCGCTTCTCCTTTGGAGAGACGACTCGCGATTTCTTCATAGGGGTCATTGGCCTTCTTGGCTTTAGCGATAAAATCGTCACGGTTAAGAGCTGTTATTGTTTGTGACAATTTTTGATAAGTTTCTTCGGCGTCAATGATCTTACTGGGGTCAATCGCCATTTTGAATCCAGTCGTCTGAGTGGCAGCCGCTATAAACTGTCCGTCTTTATTAACTTTACCCTTACTTTGAAAAAAAATAGTCCCGCGCTCATAAACATTGCCCAAGGAGGTGACATATTGCCGGTCTGCAGATTCCGAATAAGTATTGCCACGCACAACTTGCACTAAAAAAAGTCTTGCTGTTAAAACTAAAGAAAACAAAATTAAGCAAAAAAGGGCAATTCTGGATCGGCCGATAAAACTATATGTCATTTTGAAACATTTTTACACTACCAAGGGACTCGCCCATAGGACTACGTCCGAGGGAACCAAATGCTTCGCCCGGCTCGCCCATAGGGCTACGCCCGAGGGTAGGTCTATAGCCGAGGGATTTGCGAGTGGCAAAATTCGCTTTTGCCTCCCGAAACCCCAGAGATTGAGAAAGAACAAGGTCAACGTTATTAGACGCAGATAAATAAGCAAGCTCTAAATTCCTAACTTCGCCTTCAAGGGAGCGCGCGGAGATTTCAAGGCTTCGACGCTCTACAATATTGAAAACCATATTGCCTAAAAGTAAAACATAAAAAAGAGCCAATGCCCCAAAAGACCAGAGGATAAAATGCAAGGCAAGCCTCTCAACATCATTGTTGATGATATTTGCGTTACTGGCATACATTTTAAATTTTAAACTTGCCTGTTTCATGGTTCGATTTTACTCACCATGACCCTGAATTTATTGAAGGGTCATTTTATTTTTTCTAAAATTCGCAACTTTGCGCTCCTAGACCTTGGATTATTTTTAATTTCTTCAACACTTGCTCTTACTGGCTTTTTATTTATTAATCTCGCTTCGCCTTCTTTTTCCTTTTTCTTGTAAAATCTTTTGACTATTCTGTCTTCTAAACTATGAAAACTTATGACCGCCAATCTTCCTCCCGTCTGGAGCATTTTGAAACTTTTCTCCAGTCCTTCCCCTAGCGCTCCAAGTTCATCGTTTACTGCTATGCGGATTGCCTGAAAAGTCTTGGTGGCAAAGTGTATACGTCCTTTTCTGTAAAAATTCGGCACCGACTCTTCAATCACTTTCACCAGGTCAAAAGTCGTTTTGATTTCCGCCCTTTTGCGCGCCCCCACTATCCCCCGCGCTATTCTCCTTGCAAACTGCTCTTCCCCGTAGCCGTAAATTATATCGGCTAAATTTTTCTCCTCCCAAGTATTTACGACATCAAGTGCCGTAATATCTTCTGGAGAAGGATTTTCTTTCATAGTCATGAGCAGTGGCTCATCCTTCATAAAAGAAAATCCTCGTCCAGAATCCTCTAATTGGTCGGAGCTCAAGCCTAGATCAAAAATAATCCCGTCAATTTTTTCTATACCTTCTGCCTCTATTACTTTGTCTATATTTCTAAAATTTTCATTTATAAAAGAAATATCGCAATTGAGGTCGGCAAATTTGTCTTTTGCGTTTTTGAAAGTATTTTTGTCTTGATCTAGAGCGATTATTTTTATGCCTGCCTGTCCTTTGGCATGGCCGGGATACCTCCGGCAAATCTCTAGGCTGTGCCCTCCGCCACCAAACGTGCCGTCAACCACAGTTGACTTGCCCGTTAGATTTAAACCGTCTATGACTTCTTGTAAAAGAACTGTCCTGTGCATATTGTTTCTTGCAATCTTTGCAAGCATAATTTTTAAGGGGATTTCGTACCCTGAAAATTTATGTTTACAAAGATCTCTTTTCGTTTCCAAGCTTCTCCGCCAATTGTTCCGCTTGCTTTTCCACGATTCCTTTTTGATGCGACCACGCACGCTCGGTCCAAACTTCCACTCTGTCTTCCACTCCCACAATTGCTGCTGTATTTTTGAGTCCAATTCTGTCTGAGAGAAATTGCGGAATTAAAATCCTCCCGATAGAATCCACTTCAACTTCCGCCGCCCGACCGAACATAAATCTATTGAAGCTTCGCTGGTCAGCCCGGAGAAACGAAAGGTCATTATCCGAAGACGAAAGTCTTTTAGAAACCTTTCCCCATTCTTTAATTGTGAAAATGAACAAGCACTGGCCAAGCCCGGGGGTGATGATAATTTTTTTACCCATTTCCTTCCTGAATTTTACCGGCAGGGACATCCTGTTTTTTTCGTCTATTGTGTGTATGTATTCTCCGATGAGCATAAATTTGTTTTAAAAAAGTTATCAACACTTTTCCCACTTTTTCCCACTTGATACACATTATAAACTAGGTGCAAAAATAACGCCAAGCCCACCTGTGGATAACTTAATGTATAGCCCATGACAACATAATTTTGACAAAAAAATGAAAACAGGTCGTAATTATCAAAATTAACTTATCTATAGTATGGAAAAAAGCACAAACAAGAAAGGCAAAAAAGAAGACATAGAAAAATCCCTCACAAAGGAAGGTTTAGAATATCTCAAGAAATATGGGGAACTACCTACTACCCTCGCGATAAACGACGGACATTTTCGTCTATCTGGTGAAGCAGACCAGTCAGATCTTTAATCGATTTTTCCATTTCCACTAATTTAGAGTGGGTATCAAAAAAATCTTTTACCCCTATTGGGGCTTTGCAACCCGCACACCTTATGAAATTAACCTTAAATGCAGAGTTGCGTGGTTCGTCTGTCTCTACTTCCCAAAACATACCTTTACAATGAGGGCATATTGATTTCATGGCTTAAATAAATAGTTATTAATAATAAGCGAATTATACCACTTTACAAATAAAATGAAAAAAATATACACAGCCCTAATTCTTATCGTTTGCATTGCTTTTTTCTTTCTGTATAATGGATATATGACACCAGAAATTTGGATTAGTGTAGGGGGAGTTGTTATTAGTGCGTTGACTGCTTTTATTGTTTCTTCTATGAAAATAGGAGAATATAAAAATAAAGTAGATACCTTAGAAACTACCATAGGAAAAGATGAGCATGCGGGCATGAGGAAAACTATGGGAGATTGTAAAACTGAAGTTGATAAACTTCTAGAATTTAAGACTAGCGCCACAAAATTTATAGACAGCAATATCTATAAGAACAATAGTCCTCTTGATTTAACTGACTTTGGTAAGAAATTAGTAAAAGATAGTGGCTTTGAAACTATTTTTGAGACAACTAAAGATGATTTGGCTGATAAATTATTAAAAGAGAAAAATCCGAAAACAAAATATGATACACAAGAGATGGCTCGTGCGCTCTTAGATGAACTGACGGAATACCCTGCCTTTCAACCCATAAAGAAATATGCTTTTGAACATGGAAATGACGTTACGCAGATACTTCGCGCGGGAGCTATTCTCTTAAGAGATTATTATCTTAAAAAACATCCTGAAATAACTGATGCTACAGGATACTAAATGGCTCGCCACGACTTTATAAACGCTCTTAAGCGTGTAATAAGCTACCGATTAAAGAAGCAAACCTCTCTTTGTCGTTGTAGCGGTTGTTATAATGAAAAACAAAAGCGTCTAGGTAAGATTGCAAATGCTGGTGTGAGATAGCTTTGTGAGTACCTGTAATACTCCTTTTAACATGAGACCAAAAGGTCTCTATTGTGTTTATATGGACATCTCCACGGACATATTCTTTCTTGCTGTGGTCTACTGATTCTCTTTTCATACCAAAGACCGCCCTTTCATAATTCCTGCTCCCGTCTGTCAAAAGGCGAGTTTCTCCCTTTGCTATATGTTTATCAATAAAATCTTTAGTGATAGTTGCACTATTTACTTTAACTACTTCGGCTCTCATTTGCCCATTTCTTTCAACGGCGGCGATAACGATAGCTTTGGCGGCGATTGCCTGTCCTAGTTTTTCATTATTCTTTCCACCGGACTTTACACCACCAATATAAGCACTATCTATCTCAACATCTCCTTTAAGTTTTTCTTCACTTTGCTTTAATGACTTTCTTATAAGCGAAAGAATACGCCACGCACACTTATAGGTTACTTCTAGCTGTCTCTGCATTTCTAGGGCAGATATACCGCTTTTAGCATTAGAGAAAATCCATATTGCATGAAACCAAAGAGAAAGAGGAGTAGCTGATTTATGGAAAATAGTATTAGAACATGGAGCAATTTGAAATCTACATTTAGAGCATTGGAACTGCTTACGCCCTTTTATTAAGTGATACTGACCTCCACAGGAACATTTGCGAGTGTGCTGTGAGTCAAAGACAAACTGCAAACACGCCTCCTCATTAGGAAAGTCTCTTTTTAAACTTGTAAGCCCATACCTTGTTTCTTTAGTCATGCCTTAAGTCTAGCAAATAGCAATTATGTTGTCAAGGGATATCTGTTGATAACTTTTTTGCTGGAATTCAGTTGTATTCAAATAGCTAAAAATAATAATATAATGTATAATATCAGCATGGAAACACCCATGAGTTCACCGAAGCCTCGTTGTCAAAGTTGTGGACGGCATGAAGTCCGCCCCGATGGGCGGTGTATCTGCGGGCATTTGCAGTGGCCATACAAACCACCGCAACCACCAGCTCCAGCTACGCCTCCGGAGAAACCGGAGGATATCCAGGGAGAGGCTTAGGCCTCTCCCAACAGAACGAGGCGGCGCCATGCACCGCCCGTTTTTTATTTTAGGTCTTTATTCCTCTTTCGGCTTCATTGTCGGGAAAAGAATAACTTCTTTTATATTTCTGGCTCCGGAGAGAAACATGACGAGCCGGTCTATGCCAATCCCAATTCCGCCATTGGGCGGCATGCCATACTCCATCGCCTCAAGATAGGCCAAGTCGGTGGGAGAAATTTCCTCCTCGCCACCTTTGCCTTTTTTATCTTGTTCCAGATAGCGCTCTTTTTGTTCAATTGGATTATTCAATTCAGAAAACGCATTGACCAACTCAATACCTGAAATCACAAGCTGGAAACGGTCAATCATAGACGGGTCATTTTCTTTCCTTTTGGCAAAAGGATTGAAAGCAACCGGATAGTCTATAATAAAGGTCGGCTGGATAAGTTTTGAGCGACAAAGTTTTTTATAAATAGAGTCCATTGTGTTTTCTTTTGATTCGTTTGGTTCAACTTTGATGCCAATTTTTTCCGCATATTTGGATAATTCTTTTTCATTTGCCTTAGCCGGATTTTTTATTTCCGTATATTTTTTAATTAAGTCATAAAAAGTAATAACTTCAAAAGGATTTTCAAAATCAAGTTCCACGCCATCTATAATAACTTTCTTTGACTTATTCAACTTGAAAATTTCTGTTATCAGGTATTTAAACAATTTTTCAATTAAATCTCTTTGATTTTTCGCATCCGCATATACTTCATTTGATTCAAGCATGGTGAACTCTGGATTATGCATGGTATCAATGCCCTCATTCCTGAATTTTCGCCCAATCTCATAGACTTTCGTGAAGCCCCCGACTAAAAGCATCTTTAAATATAATTCTTGGGCAATGGTCAGATAAAAATTAACATCCAGAGTGTTGTGATGAGTGATAAAGGGCTTTGCGGTAGCACCGCCGGCCACGGTCTGCAATCTCGGAGTTTCAACTTCTATATAACCGTTATCATTATAAAATTTGCGCACCAGATTCACAGCTTTAGAGCGCAAAAGAAATCTTTCTTTTACCTCCTCATTCATTAAAGTGTCCAAATATCTTTTGCGGAATCGCTCTTCCACATCCTGTAATCCATGCCATTTCTCCGGTAATGACCGCAGGCTTTTAGAAAGCATATGCCAGTTTTTTACCTCCATCGTCTTTTCTCCCCTTTTGGTTGTAAAAAAACTGCCTTCTAACTCTATGAAATCTCCAATGTCAACAACTTCATTAAAAAAATCTAGTTTTTCATCTCCAATAACATCTTTTTTGAGCAAGCCCTGAAAAGTCCCCGTGCCGTCATATAAAGTGATGAAAATAATCGCGCCTTGCCCGCGGATAGACATTATTCGGCCCGCAACCCACTTATTTTTTTTACTCTTTTCTAGTGCATCAAAATTCTCTATCGCTTCATTTAGGGAGAGTTCTCTTTTTGATTCCGCCGGATAGGCTTCGTACCCCTTCTCTTTTAAGAGCTTGAGCTTTTTTATTCTTGCATCTCTAATTTCATCAATTGAGGACATTTTTTACGACACGTCTATTATTTTATAATTGACTACTCCGCTGGGAGTTTTGAATGTTATATTCGCGCCTTTTTTCTTGCCGAAAAGCGCCTCGCCGAAAGGAGACTTGTTGGAGATTTTGCCATGCGCCATATCCGCTTCTTCAGACCCCACTATGGTGTAAGTCTTTCGTTCTTTGTTTTTCCCGATAGCATCCGCTATCGAGGATCCACGACTTTCAGTCGGGACCTTTTGCACAATTACTATAGAGCCAACTTCAATTACATCTCCTCCGCCTTTTCTGACAGTCTGTGAAGACTTTAATATTTGTTCTATTTTGGCAATGCGTTCTTCGAGCTTGCCTTGGTCTTCGCGGGTTTGGTGATATTCCGCATTCTCCGACAAGTCACCGAGCGACTTGGCGTATTGCAAGCTCGCTAAAATTTCTTTTCTTTTTGGTCCCTTCAAATCTTCCAATTCAATTTCCAAAGCTTTTCTTTTTTCTTCGGTTATGTAGTCAGCTGATTGGTCCATAATCATTTAATATTAGCTTTTTTTGACAAAAGAGTCAATAATATGATAGTCTTTAACGCATGGCTAACACAGTAATAGAAGTGAAGAAAAATCCAAATGAAAACAATTCAAGCGTTTTGCGCCGCTTTTCGCGCAAGATACAGGAATCGGGTATCGTCCGCAAAGTAAAAGCCGCCCGCTATAACCTGCGAAAAGAATCAAAGCTCAAAGTAAAAAACAGCGCTCTAAAGAGAATGAGCCGCAGACTTGAAATAGAGAAGCTCAAAAAGCTCGGCAAGATGGTAACTAAATAAATTATGCCAAGTGAGGTAAATGCAAGTAAAATAAGAAATATAAAAAATGATATTTTGGGTAAAGACTATTCTTTGTCTATTGCGTACGTGACAGAGAAAAAATCTCGGGAAATAAATAAAAAATACAGAAAGAAAGACAAAGCAACCAATATCTTATCTTTTCCTTTACATAAAAATGAGGGAGAACTCGTACTATGCAAGGCTGTAATAAAAAGAGAAGCTAATAATTCCAGCAGAACTTTTAAAGAGTGGCAAGGCTTTTTAGTTATCCACGGAATGCTTCATTTAAAAGGTCTCAAGCATGGTAAAAAAATGGAAAAACTAGAGGAAAAATACTTGTCCCGTACTAAATTTTGATTACGTGGTATAATGACAGGTATTAAAAGTTAAAATTTTAGTGCTGGGATGATAAGAAATATTTCAGTAGGAATAGACGTGGGGTCGGCAACGACGAGGGTCGTGGTCGGAGAGTTTTTAAAGGGAGAAAAGAATCCTAAAATTATTGGCACAGGCGAGAGCGAGACGCGGGGATTACGGCATGGATATGTTGTCGATTCCGCCATGGCAGCAGTTGCAGTAAAAAATGCCGTAAAAATGGCGCAAAATTCTTCCGGCATAATAATAAAACGCAGTTTTGTTTCAGTCGGCGGCACAAGCTTGCGCGGAGAATGGAGTTCCGGTTCGGCAATCATTTCCAAAGCGGACGGCGAAGTGACCGTGCTTGACATAAACAAGGCGCTCGCGGACTGCGAGGAAAACCTGAATTTAAACAATAAAAAAATTATTCAAGTATTTCCTATTTCTTTCAGGCTCGACGGTAAAGAGGTGTTGGGTCGGCTGGAAGGCATGCGCGGAACCAAGCTCGAAGCAAAAGCCCTGATTCTTACTTATTCTATGCAGCACCTAGAAGACTTGATCGCAACGGTAGCGGAAGCGGGAGTGGAAACCATTGACGTCATCGCTTCCCCGATCGCCATCGGCCAGATTGCCCTGTCCGAAAAACAAAAAATCGTAGGGGTGGCGCTAGTAGACATAGGGTCAGAAACTGTATCGCTTACCGTTTTTGAAAACGGATTGCCTCTCTCAATCCGCAGCTTTTCTATCGGTGGAGCGGATGTGACCAACGACATCGCGCTTGGGTTTAAGATACCGCTCGAAAAAGCAGAAGGCCTGAAACGCGGAGACATAGAACAAGACTTTTCAAAGAAAAAATTAGACGAGATTATTGAGGCGCGCCTCACTGATATTTTTGAACTGATTGATAATCATCTGAAAAAAATAAAAAGGGCGGAGCTCTTGCCGGCGGGTATCGTCTTTGTCGGCGGAGGCGCAAACATTTCGGGGCTTCCTGAAATTTCAAAATCAACACTCAAGCTTCCTGCCTCTTTAGGCACAACTGAAATTCTCGGCAATACAAAAACCAAGCTTCGCGACTCATCTTGGTTTACCGCTCTCGGTTTGATAATTTCCGCCCGAGATAATCATGGCTACTCCGAGGGTTCACTCGCAAGTTTGTTCAAGGATTTTAAAAATACAGTGAAAATCGGCATAAAACAGCTGATGCCGTAAAACTTTACCCCCCACACTTATTTTTTTGTAATTTGGCATAATTTAAAAATAAGTGTGGGGGTTTACTTTTTTTTGCTTTCTGGTAGTGTACTATATTATGCCAAAAATAAACCAAGCAATAGAGAGTTTCGCTCGTATCATGGTTATCGGGATAGGCGGATCGGGTAAAAACGCCATTAATCATATGATAAATTCCAAGGTTAAGGGAGTAAGCTTTATCTGCATGAATACCGACACCCAGGATCTACATCACTCTCTAGCCGAGAAGAAAATCCACATCGGCAAAAATCTCACTAAGGGCCTCGGCGCCGGCATGGATCCGGAGCTTGGAAAGAAAGCGGCCGAAGAAACAAAATCTGAAATCCAGGACGTCATCAAGGGAGCAGATATGATCTTCCTCGCTTGCGGAATGGGCGGAGGCACGGGCACGGGCGCAGCTCCCATTATTGCCCGCGCGGCGAGAGAACAAGGCATACTCACTGTTGCCGTCACTACCAAGCCTTTCTTCTTTGAAGGCAATCACCGAATGAAAATCGCCGAGAAAGGAATTGAAGATTTATCCAAAGAAGTGGACGCTATTATTATTATTCCAAATGACAAACTGCTCCAGCTGGCTGACAAAAACACTAATTTCAAAGATGCTTTCGCCAATTGCGACAATATTCTGCGCCAGGCAGTGGAAGGTATTTCAGATTTGATTACGACTCCCGGTATCATCAATGTGGACTTCGCGGACATCAAGGCCGTCATGTCAAATGCCGGTAGCGCCTTGATGGGCATCGGCACCGCCTCCGGTGAGAAGCGCGCCGAGAAAGCGGCGCTCGCTGCCATTAATTCTCCCCTTCTTGAAATTTCCATTCACGGCGCCAAGGGCGTGCTCTTTGCCATCTCCGGCGGAGACGACTTGACTATCCACGAAATACAGGAAGCAGCTAAAATAATCACTGAATCAATCGACAAAGACGCCAAAGTCATCTTTGGCACGATTCGCGATGAAAAATTAAAAAAGGGCGAGTTGAAAGTCACAGTTATTGCCACTAGTTTCCCTGCTGATGCGCCTCGGAAAACCCTCTTCAGCGCAGCTGGTAGCATGGGCCAGACATTGCTCAAAGAAGATAATGCGGCCCTGGCTAAAAAGGAAATAGCGAGCAGCATAAAGAGCGGGAGCATAAATAGCAATGACTTCATGAAGAAAATGGAAAAGAAAACGGAAGTGATAGAGGATATCATCGTGGACGATGATAATACCGATGACTGGAGCGCTGTTCCGGCATTCTTGAGAAGGAAAAAATAGAATATAAATTTTAAAAACTTGACTCCTAGTGTATAATGTAAATATGACTTACGATTTGATAATTATCGGCGGCGGGCCAGCTGGCGCGGCGGCGGCCGTATATGCCGCCCGTAAAAGGCTCAAGACGCTTTTAATAGTCGCCGAATGGGGCGGACAGAGCATTGTCTCCGAGCAGGTTTATAACTGGATAGGTACAGTGTCCCTTTCGGGACCGGAACTAGCCGAAGGATTTAAAAAGCATGTACTTGCCAATGCAGGCGAGAGTCTGGAGGTAAAAGAAGGCGAAAAGGTAAATGCCATAGCAAAAATGGGTGAAAATTTTTCTGTAAAAACAGACAAAGGAGATGGTAAGAGCGAGGAATTTCTGACAAAAACAATTTTAATCACTAGTGGTAGCGGCAGGAGAAAATTAGAAGCAAAAAATGCCGACAGGCTTGAGCATAAAGGGCTAACTTACTGCGCTTCTTGCGATGGACCTCTGTTTGCAGATATGGACGTGGCCGTCATCGGCGGAGGCAATGCCGGCTTTGAAACCGCCGCGCAGCTTTTGGCATATTGCAAATCCGTCACGCTTTTAAACCGTAGCGACACTTTTCGTGCAGACGAAATTACAGTAGAAAAAGTCTTAAAAAATCCAAAGATGAAAGCGATTAAAAATGTGGATATATTGGAGGTGCGGGGTGATAAATTTGTTGAAGGCCTAGTTTATAAACCTGCCCGCAATGCTTCGCATAGCGATGCAGGCGGGGACGCGAAAACAGGAGAAACAAAAGAATTGAAAGTGTCCGGAATATTCGTGGAAGTCGGGCAGATTCCCAATACTGATTTTGTAAAAGATTTATTGCCTTTAGACAAGATAGGTAGAATAAAAATTGACCCAAAGACGCAGAAGACGGAAGTTCCGGGTATCTGGGCGGCCGGCGACTGCACTGATGTACTCTATCATCAGAATAATATTGCCGCCGGCGACGCCGTCCGTGCATTGGAAGATATTTATCTAGCGATACATACGAAGTAGATTTTTATGAAAAAAATAACTGCTTGGATTAAAGATTACGCTTATTTATTTTCTACCGGAGCATTCGCCTATTTCAAGCACACGCCGCCTCCGCATTATTTAGGATATACCAAAGAAGGCAAAGTGCCGATTGTTATTTTGTCCGGAGTGCTTATGCCTTGGGCATTCTCAAAACAAATAGCCGACCATATTTCGCTCTTGGGCCATCCTGTTTATATTATCCCGAAACTCGGCAATAATAACAGAGATATACCAAGGTCAGCCAAAGCGGTGCGCGAAGTAATTGAGGAAAATAATCTAAAAAATATTATCATTGTGGCTCACAGCAAAGGAGGACTGATAAGTAAATACTTATTAATCCATGATGACCCGGACAAAAGGGTCAAAGGAGTGATTGCAATTGCAACCCCTTGGAGCGGTTCATCAATTGCTAAATTCATGCCGCATTCTTCTGTCCGTGAGCTTTCTCCTGACAGCAAAATCATCCGTTATTTAGAAGGTCATCCTGAAGCAAATAAGAAAATTGTTTCAATCATTCCATCTTTTGATAATCATGTTTGGCACCCCAAGGGCAGTTTCCTGGAAGGGGCCATGCGAAATATCAATGTTGAAGTTTCCGGACATCATCTGGTTTTAAACGATAAAATAGTCTGGAATCATGCTGTTGAATGGATAGAAAAAATCACCAGAGCCTAA
>MFUY01000018.1 GCA_001787035.1 Candidatus Nomurabacteria bacterium RIFCSPLOWO2_01_FULL_41_12
CACTTTTCAAGTGAGGAGTTCTGATGGGTCCTTTGCTGCGCTGAATATTCTCGGCTCCGACGGCTCGGCGACGTTTACGAGCAGCAAAACAAGCGACGCGTGGGTCTTCAACGGGACCGCCGCAACAAACGGCAGCAACATTGCCTTCAAGAACAATGGCACATCGATTGGATTTATCAGCTCCGGCACAGCCGTTGGCAACACGAACGGCGCGGCAACCGATTTTGCTATTGGCGGCCCGAACGAGTTGATTTTATTTTCCTCGAGCAGCGGTGCCGTCCGACCTGGAAATAATGGTGCTACCAAGCTCGGTACGTCTGCAATGCGGTGGTCTGAAGCATGGGTCAGTGCTGGCGCCTTTAACACATCTGATGAACTGACAAAGGATATTCTCGGAGACACCCCCGGTCTGGATTTCATAAATGCGATTAAGCCCATTGCTTACCGCTTTAAAGACAACCCCGAGAAGCTTCACTATGGAGTCGGTGCTCGGCAAGTGGCTACACTTATTCCCGATGATGCCGCGATGGTGTATCGCGACGATGTGAATCCCTGGGGATTTAATTATGGCGAATTAGCCGCTCCTACCATTAAAGCCATCCAGGAACTGAATTTAAACTTAGAAAGTATCGCTGGCATTACAATTCCTCTGCCTGGCTCCGATGCCGAATCCCTCGGCCATAGCCTTACGGGCGAGGCTTTTGTCACCAGCTTCTTCACAAATCTTTTTGCAAAAATCACTACCTGGCTCGCTGATGCGGCAAATGGCATTACGGACATGTTCGCTGGAAGTTTTCATGCTTCGGATAAATTATGCATCAATGATACATGCGTGACCGAATCTCAACTACAGTCACTTTTGCAAAATTCTGTAAGCAATGGAGGCGCTACTTCTGCACCTGCATCTGAATCTGCACCCGAACCAACACCAGAGCCCCAGCCCGAAGAAGAACTCTCCCCCGAGCTTACTCCTGAACCTATACCAGAGCCTCAGCCCGAGGTTGATCAGCCTTCAGCTGAAACTCCTCCGCCGTCTAGCGAGCCGACTCCAGAGCCAGCACCGGAACCTGCTCCATAGAACTTTATCTTAAGGGTTGAGAACTGAGAAATTATAGAAGCTATAAGCATAATTGCCGCCTCTCTCCACTTTTGTACAGTTGTTGCACGAGAGATAGAATACATATTGTCCCGGTGCCACGGTGCTGGGCATATTCCAAGTTACCTGACCATTATTTGTCAGTCCGGTAAACAGCGTAGCGGCAGTTGTGTGAGTGGTTATATCTATAAGACCAATATCTATGATCCAGTCTGATCCACCACCGCTCCATAAAATATCATGGCTACTTCCCGGGGACCAAATCTCTTCAGTTGATTTTGGAGTCAACAGAACCAGGCTTTGGTTGGTTGAATATGTGGATGAAACTTTACCATAAGTCGTACCATCACTCACGGTAAATACTTTGTCGCTGTTATCCCATAGCATGTTCGGACAGCCTCGGCAGGCTTCGATAGACATCCTATATTCACCGGGTGGTACGTCCACAATCCAATTTTCTGAACCATCATTGGTAAGGTTAAATGCCATACGTCTCAATACATTAGTAGAGTTGACAAGAGAGATACATATTGGCCAGCTCGGATCAGCCCCTTCCCATGTTATCGGATGTTCGCTACCGAAAGTCCAATTTTCTCCACCGTTGGGTGAAAGAACTTTAAACGGTACGGCTGGAATTGGAGCCGGAGTTGCGGCTGCGTAGGAGCAGGGATTTGGTATCGTGATTATAAGCGTTGGGTCAGGCGCAGGTGTCTGGTATGGTGTCGGATACGGATCAGGTGCTGGTGTCGGGTATGGATCAGGTACAGGTGTCGGATACGGATCAGGTGTTGGTGTCAGATATGGAGTCGGATATGGCGGTGTCGGATCATTTGTTAGTTTAAACGGAATTGCATTGCTTATGCCGTTGTAATTTATTATTTTCACCGGGCAAGAGGATCCGATTTTACAAGGTACGAAAGGAGGTAAGACAAAAGTGAGGGTTGTGCCGTCACTAGAGAATTGGTCTGCAAGAATTGTCCGGCCTTTTATCTGGATACTATTTCCTTCTTTAGTAAATCCCGTACCGGTCAGTTTGAGTAATCTTCCACTATCTTCAATGCTATATAGTTTCAGCTGTTGACGCTGTTTTGTGCGTGCATCAAACTTATTAAGCTTGGCCATGGTTGTAGCATCAACTTTTCCGGAAATTTCTAAGCGGTTTTTGATTTGGAATTTTTTGATTGCGTCCTCTGTCGCTCCGTCGAAACTTCCGGTGACTGAACCATTAGGGAATAAATCAGGCGCACGCAGAAGAATTTCTTGTATCTTTTTTACTTTTGTCCCCGAATCACCCTTTTGCAGGGCTGTCTGTATGGTTTGCAAGGATTTGTCTATTTGTATTTTTTGACTTTGGCTTGGTCCTTTGTTTATGACCATAGACATAGCCAGTACTACAACAATTGCGACGCCACCATTGATTACATGACTTTTATATTTATATTCTATTTTCATAGTTGTTTTTTATTATTAATAAGTTCTCTAAGTGTATTGTATGCTTGTAGAATACCCCTGTCAAACAATTTGAAGTATAATAACCTTTATAGAAAAGAGGGTTAGATATAGTTTACTGAGGCTTAATTTTAGGAGGAGTTTATGAAAGAGTATTTAAAGCCTTAAAATCCTTTACATTTTTTTGACGCTTGCTATACCCCCACACTTATTTTGGCTAACATTGTACTTTAAATATTTTGACTTCTTATAAGTGTAGGGGTATACTAATTTCACTTTAATGCCGAAGAAAAAAACGAAAAGAATAAAAAAACAGGGCAAGAATTGGAAGAAATTTTGGAAGTTAGGATCTGAAGATTTTAATACTCAGTTTTTTGGCATTAGTCCGGATGGTGAACTTACTGCGATAGAAGGCCACCATATTTACAATTTAAATGACTTGGCACACAAATATGGTACACCGCTTCAGGTGATTTTCCCTTTTGTGTTAGAAGATAGGCTTAAAGATTTAATTGGCTATTTTCAGGCCTATATAAAAATCTACAATTATAAAGGCAAGTTCTTCTATCATTATCCGATGAAAGTGAATCAGAATAAAGAATTTGTTCTCCCACTTCTTTCTGAGGGAGCAAATTTGGAAGTAACTTCCGCCAACGAACTTTGGTTAGTGAAGAAACTTTGGGAAGGAGAGAGGTTTAACAGCAAAATTCGTGTAGTTTGCAATGGTCCAAAGACTGATCAATATTTTGCTTTAATAGAGGAATTGCGCAGTAAAGGTATGAATATCGTTCCGATTATTGAGAGCGCAGATGAAATAGAAAGAGTTTCAAAATACAAAGGCGATATCGGTGTGCGGGTAGATTTGAATATTAAAGCTGACACTCACTGGGATAAAAAATTTGACCGTTTTGGACTTTCAGAGAAAGAGGCCTTTGATTTGCCTAGGATGAAAAATCTTAAGATAATGCACTATCACATGGGTTCGCAAATCAAGACGCAGAAAAGTATTCTGGAAGCGGTGAAACATGGATTCAGTATCTATAAAGAATTACAAAAAACGCATCCATCGCTCGACACCTTGGATATTGGCGGAGGATTCGGTATTTCTCATGAAAAAAAGAAATTTTATACAGCTAAAGCTGTTTCCAGTAAAATAATAAAATTATTAAAAAATCTGTCAGAAAAAGCCGGGATCAAGCACCCAAACCTCATAATAGAATGGGGTTGGTATATTGTGGATCCGGCCCAGATAACGATTTATAAAGTAATTTCTGAAAAACATATACCGAAAGCGAACGCAAAATCCTGGTATATTATTGATGGTTCTTTTATGAACGATCTTAAAGACACTTGGGCGGTGCATCAAAAATTTCACACAATACCCGTAAATAACATGCACAGCGCTCTGAAAACAACCTGGCTTGCCGGAAGCACTTGTGATTCGGATGATAAATATACGGCCGGGGGAAATTATATCCTAATGCCAAAGTTACACGAGGGCAAAGACCAGCTTGTGGCGGTCCTCGATACCGGCGCATATCAAGACGGGCTGGCTTCGCATCATTGCCTGCTTGCTGCTCCAATGAAAATAATCGCGCAAGACGGCGCTGTTAAAATCGCGCGCAAACGCGAAACAGCGGACTCCATCGGTAAACTCTTTGGCTGGACGAATGGGGACCATAAATAATTATGGATAGACAAAAAATCCAGAAAAGCTTTGCGTTAGTAATTATTATTTTTACAATAGGGTTTTTTTTAATTAACCGTCCTTCTGAAAACCTCAAGCCGACAGAAATAAAATATATAAAAATAGCGGGGACCAGTATCAAGTTTGACCTAGCCTCCACCCCCCTAACCCAAGCTCAAGGACTTTCCGGAAGAATTAAAATGGGAGAAGGCGAGGGTATGCTGTTTATTTTTGAAAAACCCGGCAAATATTATTTCTGGATGAAAGATATGAACTTTCCCATAGACATGATTTGGATTGGGGAAGATATGAGAGTAATTTATATAAAAAAGAATGCGCAGCCTGAATCATTTCCGAAGACCTACGGACCCGACATAGACAGCAAATATGTTTTGGAGGTTGTTGCCGGTTTTTCGGAAAAGAATAATTTAAAAGAAGGGGATAGGGCAGAATTTTAAAATTGATACAAAAGAAAATCCCCCGCTTTGGGCAGGGGATTCTCATTTTTTGCAGGCATCTATAAGCCGAATTCTGTGGTCCTTCGCTTTCGCTCAGGATGATAGCAATTTGTCTAGGTCCAGCATTACTGCGGGACTCAAGCGATTCTCCCCTCGATTTCTCTCGGGACACGATCTTGCACAGGAGTAAGTATTTAGCCGTTTCAGCCGGACTTAACCGGGTCGTTTCTGTTCGCAACTCCATATCGCTATGGGAGGGCATTACCCTCTACTTTTTCTCAGCTCGCCCCGCCAAGCGGGGTAAGCGGGATCTGTGTTCGGACTTTCCTCTCCGACCTTACGTCGGAGTAGCTATCCGATGCCTGCCCCAGCATTATAGCATATTCCTAGTCGCGCTTCAATGGACAATTGCGCGACACGATTCTGCAGAATCGACTTGCAATTTTCTCACAAGTATGCTATACTCTCCCTGTGAGTGTGAGACAAAAGTTATTTTGACTGAGTGTATTCTCACATTTATCGTAAACAACGTATGTGCCGCAAAGAACGCCCTTCGGGGCGTTCTTTGTTTTTTTGTGTCCTATGATGCAGGCTGCTGTTGCGTAATACAATGGATTGCTCCGCCGCCATAAATTAAATCGCGGCAATCTATGCCCACTACCTTGCGGTTCGGAAAATAGGACCCTATTATTTTTAAGGCCACCTCGTCGCTAGGGTCGTTGTAAACCGGGGCTAGGATAACTTTGTTGCCAATGTAAAAATTAGTGTAAGATGCGGGGGCCTTGTTTCCGGCTTCAAAAGGCTTATGTTTGTCGTATTCTAAATGCGGAACTTGCAGTTTAACAAGCTTAAACGGTTTGCCGTTTTGGTCAAAAGCTTTTTCTAAATCATCAAAGTTTTTTTTGAGTATCGGATAGTTTTCCTCACTGGGGTCTTCTTCATATGCACAGAGAATTGTGTCAGGGGAAACAAACTTTGCGATGTCGTCTATGTGTCCGTCGGTATGATCGTTAAATAAACCTTGTTCCAGCCAGACAATGTTTGACGCGCCTAAAAAGTTCTTTAAATTATTTTCAATTTGCTCTTTGGTTAAATCGGGGTTCCTGCCGGAGCTGAGCAGGCATTGCCGAGTGGCTAGGATTGTCCCCTTTCCATTTTGTTCTATGGAGCCGCCTTCTAATACCATACCGCCTTCTAGCATGGGTGCATTAATTTCATTTTTGAGATTATAGAATACTTGATTGTCTTTAAGTAGGTCAGGAAATTTTTTACTGTAAGCATCATACTGCCATTTAACCCATGCAAGTTTTTTTCCCTTAGAATCTATCACGAACATAGGGCCATAATCTCTAAGCCACGCATCTGCATAGTCCGTAGTATGAAAAATTATTTGGGGCAAATTTACTTTATTTTGATCCAGCATATAAGACACTTTTTGCTCCATGTCCTTATTTAAAACCAAGAGCAAAACCTGCTCGCTGCCTGAAAGAGCTTTAATAATTTCAACATATCTTTCTTCCACTTTCTCAATATGTCCCGGTGGAAAAGTAATCAGGTCATGCGGCCAGGCCATCCAAACCGCCTCGTGTGTTTCCCATTCAGCTGGCATAATGAATCTCATAGAATATATTATTTTCCTAGGGCTTTTTTCATCTTTTGGTAGTGGGCAACTTTTGCGAGTTTTTTGGATTTTTTAATAAATTTATTAGAAATGAGATTTTTGTAAGTATCCGGACGGCGGTTGCGCAAAAAGCCCCATCCCTCAGAAAGAAATTTATTGTACTCTAAATCAACTTTCTGAACTAAGATTTCCTCTTTATTACTGCTCCCTCTTTTTAAGACCTTACCCCAAGCATCGCAAACAAAAGACTGCCCCCAAAATCTGCTTCTGCCTTCAGTGCCGACTCTGTTTGGAGTAGCGACTACGACGCTGTTGGCTATAGCGTGGCCTCGCATACTTGTTTCCCAAGCGTCATGCCAGTCGTTGGGGTGTTTGTAGCCGATAATATCCGCGATAGCTGTCGGAAAAAAAATTATTTCCGCACCGGCTATCCTAGCCGCTCGGGCGGCCTCGGGGAACCATTGGTCATAGCAAATCAGCACGGCAAAGGTACCGAATTTTGTTTTAA
>MFUY01000019.1:0-5407 GCA_001787035.1 Candidatus Nomurabacteria bacterium RIFCSPLOWO2_01_FULL_41_12
ATAAAGAAGTCCCCGCCTGCTCCCGACCCTTCGGGAGAGCGGGCAGGCTTAGTCTTAGTATCAACAACGCCAAGCAAAAAATTATCATTCACAAAATTATTGGCATTGTCTGGGGTAAAACTGCTTTTTATGAGTGAAGTAAACTGTCTCAAGCCCATTACTTTTTTATCAAAAGTCAGATAAATCCCCTCTACTCCCCCTTCTTTGACCGTCGTATTGCCGACTTCATTTAAAACGGTCTGGGTTATTTCGTCTTTAGTAAAGCTTTTGACTTCAAAAAAAACACTCTTGTCGGTAAAAATGAGGGGTGTAAATTGCTTTTCTACCGGAACGGTAGAAACACTTTCATTGAAAAGAAAAAAAGATAAAGTAAATAGAGCAAAAAATACGAGCAATAAGCTTACAAGCATATAAATCCTGTTCTTTTTTGATTCCGGAGAAAGATTTTTCTTTTCCCTCTCATGTTCCTCCTCTCCGTGAATTATTTTTTTTATCAATCCTCCCCCGCTACTTTTAATTGCCTTCGCCATGTCTTCAGCATAAGTCTCCACGATTTTATGTTGCCCGCCTGCATCGTTATGCGAAGCATTGCGGGCAGGTATTTTTTCATCTTTTTCCATTTTGTTATCTTAAAATTTAGTTTTTGGTTTTTATGAATGGTCTGGCCGGGATAGGGACCCGGAGAACCGAGGACCTGAATAAAAATCTAAAAACTAAATTTTATGATTTCTTAAAGAAATCTTTATCGGCTTCCTTAATTGACAAACCAATCCTTCCTCGTTCTTTATCAATATTTATGACCCGAACCGGTACAATCATACCTTCCTTTATTATATCGGAAACTCGCTCCACACGAAATGGCGCCAGCTCGGATATATGCACCATGCCATCAGTTGAGGAATTTAGCCTCACAAATGCGCCAAATTCAGCAACTTTTACAACTTCTCCTTTTAAAACATCGCCTACTGTAAACTCATGAGTTATTTCTTCCACTATAACCTTCGCGGCTTCGGCTGAACCATCTTTGCCTGTCAGATAGACCGTCCCATCATCTTCTATAGTGATTTCCGCTCCGGTCTTTTCTTTAATTTCTTTAATAGTTTTTCCTCCACCGCCAATTACTAAGCCAATCTGGTCCGGCTTGATTTTAATAATCAAAATCTTCGGAGCATTTGGAGAAATATCCGCCCTGGGAGCTCGAATTTCTTTTTCAATTCTGTCTATGATGGCTACTCGGGCAGTTTTCCCTTGCCTTAATGCTTCCCCTAATATTTTTATCGGCACACCTTCTACTTTTACATCAAGCTGAATAGCGGTCACCCCTGCTCTTGTCCCCGCAACTTTAAAATCCATATCTCCATAATGATCTTCGGGTCCTTGGATATCGGTCAAAATTTTATATTTACCGTCTGATTCATACATGAGCCCCATAGCAATGCCGGCAACCGGCGCCTTGATTGGAACCCCCCCGTCCATGAGCGCAAGAGTGGAAGCGCAAATTGATGCCTGGGAAGTAGAACCATTTGAAGCCATAGATTCAGAGACGATGCGCATAGTATATGGAAAGTCCGTTACACTCGGCAATACCATTGCGAGCGCTTTTTCAACCAGCGCGCCATGACCGATTTCCCGGCGATTGGTAAATCCTGCGCGGCCGACCTCTCCGGCCGAGTAAGGCGGAAAGTTATAATGATGCATAAATCTTTTCTCAATTTTTAACTGCATGCCGTCCACCAAATGCCTGTCTTCCGGCCCGCCTAGGGTAAGCACGGAGAGCACGTGCGTCCCTCCGCGATAAAAAATCCCCGAACCGTGCAAGATAGAAGAGATGCCTCCGGCCTGCGCGTATAAATCACGCACTTCATCCATTTTTCTTCCGTCCGAACGCTTGTTTTCTTTTATAGCTTTCTCGTGCAGTATGTCGTTTTCCGTATCGTCGAATAAATTGTCTTCCAAAGAAAAATCTTCCCTGTCTTTGTATTTTTCTTTTACCATTTCGTTCCAGACATTATGGAGCGCATCAATCTTCACTTTACCCGCGCCGGCAAAGATAGCTTCTTCCATCTTGGGTAAAATATTCTTTTTAAATAACGCCACCGATTCCGGGGAAGTTTGCTCTTTTTCTATCACTCTTTTTTTCTTGCCTATCTGTTTTACTATTTCCTGTTGAAAATCTTCCAGTTTGGCAATCTCAGCGCTTGCTTGCTCTAGCGCCTCTTCCAATTCTGCCTCTACGGTTTGGTGAGCCGACGCTTCAATCATATTTATCTTGCCGTTTTTACCACAAACAGTCAGGTCAAATTTATATCTGGAATCATCTTCCCTCAACTTCTGCGAAGGATTTATTGTTAGGACATCACTATCACCTGCCCCGTATGGAGCCGAAGGCTCTCGTTCGGGGTACTTACCGATACGCACGCAACCAATAGGCCCATTCCAGGGGATATCGGACACAGCGAGCGCAAGCGAAGCGGCATTGACCGCCAAAATAGTCGGGTCGTTGTCGTCAACAGAAATAACCGTCACGATTACCTGCACAGCATGGCGGATTGATTGGTCAAAGAGCGGGCGAAGCGTCCGGTCAATAACTCGACTGCCCAATATGCCGTCTTCGGACGGTTTTCCTTCTCTCCTTGTAAAACGGGAACCCAGAATTTTCCCGGCCGCGTAAAATTTCTCCACATAATCCACCGTTAAATTGAAAAAACCTAGACCTTTTTGGCTATCTTTGGACATGCAAGCAGTTGCTAAGACTATACTCTCGCCGTATTTGAGCATTACCGAACCATGAGCTTGTTCCGCCAAGTCTGTAAAAATAGCTGTTAAAGTTTTTCCACCAATCTCCACACTATATTCTTTTTTTTGCATTTGAGCCCCGCTTAGCGAGGTAAATTCGTATCCAGACTACAGTGTTGTTTCATAACTTAACAATAAGCTGAAACACTACTTTGTGTCTAGACGCGAACCGATTAACTGGTAAAGTACTATGTCAGACTAGCATTTTTAAGGAGAAAATACAATCAGTCCTTTGGCCCTTTAGTTTTTATAATTTGAAGCATATAATATGGCTATGGAAAAAATTCCATCCAGAAGACAGTTCCTAAAAGATGTAGGCAAGGGGTTAAAGCTGGGTGCTTTGGCGGGTGCTGGAGCAGCTCTCGGTATAGGATATGAGAAGACTAGACAGAACGAACGAAACAGGATTTACGAATCGGGCGACACCATAAAAACAGAGGTTGGGGATTTTAAAGTTGATGGCTGGCACTTGCAATATAATGAAGCAGAGGTTAAAAAAATAGCCAGGGTAAGTTTAAATAGTGAACAAGGTGGGCTTTCAAAAAATGTTTCAAGTCTGGCGCGGGGAATGCAAAACGTCGCACTTCCAGGTCAAGGAGTATGGACATTAAAAATAGATATAGGCAATGAAACCTATGAATATAAAATTTTACCGCTGTACCACACTTACGAAAATCCTACTTCGCCCTTTTATGCGGAAGTGGAATTGTCAACCGAGAATTTACAAACCGCCAGGAGAATACAACAGGCCTTCGGCAACATTGTAAATGACCCAGTTTACGTTTATAAATCTTCTGAACATAACGGATTTTACGTAGACGAAAAAAGAGTAGAAATATCTTCAGCAGTTGCACAGTCACCAACTTATGAGGGTCAGTTTGAATGCGTCCTGACTCACGAGTTAGCGCACGCGGTTGTATCTCGCATACGCCACGCTGTAGACCAAACGAACAATTTGGACTTGGCAAGGGTATTTGAAACTTTGGGCGGTTTTACCGGAGCCAGAAACTCCCTCTTGGAAGGCGAGAAGGGGCTTTTAGTGAACATTTTTGACGAATCTTCCTTCCAGAAAAATCAAAAGGTTATTGACGGTCATCCTTATGACAACCATGACGAACTTTTTGCTTCCATACTGACGGTTTTGAGAATGCATCCTGAACAATTGGCCCAGAGGATTCAAGATTTGCTAAAGGAAAAAAATTCAATGAAAGAAATTGCCATCTTAAACAACCTTAGAGCGAGAGAAGCTGTCAGACAAATCATTAGAATACTCACCCAGTTGCTTGAGGAAAATTCCCCTTTTGAATGGAAAGAGGGCGCTAACTTAGAAACTTATCGCGCTCAGAGAAAAGAATATAACGAAAAAATCAGGAAAAAATTGAAGTTAATAATTCCAAAAATAGATGAGCTTGAAAAAGGCCTTAGATTGGACTCACTTCAGGACGAAATGTTGGCCATGTTTGAAAAAGCAGGTATAAGATAATTTTTTACCTCGCTCCAATCAAATACTTCCTAGGATTATCAGACAAGTCCACGAAATCATCTGCTGCTTCGCGAAGTTTACCGGAGGTTGATTTACCAAATGAAACAACTTCAACTTGTGTACCAGTATGATGCTGGAGATATCTCACAAGTGGGATAAAATCTCCATCGCCTGAAACTATAACCACAGTATCCAAACGATTAGCCATTTTCATCACATCCACCGTAAGACCCACATCCCAATCCCCCTTTTTTGTCCCACTAGAAAATACTTGTAAATCTTTTGTTTTAGTTTCAATGCCAAGCTTTTCTAGTGCTTCAAAAAAATTCTTTTCATCGCCTGCTTCAGTGGTGATGACATATGCCACCGCCCGCACCAGCTTTCTACCGGCAACTGCATCTTTTAAAACTGCGCCGAAATTTACCCGCGCTTTGTATAAATTGCGCGCGGAGTGATATAAATTTTGAGTGTCAATAAAGACGCCGACCCTTTGTTCTTTGTGTTTTATTACCGTCATGTTAAGCGAGCTCCATTTTCTTCATTAGCGCATTGTAACGGGGTTTGCTTGTTTTTTCCAAATATTTCAGATGAGTGCGTCGGTCAGCTACCATCTTGATGAGGCCCCGGCGAGAATGATTGTCTTTCTTGTGTTTCTTTAAATGCTTCGCCAATTCATCAATGGCGGCAGAAATGACAGCCACCTGCACCTCCGGAGAGCCCGTATCTTTCTCGTGAATTTGATTTTTCTTTATAATTGTCTGCTTTTTTTTAGTTGCTAACATGAATTTTATATTAGCATAAAAGGCTTAAAAACACAATCCCAACCATGTCGCACAATATTTTGTGCTAAAATACAGACATGGCATCTCCAATCGACAAGATCCAAAGAGAATTCCTAGAATATTTGGAAATAGAAAAAGGCTCGGCGGCGCGAACAATTGAAAATTATGAACATTATCTGAATCGCTTTTTTCAATTCGCCAAAAATAAAGGAGTGCAGACTGCAGGACAGATTACCGATGACTTAGTGCGAGAATTCCGCCTTTGGTTAAACAAGCAACCTTCAGGAATCCGCTCTTTGAAGGGCAAACCAATTCTTGTGGAAACCTTATCTAAAAAAACCCAGAA
>MFUY01000019.1:5508-5740 GCA_001787035.1 Candidatus Nomurabacteria bacterium RIFCSPLOWO2_01_FULL_41_12
GGCCTATAGACCTCATCACGCCAGCCGAACTCTCCCGTCTTCTTGATGCTCCAAAAGGAAATGACATAAAAAATCTTCGCGACAAGGCTATTTTGGAGCTTCTGTTTTCCACAGGCTTGCGTGTTTCCGAGCTTTGCTCTCTCCCCCGTGAAATTAGCACAGAGTTTGAAGAACTCTCAATACGTGGAAAGGGTGGCAAAGTTCGAGTGGGATTTATATCTCCCAGGGCTAG
>MFUY01000019.1:5817-6316 GCA_001787035.1 Candidatus Nomurabacteria bacterium RIFCSPLOWO2_01_FULL_41_12
CTAAAAAAAAGGAAATAAAACATTTAACAAAAAGGTCAGTAGAAAGAATAGTTAAATATTACGCCATCAAAGCAGGAATTTCTAAAAAGGTTACCCCGCATGTCATTCGTCATTGCTTTGCTACTGATCTTCTTCAAAATGGAGCTGATATAAGGAGTGTCCAGGTCATGCTCGGACACAGCAATATATCCACTACCCAGATTTACACCCACGTTACGGACAAACATTTGCGCGATATACACAAGAAATTTCACGATAAGAGATAAAAACTATTTATATTTTCTCTTAATAGTAGTATTATATAAGAGTCCTAAAATACAAAATGATACCAAAAAATTTTAGGAAACAATTTCTTGCAAGGATGGTCTTTTGGAAACTCGAGACCGTCCTTAGGCTACTTGGACTTTTAGTCTTAGCTTTTTTGGTTTTTTCTCCCGCGTCTTCTAAGATAGCTTCAGCAAATGGATTCGTTAATTTTTCTACAAAAAATAATTCAATA
>MFUY01000020.1:0-8929 GCA_001787035.1 Candidatus Nomurabacteria bacterium RIFCSPLOWO2_01_FULL_41_12
AACGCCATATTGCTAAAGAAAAAGATAAAATGGATACTATTTTGCATAGTATTGGTGATGGTGTTTTTGTGATGGATAAGAATTTGAAAATAATACTTATTAATAAAGTAGCAGCTAAAATGGCGGGTTATGAAATGGAAGAAATTTTGGGTACAAAATATAGCGATAAAATGAAATTTATTTCTGAAGATACAGGGGAAGTTAATGACCAGTTTATTAATAAAGCGATAGAAACTAAAACTGTTCAGGAAATGTCTAATCACACTATACTGGTGGATAAAAATGGCAACAAGACACAGGTTGCCGACAGTATTGCTCCTTTATTGGATAAAGAAGGCATGGTGATCGGTTGCGTGATGGTGTTTCGAGATATTACTAAAGAACGTGAAATTGATAAAGCTAAAACGGAGTTCGTCTCGCTCGCTAGCCATCAATTACGCACCCCGCTTTCTTCTATAAGCTGGAACGCCGAAATGCTTCTGGCGGGGGATGCGGGCAAATTGACCGATGAGCAGAGAAAATACCTTGATGATATCTATGAGGGCAACCATCGGATGGTGGAGCTTATAAACTCTCTTCTTAATCTTTCACGTCTAGAAATGGGAACCTTTGTCGTTTTGCCGGAGCCGACGGACGTCGTTGCTCTTGCCCAGTCTGTAATCCTGGAACAAAAACCGCAAATTAATGATAAAGGCTTAGTGATGAAGACACAGTTCTCCCCCGATACCCCTCTCCTTACGATTGACTCGAAATTATTGCGTATGGTATTCCAAAATCTAGTTTCCAATGCGGTGAAATACACGGACAAAGGGGATACGATTAGTTTTACCATTCTCCACGACAAGGAAAATCTCGCTATAGAAGTATCAGACAATGGCTGGGGGATTCCCAAAGACCAGCAGGACAGAATTTTTACCAAGCTCTTTCGCGCGGACAATTCCGGCAAACATTATACTGAAGGAACCGGGCTCGGCCTTTATATCGTTAAATTAATGGTTGAACACTCCGGCGGCGCTATTCATTTTCAGTCGGAAGAAAATAAAGGTACAACATTTTTTATCACTTTTCCGCTTGAGGCTGTGGCGCAAAAGAAAGACCTCGTATAATAGTTTTATTCTTTGCCTATTATTATCGTCACATCAAATTCTGTAACACCTGAAGCTGATTCTGTTACCGCTTGTGGGTAGGATTTACTAACAACTTCTAAGACTGATGGAGTATAGTCTTTCTTGGCGTCACTCACGATAATTGTTGTCAAAGCGTATAATTTTTTCTCATTTCCCGTAGTTGCCGCAGAAAAACCGGCGTCGGTAAGGGCCTTGGCCAAAGTAGCGGCTACGCCTTTTTTAGTCGTGCTGTTTAAGATATTTATGGTTATTGATTTTTTGTCAATAATTGGAGCAATAGATTCCGGTGTTTCTGCGGGAGTTTCAATAGTGGGAATACTGGTATCTGCCGGAATCTCAATCGGAGGTGTTACGGGTTCAACTATTGGCGCATCTGTATTTTCGGAAACAGTATTTACCGGCAAATTGAGCCTTTTTACCACCAACAAATAGTTTTCCATATTTAGGGCTTGAGCATTTCCATCGTCTCCCGGCGAAAATATTTTATTTATATTTTTTACTATAAAGTTTGCAGAGTAGATAAATGAAATAATGACGACTATAAGTAGCGCCAAGACCACGCTTCCATAAGTGAAATCAGACAGCCTCATTGACTTGATTTTTTGAATTATTGTCGAAAAGTTAATATCTTTTAATTTCATAATTTTATTGTATACTTTTAGTATATAAACTTGCCCGCAGGGATACCGCGGAGGCTCCAAGCCAGCCTATATTGTCTTGCGATGAAATATTCAATCCTTCAATATTGGTAAAATACGGCAGCTTTTCAAATTCTTTGAGGTAATTTAGGAAAGTCGGAACATTAGTTCCGAAACTGTTGGTGTATAAAATAGTTGACATCGGAAACGAGTCGGAAATGGCCGACGATACCGGTGTTTCAAAACGATAAGTCTGCGCAATACCAATTTTAGCCGCCAGGCTGTCTAAGATATTTATAAATTCCAAGATATTATTTGAAGGAGGAAAAGCGTTTTCTATGCGGATATCGTTTATGCCGATGATTTGCGCGTCGCGCTTCAATACCTCAAAAAGCCCGCTTCTTTTTTCGAGCTCATTTGCGAGGCGATGGTTTAAGGCCACAGTTTCCGATATATGCTCTATCTGTTTTGTCAGGAAAAAAATCGCAATCAAGCTGACAGCCACTGCCGCAAGAGCAATAGCCATATTGCGTCCGATAAGTATTAAAAGATTTTTTATAGTGAACATAATTATTTGTAATATAGCATGCTCGGGTCATTTAGACGGAAAGAAATTGAGAATGGAATATCCACTTTTTGTTCTAGATTTTTAATAGGAAGTTCGACCTCAGTCAGGTATATTGAATCTTGAAGCGATTTTTTAAATAGATTGAGCGTGTTGCGGTCTTTGGCTGTTCCAGTCATTGACATATGTTCGGCGATAGAAACGGCGGAGAAGTTTGTTATCAGTATGCCGCTAATAACGCGGGAATTTATATCTTCAAGCAAAATACTCCAATGTGGCGTAGTGGATAAGATTACCCTAGAGGCTTCCGTCATTCCATTTATTTTTTTTACCCACGCTTCTTTTTCAAGCACATCAGCAGAGATAGGGGAAATCCCAATATTGGAATTTATTTTATTTGATGTTTGTGAAAGATAGAAAATAAAAAGATATGCCGCCAAAAAAGCGAAACCAAAGAATATTGATACGCCGATGATGATGTTGCGGATAAGCGTGACAAAACTTGTCGTTTTTTGATATTGGTAGGCTTCAGTCGTTCCGACGGGCAATAAACTTATATGGCTATCGGCTCCTTCTGGAATTTCTCCGCGGATGGCTACGCCGATGGCAATCAGCCACTTTGCTTGTAATTCAGGATTAAGTCTATTTAATTCTGGGTACTTTGCATATTCGCTCCGGACTGTGGCTTGCGTAAAGGGCAGCTCTGATACTTGTGTTTTTTCTTCTATCTCAAATGCAGTTTTTATATGCTGTTTTTCATTTTCTAAAAAATTGTCCCCCTTTATGAAAGCTTCCGGAAGCGTTCTAGAGAAATGCACAATGCCATCCTTTAAAATAAATACTGTAGTTCCATTTTGATTTTTTTTAGTCAGTAATTTTGCAGAACCAAGCTCTAAATTAATGGCTCTCGCTAGGCTAGCCAGATGAGATTCGAGCGCTAATATTTTAATACCCGCGTAACTTAAGGCTTCAATGTAGCCATCCGCAACAGTTTTTGGAATTGCGGAAATTAAAACTTCTTTAACTATGTCAGATTCACCGGCGTCTTCGGAGCCTAAATATACCTCATCTTTTTTAACAGGTAGCTGGAAATTAATAGCCAAGTTTATCGCTTCTTCCAGATGTGTGCCGCTTACTGTCTTTGGAAAAGGAAAGATACGCGAATAAATTTTATCTTCAGGGATGGCGACAATAGCGTAGTCGGCATTTAGTTTCGCCCTAGTCCAAATATCTTTAAGCGTCTTGCCGAGGAATTCTTTATCCACAACAGCTCCTTCTTTGATAATATTTGCGGCAATTGGCTCTTCTATTAATATAAGTTCATATTGCTCAGGCTCCTTTCTCGAAGATGATTCTTCAGGATGAGTTGCCGGGGAGTCTATAGGCTGCTTTATGCCTGGAGAAGCCTTTGGCTTTATCCGCTTAATGAATTGCGGAATTTTTATAATACTTGCACGCAATCCCCCTTCTTTTTTTCTCGGATGGAAATAAGCGATGCGTATGACTTTATCGCTGACTTCAACTCCGGCAATATGCTTTTCTTTTATTAGGAGGCTTAAAATATTCATCCCGTTAGAAATTTTAATATTTATAATTTTCTCACTTAACTACCCATTAGTGAATTTCTAACGGGATTCATGATAACTTTATAGAATTGTATCAGATTTCACATTTAAGTTATCCACAGATACTTGCTTATTTTGATAATTACTTGCTATAATGGTGTCGTTATCGCAAATTAGTAATTTTTCTTTACGGCAGGTATAAAATAATATATCATGATAAAAAATAAAAAAGAGGGTTTTACTTTGCTTGAGCTTCTTATTGTCATATCTATCATAGCCATTTTATCAGTTGCTCTGGTGATTGTCTTAAATCCAGCAGAGACTTTGAAAAAAGCCCGAGATGCCCAGCGCATAGCAGATTTATCCACATTAAAAAGCGCGATAGGCATTTATACGACAAGTGTCAACCCTTCATATTTAGGCGGAGCAGCTTCAAATGCCATATGTAAAACTACTCCCGCAACCGCCTGGGGCGCAGGCACATTCAAGATTTCTTATTCTTATCCGTCAGATTCTCCCGGCGCCGCGATTACTGACGCAACATTAGATGGCGGTACAGGAGCCGGCGGATCAACTTCCAGGCAGACAACAGTAGCGCTCGGAGGGCTTACCGATGGACAAGGCTGGGTTCCTGTTAATTTTGATGGCGTACCAGGCGGATCTCCCATATCAAATATACCCGCTGATCCGACAAATACTATTGCTGCCCCCGGCGCTGTTTTATGGACTGACTTAGTATATCGTTATGGATGCGCGGCAGCTCCCCTGACTTTTGAAATTGACGCCCAATTAGAAAGCGAGGCATATACTGTAACCGACAATAAGCGGGTAAAAGACGGAGGGAATACGGCGACTCTCTTTGAAACCGGGACAAATCTTATAATCCTTGGAGCAGGCGCTACGGAATTTTAGTGAACTTTATCTTTTCTAATTTAAATGTAATTGTTCTCGTAATATGGCTTTTATTTTTAGCTCTTGTTGCAATTCGTTATTTCCGTCCAGCTTGGCCAGTGAGAGCTTTAAGCTCTCACTGGCTTATTGCCATAGCTATTGGGCTTCATCTTTTTTATGGCCTATTTGTTTCGTGGGGCCAGTATTATGTGTGGGCGACGTCAGGCGATTTTACCAGGATTTTTATCAATTCACCGCTTCCGGCAGAAGTGCCGTTTTGGAGTTGGGCGAGGCCAATATTTTCAAACCATCTGGGCTATTTTTTACACTATGTTTTAGGCCGCTTCTGGCTTAATATTTTTGTTTTATTTCTATTTTCCATTAGCTTGTATTTTTTATTTAAAATTTGGAGATTTTATCGTGGTGGTTTTTTAGCTGAAGGTCCAGAACTACTTCTTATTTTAATGCTTATTTCCGGATGGCCGGGCGTCCTTGTTTCTGTATCTCTCGGCTTTATTTTATCCATAATATCATTGGGCTTTTTTTATTTTAAAGGGAAGAGAGTCGTAAACATTGAACCCATCTTCATTTTTGCCACTTTTTTTAGCTTGCTATTTGCCCGCAGTATTTTAAATGTGTTACAATAAGAATGATGCATATAAGCGAAGAAAAATTAAAGTCGCTTTTACTTGAATCAGGTATTTTAAACAGCGAGGAGTTTGATGGAGCTCGCGAAGAAGGAAAGCGCAGCGGACAGACCATTACCAATGTCTTGATTGGTAATGAAAAAATTACAGAAGACTATCTAGCCGAGCTTCTTAGCCCGTATTTTGGGACCCAGGTTGTCAATCTTAAAAAAGAAACCATTGATAAGGCGACACTAGAACTTTTGCCGGAAGTTTATGCCAAATCAAAAAATGTGATTCTTTTCAATTACGATAAGGTTGGGGGAATAATAAAGCTGGCGATGCTTGACCCCTTTGATTATGACACCATAGAATACATCCGCACGAAATTCAATGCTTGGGTGGAAGCGTATCTCACAACTTATTCAAGCTTGCATTATGGCCTAAAGCAGTATAAGCAAAAAGTTGTCATAGGGTTTGAAGAAGCCATTTCCCAGAATATTGAACAATCGCTTTTAATAGCGAAAGACAAAGATCTTTCCAAGACGGCTACTGCAGTGCCTATTGTTACAATTCTTGACAATATCATTGAACAAGCTATAACTTTAAATTCATCTGATATCCACTTTGAGCCTCTGGAGCACGAGCTTCTCGTTCGTTTCCGCATTGACGGCATTATGTCGGAAATCGTAAGTTTGCCGGAGGAGATAGCTCCAATTCTCGTCGCTCGCGTTAAAATCCTCGGTAATATGAAAATAGACGAACACCGCATCCCGCAAGACGGGCGTTTCCGTTTTGAGCTTGGGGACGGCACAAACTTGGATGTGCGCATAAATATCATGCCGATTTTCCATGGTGAGAAAGTTGAAATGCGTCTTCTTAAAAATTCTGCCCGTCCACTGACTTTGAAAGACTTGGGCTTTTCGGAGGGCGCGAGTGCTATCCTAAATGAAGAAATAAAAAAACCGCATGGCATGCTACTGGTAACTGGCCCGACCGGTCATGGTAAGACCACAACCTTATATGCTATTTTGCATATTTTAAACACGCCATCGGTAAACATTACGACCATTGAAGACCCCGTGGAGTACGAATTCCCTAGGGTGAACCAAACACAGGTCAATGCGAAAACAGGCATCACTTTTGCCAACGGCTTGCGCGCGCTTCTGCGCCAGAACCCGGATATAATCATGGTTGGTGAAATTCGTGACAATGAGACGGTGGAAATAGCTATCCAGGCCGCGCTTACCGGGCACCTTGTGTTGTCTTCTCTCCACACCAATGATGCCCCTTCCGCTATCCCGCGCTTGCTTGACATGAAAGCGGCGGCTTTCTTGCTTTCTTCCACTATCAACGTAGTCATCGCCCAGCGCTTGGTGCGGAAGATTTGTCTTTCTTGCGTTGAATCATATAAGCCGACAGAAAAGACGATTCACCTCATTAAAGAGCAGATTAAATTCTCCGGAAAAGAAATAGATGATATTCCCGAAACACTCTACCGCGGGCGCGGATGCAAAGTATGCGGGAATTCCGGCTTCTTTGGGCTTATTGGAATATTTGAAGTGTTTGTTGTGACTGAAGAGATTCGCGAGTTGATTATCAATGACGCTCCGGTCTCGGAATTAAGGAAAAAAGCGATTGAAAATGGTATGATTACAATGTTTAAAGACGGGTTGGATAAAGTGGAAAAAGGCGTTACGACTATAGAGGAGATTATGCGTGTAGTCAATGAGTAGAATTTTACTGTGTCCCGTATTAAATTTTTAATTACGGGGTATAAAGACAAAGATTATTAATAAAAATTTTAATACTGGGATGCCTACATATACTTACGAAGCTTACGACAAGAATAATAAAATTGTTAGCGGACAATACGAAGCTTCTTCGGAAGGCGAAGTGTCTGAATATTTAACCAAGCGTTACCTCACGCCAGTCTCCATTGAATCTATCGCTTTGCGGAGCGCAAAAAAGGGCATTTTGTCCATAGAGCTTTTCAGCAGGCTGACTCCGGTAGACATAATGTTTCTGGTGCGTAATCTGGCGACCACTATCAAAGCCGGGTTGTCCATCGTTGAATCTTTGGATATCTTAATCAAAGACGCCGAAAAAAAGCTAATGAAAAAGCTTCTGGAGCAGGCTCAAGCGGTGATAAAAAACGGCAAGCCGTTATCCTTGGGTTTTGACGCTTACAAAAACTCATTTCCTCCGATTTTTATCGGCATGCTCAAGGCCGGAGAAATTTCCGGACAGCTCGACAGGACGCTCGCGGAGCTCTCACATTATCTTTCCAAGGAATATATGCTCCGCAATAAAGTAAAATCAGCATTGATTTACCCCATCATCCTTCTGGTGGCTTCTATCGCGGTGGTGACTTTGATGCTGATGTTTGTCCTTCCCAAGCTGACCAAGTCGTTTATCCAAAGCGGAGTTGAATTGCCCTTCATTACCAAAGTTTTTCTTTTCATTTCCAAAATTCTAACCTGGAGCTTCACTCTGGACATAATTGTTATTTTAGGAATAATTTATTTCTTTGTGTATTTTCGCACAACTCAAATGGGGAAAAAGCTTTTCTTTTTTTTGGTTTCTCACACGCCTGTCGCTAGCAGCTTGATTAAAAAAGTCGCTTTAGTGCGTTTTGCCCGTACTTTCGGCAATTTGATGGGTAGCGGATTGTCCGTGGCTGAATCTTTAGAAATTTCTTCAGAGACTATCAACAACCCGAGCTACACTTATGCCATTGAAAAAGCGGTTATTGATATAAGAAACGGTTTAGCTGTTTCAGATTCGCTTGCCAAGTATGAAATACTTTTTCCGAATCTTTTGATCAGCCTTATTACCGTCGGCGAACGCACCGGCACATTGCAGGAGATTCTAGTCACCTTCGCGGATTTTTATGAAGAAGAAGTTGACAATGCGCTTAGAGAATTAACCTCGGTCCTTGAACCGGCCCTGCTCCTGGTCATGGGGCTGATGATTGGCGCTATCGCCATATCCATAATTCTGCCGATTTATCAGCTAGTCGGGAATTTTGTCTAATATGCGCAAGTACAAAAAAGGATTTTCTTTGCTGGAAGTAGTGATTGTCATAGCCATTGTAGCGGTCATGTCTTCCATCGGCGTCGGTTTTTATGTAAATTACAACAAAAATGTTGAAATCGATTCTGTTGCGAAAATTATAATTTTTGATTTGAAACAGGTGCAGTCGAAGGCCATGATCGGCGAGGGCGGTTTCAAATGGGGAATACACTTTGCCAATGCGGCCGACGATTATTACGAGATTTTTTCCACCCCGACGGACTATAGCAATGGAGCTAAAGTCATTGTTTCTACAAATTATCTGTCTAGTGGCGCCACATTTTCCGACCCGGCCACAGATATGACGAAAGACATTATTTTCAATAAAATATCGGGTGGGACGTCTGCATCTTCTGTCGCCATAGTTGCTGGTAGTAGCACGAAAACGATCAGTGTTTCAAGTATTGGAAATGTATCAGTTCAATAAAGTTATGCTTAATAA
>MFUY01000020.1:8956-13373 GCA_001787035.1 Candidatus Nomurabacteria bacterium RIFCSPLOWO2_01_FULL_41_12
AAACAAAAGGGAGCCCTTCTGCTTGAGTTATTGGTCGTCATATCTGTGGTGGCTGTTGTTCTTTCTGTCGGTACCAATGCGGTATTTTTGAGCCTGCGAAGCAATAAAATAGGGGGGGAACGCGATATAGCTAATGCCTTGGCGTTTGAGGCGTTGGAAGCCGTGCGCGCCGCGACCGAAGAAAACTGGCAGAATATTTACGGCCTGATAAAAAGTTCCCAGCATTATCAGATAGCAACACCAAGCGGAAAATGGGAGCTCGCCACGGGAGACGAGACAATCAACTTAAACGGCATAGATTACACCAGATATGTCACGATTGATAATGTAAGCCGTGACGATTCTACCCGGTATGTGCAAAATAGTTACGTTAGCGCCGCCGACGACCCCAGCACCCAGAAAGTCACAGTAACGGTGAGCTGGTCGGGAGGGAACCCCGTCGTGCTTTATGAATACTTTTTCCGCTGGAAGAATAAAGTATGCAATCAGACATCCTGGGTAACGGGAGGCTCGGGAACGACCGTGAAAACATGCCCGGATACGAGCTATGATACGAAAGACTCGGGGGTTGATATTTCAACCGGTTCGCTTAAATTGCAATAATGAACCAGTGAGAGCTTAAAGCTCTCACTAATTAATTAAAACTATGCCTGGAAATTTTAAAGATCCTGAATCAATGCCATCTCTAGATAAACAAATATTGGATTTGGCTATTCAATCTGGGAAAATTACAACCGAGCAAGTTTATCGAGGACAGCGATATGGAATGATAACGGAATATTCCGGAGAAGCTATAATTTTATTAAATGGTAAGAAATATAGTATTCGAACTTATCCTACTTCTATTGAAAACGGAGAGCTAGTAAAAAAAAGTTACTACATAATCTCCAAACTGGAATCTTGGCACCAGTGAGAGCTTAAAGCTCTCACTCTTGTGTTATACTAATATTATGTTTAAAGAACCACTTATAACAGGAGAGTATTATCACATTTACAACAGGGGAGTAGACAAGCGTGATATATTCAATAATCTTAAAGATCTTGAACGTTTTAAAGAAAGTATAAAACAATTCAATCAGGTTGAAGGAATAGGTAGTTTAGAAATGTATCGTAAATCAATATCAGTGAGAGCTTTAAGCTCTCACTCTCGACGGTCAAAACCACTTGTTGCCATTGTTGCTTTTTGTATTAATCCAAATCATTTTCATTTTATTCTTAAACAACTTGTTGATGGTGGAATAGCTAAATTTATGCAGAAAATACTTGGCGGATACACTTACTATTTTAATCAAAAACATCAACGGTCAGGATCACTATTCCAGGGAACTTACAAGTATAAATCAATTAAAGATGATAATTATTTTAGAAAAATATTTGGATATGTAAATCAAAATTATCTTATTCATGATATACCCAAACATAAACTCTCCTTCATTTTTGCAAGTGATACAGAGTACCAGAGTGGACTTTTTAACTTTGTTTCTAGGGTGGAAGGACAAGAAATGTTGGAGATTTTTGGTGATAAGAATAATTTTAAAAAACATTGCCAAGAAATTATATCGATTATTCGAAACGAGCGAGGTAAAACTTCCTTGGACGAACCCGACGAATTACCCCAGTGAGAGCTTAAAGCTCTCACTGGTAGTTATTAATATAGTGAAATTTGACTTTGTAGATACATTGTATATACTTAAACTATGACAACAAAAATTCAAAAATGGGGGAATAGCTTAGCAATGCGTTTACCAAAGGAATTGGCGAAAAATCTTAACTGGCAAGCAGGCGCTGTCGTCGGTTTTGAGCAGTCGGGAGATAAGATAATTATTACATCTAGTCGCCCAGAATATACTTTAGAAGATATGGTAAAGGGTATTACTAAAAAAAATCGGCATAAGCTTGTGTGGCCAGATGATAAACCACGAGGTAAAGAAATATGGTAAAAGATTTTCTGATTCCAGAAAGAGGGGACATCGTGTGGATTGATTTCAGTCCAACAAAAGGTCATGAGCAATCCGGACTTCGTCCGGCTGTGGTAGTTTCAACAGGGGAGTACAATTCTTTTACAGGTTTAGTTATAGTTTGTCCTGTGACCAGCAAACACAAAGATTATTTTTTTAAGGTTGTAATAGAAAAATCTCAAGGAGGACTACAGAGAAAGTCTTTTGTTCTCTCAGATCAAATAAGGTCTTTTGATATTAAAGAAAGAGTAAAAAAGACAACAAGTAAAGTTAGCGAACGAGAAATTAATGAAATTTTAGCTAGGGCTGCTACTTTGTTTAAATAAAAATTTACCCCCAGCCAGCGCCTTAGGCGCTGGCTGGGGAGATGGTAGTTATCAACATAGTGCTTTGTAGTTTTTTTAAAAAGGAAGTAAAATATAGGGAGTATTAGTGGCATATAATGAAAATAGAGAATTTATTAAAAGAAAAAAATGGAGTCAAGTTTTTACAACAACGATCCTTACAAAAAATCGTTGCGGTGGCTTTATTTTTTGTAGTTGGTTTTTATTTTATTTCTTTCTATGTTGATTTTTCTTTTAAGAAGCCTGTTTCCAGATATGAATTTTTGAACCCTGCCAGAAATTTCTGGCACACCGAAGACTTAATCATCAACTTTCAGCCGCTTCGAGATTTTTTAAACCAGTATGAAAAAAATCCCAACATTTCGATTTATTTTGAATTTCTTAATACCGGCTCGAACATTTCGGTGCATCAAGATGCCCAATTCTACCCGGCTAGTCTGTTGAAGGTTCCCGTGGCGATAGCGGTGGCAAAAAAAATCGAACGGAATGATTGGCGTTGGGATAATAAATTGGTAATAATGGCCGGGGACAAGGACGATAAGTTCGGAAACATGTATAAAGAACAAACAGGCTCAACCTGGACCATAGAAGAATTGGTCCGACGTTCGTTGGTTGATTCGGACAATACCGCGCATTTTATTTTGGTCAGAAATTTGGAATTAGCCGAGATTGAAGACGTCTATGACCACATGGGGTTGAAAAATTTCTTGCTGACAAGAGGAGATTTAAGCGCAAAAAGATATTCTGTTATTCTCCGCACTTTGTACAATGCTTCTTATCTCTCAGAGGGTAATTCACAGAAGATTCTTCAACTCCTTTCCCTAAGCGAATTTAAGGAATATGTTCAAAGTGGCCTGCCCGATAATGTCCTGTTTGTGCATAAAATAGGAGTAAGTAAAGAACAAAATGTTTTCTTAGATTCGGGAATAGTTTACGCTCCCAATAGACCTTATGTTCTCACTGTGATTGTGAAGACAGCAGACGAGTCAGAGGCTAAGGATATCATGAAAACCGTGTCAGCTCAGATATATAAGTACGTTAGCGAATACCAAAAAGAATTATAAAATGAAGAGAAAGACCCAAAAACAAATAGCTAAATTTCTAATTGTTTTTTTTCTCTTGCTCGGAGTATCGTTCTCTAATATGTCTTTTTATGTTCTTTCCTCTTTGGTGGATTCTTATTTACAGACTAGAAGCATCGTGGACAAAACATGGATTGTACAAGAAAATTCCGATAATGATGTAGTCGATAATTTTAATTCCTGGCGAGACGTGTATGAAAAGTTAAGAATTCATGAAGCTCGAGCGGCCTCGCCAACTTTCGTGGCTTGTGGCGCTGCCTCAGGCAGTGCTTCGGCCATTACCCCCGCTCTGCCGACTGGCAGGGCCACTAACGACATCCTGTTGTTGTTTGTGGAAACTGCCGCGCAAGCAGTTTCTGTTGCTAATGGAAACGGAGGAACATGGGCTGAGGTGCTTAATTCACCACAAACTGCAACTACGACAACTCGGCTTACGGTTTTCTGGTCTCGCAACAATGGGACACAGGGCAACCCTACAACTTCGGACTCTGGAGATCACCAGGTCGGATCCATTTGTGCTTACCGAGGTATTGAGACTTCCGGCAATCCTTGGGACGTTACCTCAGGTTCGGTAGATACAACCAGCGACAATTCTGGCGCTATAACCGGTGCAACCACGACTGGGGTGGATCGCCTAGTGGTTATAGTCGGGGCGGCCAATGACGATGCAGACACCCCAATTACTGGAGTTTCCAATGCGGGTCTGAGCAGTATTTCCGCTTCCCGGGTTAACGCCGAAACTGGGCTGGGCAACGATGGAGGGTTGACAGTTTTTGATGCGGTAAAATCATCACAAGGCGCTTATGGCACCACGACCCTGACTTATACTGCGGCCACTACCAAAGGCATGATGACCATCGCGCTTAAGCCGGCACCCCCACCCACCATCACAATTTCCGGCACCAACAGCACTCCCTCTGCTGATGGACGTACGGTTCGAGTCGCGGTCAATGGCGTATTGCAGGCCCAGACAGGCTCTACTGTGGCCGGCGTATGGAGTATAAGCGGCGTGACTCCGCCCAGTACCGGCCAG
>MFUY01000020.1:13421-14668 GCA_001787035.1 Candidatus Nomurabacteria bacterium RIFCSPLOWO2_01_FULL_41_12
AGCCGCCGTAACTAAATATGATGGCAGTGGCGATATCACCGGGATGTTTTTAAGCAGTGTGGCTGGTAAAGTCGGGACCGGCTCGGCTGATAACCCCTCCATGACTTTAGCCGATTTCAGTTATGATTGTGCTGATGACGAGGACATACCTTATTCGTTAGTCGGCAGTACCTGGAGCAATCAGGGATGCTCCAACAGCTATCTCGCTGAAGAGTTAAATGTGGGAGACACATTAACTGTGGGCGCAGAAACTATCAATACCCACCATTTAATTATCCTTGCTGGTTCGACCCTGACTTTAGGCGCCTCTGCAATCAATGTTTCCGGCAATTTTGACAATAGAGGCACCTTCACTGCCGGTTCAAGCACCGTGGTGATGAATGGCACTGGCGCGATTGTCGGGACAGTCACCGGGTATGATTTTAATAATCTTTCGATTGGCTACACGGGCTTCACCACCTCTATTGCAATTCAGAGTTTTGACGTCTTAGGCACGCTGACTTTCAACGGGGGAACCGTGGACAACACTTATGCGGGCGGCGGTTGGATGTCCGTGCAAAGGAGTGTTACCAGCACACCAGTGGTCTTTGCTTCACCTACGGCATTGACTAGTTCAAGTGGAAGCCGTGTTCTCGTTTATCTTTCTACTGGCACCTCGACGATGATGACTATCGCGGGAGCTGATTATGGAACTTGGGATATTGAACCTTATGCGTCTGGCAGTTCAAACACCTTTCAATTAGGCGGGAACATAACTACCACAGGTAGAGTTTACCTAATTGCAATAGACGGTGTCACCGGGACTATTTTTAATAGTTACATCGGCGGTACAAATTATAATATTACCGCATCTCAGCTTAACTTTGGAGACGGCGTTAATGCTAGAACCGGACCCCTAACAGCAAATTTAGGGTCGAGTATTGTTACTTTGAGCGCTACCGGCAATGGCATCGATGTGCTAAACGCCGCTGCATATACTCTAAATATGAATTCGTCTTCCGTCAGCGTTGCCGGGTCAGTGAGACTGCTTAACACTGCCGCGGCGGATACTTCTGGCACAGGCACCGGAAGTATCGCGCTTAACGCCGGCACTTCCACTGTGACTCTTAACGGAATCTACAATCAGACGCTGTCCGGAACCATGACCGGGGCCAATGGGTTTAATAACCTCATCATCACCAGCAGCTCCGGCACAGTCAGCGGGTGTGACGCTTCTTTTACCCCCGGAGTGACGTTTAGTTCAGCGG
>MFUY01000020.1:14891-37259 GCA_001787035.1 Candidatus Nomurabacteria bacterium RIFCSPLOWO2_01_FULL_41_12
CATTAATGCTACTGATGGCACCAATACTGATTGTCTAGTCAACACCAATTGGAATTTTTCTGCTCCGGTAACTGTTACCGCTACTTCAACCGGCACACCAACTACTAATTTTGATTCCGGTGCAACCTCTCAATACATCGGCGTGGCGTTTCGATTTCAGCAGGATACCGGCACGGCAGCCAATATCACGGCGCTTACCCTTACTGACACCGGTAGCATTTTATTCAACAGCGCTGTTTCTGAAGAGGTCGCTAATGTGTCACTGTCTTACAAAACAGGCGATACGGGTACTTGCGCCACGGGAGGCGAAACCACAGTGGGTAACGGCACCTTGGGTAGTGGGACAGAAACTGTTGCCTGGTCAGCTATAAGTATTCCTGCCACTGTAGGCGCGAATTATACTTGTTTATATGTCCGGCTGGATGCGGTGGGGACAGGAGCAGTGTATGCCCCAGGGGGTTCCACCATTGATCTTCGGATTGGATCATCAGGTGATTTTACTTTAAGTGGTGGATCCAAAGCGGGAAGTTTCCCGCTTGATCCTACGGGCGCAACTACTGTCCAGCCAGTTATCACCGGATATACCAACAGCACCGAGTCCGGACTCAACTATGCCGGCTCATGTAGTGGCTGCGGTGCGCGCATTGGCGGGGGCGCGAGTTTCAGGCAGACAGTTGTAATTTCCGGATATGGTTTTGGTGCCGACCCGGGAGCAAATTCACGCGATACAGCTACCAATAAAGTAGAAGTGGTAGGCGTATCTACGAATCTGATTGATGATAATGCCGGTCAATCCAATGTTACCGCATGGAGCAATACTTCTATCACAATTACTACTGATTCTGCTGTCACTGGAGATACCGATACCGACTGGGGAACAAATTTCGGCGGCGCTTCCGCGCTCAAAGTAACAGCCGGCGGGCAGGCTGTCCCAACAAATCTTAATTTTTATGTGTTTCCGCAGATAACTTCTATTAGCAGTGTTGTTGCGGACGCGGCGCGCGAGCATGACTCAGGGGATACCGATGGCATAATTACCATAAATGGTACGCGTTTCGGCACAGCGGCAACGGGCGGCTATGCGCGCATATTAGGCTGTGATTCAACGACTTGTTCCAGCCCTACGGGGACAGTAACGGCGGTCGCTGATGGAACGTGCGACGCAGTAGACGGCTGGGCAAACACTTGTATTAAAGTGCAAGTGCCGACGGTGATAGCTAATACTGTATATACAGGCGCTATTACAATGCAACAAGGAACGGGAAGTAATAATAAAACGGCTAGTTACAGCACGCTTCGCATTTTGCCGCGCATTACCAGCCTTGTTCCGTCAAATGGAATTATAGGGGCAGCAATAACTGTAAACGGCGACCATTTGTGCCAAAATGGCGCTGTTTGTCCCGGAAGTTTCAGCGCCGCGAACAAAGTTACATTTACTTCCGCCGTTGACGCAACGGTATTTACCAGCTGGTCGGATACAGCAATAGTGACAGCTATACCGACAGGCGCGGTAACAGGGAATGTGGTGGTCACTTCAAATACTTCTTATACTTCCAATGCCAAGAGCTGTACGGTGGATGCGAATACAACAACAATCGCTACTGGCTCCGACCCTTCCGCTACGACTATCGCTCCGGGAGCTGCGGCAACGGATGTTGATTTATTTACTTTACAAACCAACGGAGGAACAGAAGCAATAACGACAGTCACCGTGAATCTTTCTACAAATAGCGGGGTTCTTAGGCTTGCAATTACAGACAATGCGAATACGGAATTAGGGTTTACCGCGTCGCCTGTTTCTGGCTCTAATGTCATTGGTGTTTCCGGTTTGACCGCGAGCACTTCAGTTACCACTTTCAAAGTTCGTATTACGCCTCTTTCTCATGGAGCGATGCCTGCCCCTGACGGCGGGGCATATGCCATTACCGCTCCGGTGACGGCTTGGGCCGGAGGCAACACTCATGCCGGAAGCGACACAAATTCAAATGCGCTCACCATAGACAATGATTCACCGGCTAATGTTACTGTATCTACTGCAACAGCAGGAGATGCGGAAGTAGTACTCAACTGGACAAATCCCGTGGACAGTGATTTCCATAGTACTGTCGTACTTCGTCATGCTACTACTGCGGTCAGTACTGTTCCCGTAGAAGGTACTACATATACAGTAGGTAATTTAATAAGTGGCACAGATACTGTTGCCTGCGTAGTGGCGACCCCGACGGCAACTTGTACTGATACGGGACTTAGTAATGGCACCGCCTATCATTATAAAATTTTTACTAAAGACAGTAGAGTGAATTATTCCGTAACAGGCGTGGTGCCGACAGGTTCGCCAGCGACGCCTACCTTGACGCAGACTTTGACAGTTGGGACCGTCGGTACACAAGCGGTGAATTTAGATAGTGGTTCAACAGCGCAACATATCGGCGGTGCAGGAACTGCGGCTTTTACCCTGCAGATTAACACAGGCTCTTCAAATGTAACAAGCGTGAAAGTCTCTGAGGCCGGCAGTATTGCCATGGCGAATCTCACTAATCCAAAATTATATTATGAGAATGCCACTAATGCCGCAGCTTGCGCTTATGGTGGCGCGGAGTTAAATGTTTCCGGCGCGGCTCCGGTAGGTGAGACGGTGACATTTACCTTGCCTTCGGTCGCTATTGGTCTCACCGCAAATGTCACTTGCCTGTATTTTGTTTCTGACGTAAGTTCATCTGCAGCCGGTGGGCAGACAATAGAGCTGGAGATTACTGATCCTTCAACCGATGTTACCATAAGTTCCGGGGTAAATTCGGACACAGTGAAAAAATCAATTGCTGGTACAACTACAATCCGGCCTGTTATTACCGGATATACCAACAGTACCGAGTCCGGGCTTGACTATGCCGCGTCATGCAGTGGCTGTGGCGCGCGTCTTGGAGGTGGCTCGGGCTTCAGGCAGACAGTAGTTATCTCGGGTTACGGTTTCGGAGCGGACCCGGGCCTTGGCTCTCGCGATACGGCAACGAACAAGGTAGAAATAGTAGGCGCCTCCACTACCGTACTTGCTGACGATGGCTCGGCAAACACTAATGTGAGCGCATGGAGCAATACTTCTATTACCATTCGTACGGATAGCAGTATTGCTGGTAATACAGATACTAGTTTTGGTACAAACTTTGGAGGCGCTTCTGCGCTTAAAGTGACGGCGGGCTTAACTGCAGTTGCGACTAATCTTAACTTTTATATTTTCCCGCAAGTGACTTCCATTACTCAGCCTGGCGGTTTTCCTGCAGACTCCGCGCGCGAGTATGACGCGGGTGATACTGACGGCGTTATTACCTTAAACGGTACCCGTTTTGGCACTGCGCTTGGGTCTGGCTATGCGCGTATTTTAGGGTGCGATTCATCAACCTGCTCTTCGCCTACTGGAAGCGCTACTACAGATTCATGGAGCAACACAGCAATCGCAGTACAAGTGCCTTCGGTAATTGCTGACAATGTTTATACGGGTTCGGTTGTTATGAAACAAGGCACAGGTGGCAATAGTGGAACGAATACATATTTAAATACATTTCGTATATTACCAAGAATCACAGATTTGGCTCCGTCAAGCGCTCTTGTTAGCGATTCAATAACTGTAAATGGGAATCACTTCTGCCAAGTGGGTTCCGCGAGCTGTCCAACTGGTTTTACCAACAATGTAGACGACGTAACCTTTACCACTGCTACCGATGCGACAGTATTTACCAGCTGGTCTAATACAGCAATAGTTACTGCAGTACCAACGGGCGCAGTAACAGGAAATGTGGTAGTAACTTCAAACGCATACACTTCTAATGGTTCCCTTTTTACATTAGCTTCAGGGGTGCCAGATGACCCGACGAACCTTGACCAGTTCAAAGATTCTGGATTTACTCAACAAATTGCAGTTGAAACTGGTGTGGACAATACCATGCCTTTATATTTAAAAATGACAATGCAAGCTCCTGTCTCCGGAGGGACGCTATATCCGCAAGTAGAGTATAAAGCAATTGGCACCCCGTTTGTATGCGTAGGCACGGCAGTATGCGCGAGTGATGCGGTAGAAGGCACAGGTGTCGCGGGTCCAGGGCCGACAGATGGTTCAAAATCTATTTCGCCCGCAGACGGCGTTTACCACTGGCAGGCGCGTGTGAAGCATACACGCAACAGCATTGATTATTATAGCGCCTGGGTTTCGTTTGGAGCCAACCTGGAAACAGCTACAGATTTCCAGGTGGATACGACTCCGCCGGCAGTTTCCTCCGTGTTCTCCGGCTCGCCCGGTACCAACGGAGCGACGATTACGTGGCAAACGGCGTTCGAACTTGCCACTACCCAGGTACAATACAATACTACGGGAACATTCGTGACAAATTGCGCCACCAATAATGATTGCACCAGCATCACGGACACTTCTCCGATGGTAAATGCTCACAGCGTTACTCTTTCCAATCTAAATTCTGGTACGACTTATTACTACCGTGTCCGCTCAAAAGATGCGGCCGACAATGAGACGATTGACGCTAATAATACTTTTACCACTCAGACTGTTTCAAACCCGGCAAAAACTGTCAAGGCGTATATTAATGGCGCGACTGGGTCTGTCTCTGGGGCAACTACCTATTACTTCACGGTAAATGTGCCGGAAACTGCGCCGTCGGTAACAAGCGCGTATGTAGAAGTATCAGGTCTTGTGTCTGGAGGTTTCTCAGGGACAGTTACAGTTCAGGCGAATAGCGCCACTTCGCGTGCTTACTCGGTGTCCACAGCCGCATCAACTCCAACTTTATACCGTTTCCTATATCCAATTAATTCGCCGAATACGGAAGTAAATCTAAACCTAAACAACGTTGCCCCTTGTTCAAACGACAATACGCCAGGACTTCCGCTTCAAGAGGCCGGCTGCAACAAGATAGTGATTACGCCTTCAACTGGAAGTATCAATGTTTTGTCGGCAAACATTATTATTAATTATTCTTATACACCATAATATTATGGCTCAAAAAAATAAAATTATTATCATTGTTTTAATTCTTATCGTCGTCGTTGTGTTAGGCATGCTTATCTGGGGTAAGTCGTTTTTGTTTAAAAATTTAGGAATTGTTTTTGAAAAACCCAAAGTTGTGGAAGAGACATTAGTAATACCGGAGACAAAAGCCGTAGAGGCGGTAGTCGGGCGCACGCCTTCTACAGATAAATATGCGGTGCCACTCGTGCCGACTACGGAAGGAGAGAAAGTGATAGTACCAAATGCGGTACTTACATTGAAAGGAAGCTATGATGTCGCATTACCGAAGGCACAAGCTTGGGCTAAAGATGCGAAGCTCGTATTTCTGACCTCACAGGGCGCTGTCACCTTAGAAGGCAAGTCAAGTTCTTGGCAGGTGGCTTTCGGCTCGGCCTCAAAAAAGAAAGGGTATGAAGTAATCATTCAGGGAGACAAAATTGTCTCGGAGAAAGAAATTCCTTCCACGGAATACGGCTATGATCTGCCGACGAATTGGTATGATGCTGGGGAAGCCATTGTCTCGCTTCAGACATTGCCGCAATTTGCCGATGCGACTGTTTCCTCCATTAACTTTTTCTACAATAAGGACGGCAAGAGATGGGGCTACGCGCTCGGCACTTCGCGGGGGACGACTTCAATGCCCGTGCGGTAGCGAGTGAGAGCTTAAAGCTCTCACTCAGAAAATTATGAAAATTTCACGTATATTATTTTTTATAGTGGGGCTCAGTATTGTGGCGCAGATGTCATATATAGCCTTTGCGGCTGACCAAATGAAAACCACCGAAATTGTAATTGCCGATTCCGCCGTCGCCATCTCCACCAACCAGACTTATCCATTTACGCTCTACATCGGCGACAATCTGACCGGGGTCACCGCTCCACTAAAATCTCTCCAATTTATCGCTTCCGGCGTTTATACCGGAAATGGCACCATCGCTTTTATGATTGACGGCGATGCGGCGACTACTAAAACATTTACCCTACCGGATGTCGGCACAACCCCGACTTATTTCAAGATTGATTACAAAGATACGACGGACAAGATCAATCCGACTTCCGCCGGCTCATATGACTACTCGCTTAATTTCAATCCTTCTGGCGTGACGGTCTACGGCCTCGGCATCAGGATGAGTGAGACGCATCGGTATAAACCGCCGACCTGCGGTGGAATGCCGATCTATGGCGACCTTACTTCCGCGGTCTTTGATTCGACGGCAACAGGGAATGGCGCCGGATATAATTCTGTTTTATGGAAGGGAACGCTGGGAACAGGGGGAACGGGGAAAGTACGTTTTCAATTCGCGGCCTCTACGGCTTCTGCCGGACCCTGGAATTATTATGGCGGGGCTACTTGCGGGGCATTAGATTATTTTGAGGCGGCTCCTGACACCCCCATTGAATTAAAAGGAACTAGCTGTTTTTCCGCTTGGAATAATAAGCGCTATTTCAGGTATAAGATTAGAATATGTTCTGACGATTGCGTAGCTGCTGGGACATATACACCGACAGTCGACGACGTCATAGTGAGCTGGTCTCCGTAAACAAAATGCTAGGACAAACGATACAAAAGCAAAGAGGGTTTACCCGCACACTAACTTTCGCAAAGCAACTTCGTTGCGCGCCATCGGCGCATTGCAAAAGTAAGTGTCGCGGGTTTAGTCTTCTGGAACTTTTGATATATGTTGCTATTCTCTCTGGGTTGGTAGTGGTAATTTCTAGCACATTTATCTCTCTTTCAAAAGGCAATGGCCAATCGCAAGCAAAAAGCGAAGTGAATAGCGCTATCCGCTTCGCTACCGAGCTACTGCGGCAGGACCTGAAAAATGCGTCGGCTGTGACTGTTCCAAGCGTAGGCACGCCAAGCGCAACGCTTACTTTGACCCGGGGCGGGGTAACGATCATTTATGATGTCTCCGGTGGCATTTTAAGAAGAAAAGAAGGAGCGGCCGATCCGGTGAATGTGACCACTTCTAGCGTTACCGTCAGCGCGCCCGTTTTTACCAGGATTGAAAATACCAATACGGTATTTAGCACGACCAATGTTTCAATAAAAATAAATACGACCTTTGCCTACAATTCAAATAGCTCCGACTGGACTTATTCCGCCTCTTTGCAAACTACTGTGAGTTTATATTAGAATGAAGTTGATTATGAAAATTAAAAAAAATCGCGGCATTGCAACCTTGCCTACGGTAATGGTTTTAGGAATGATGGCTCTAGCCGTTGTGGTCAGCATCACCTCCATTGCATTCAATGAATTATTAATTTCCCAAGGGACTTCTCAGTCTTCCGGCGCCCTTTTTTATGCCGAAGGAGGCGCGCGTGATGCTCTGACCCGAATTGCCCGCAAGAAAAATTATGTTTGCAGTACGACGGATTGTTATTCCTTAGATTTTATCGCAAGCGGATGCTCTTCTGGCGACGGGTGCGCCAAGGTGTCGGTTTCGGCTGGAGTCGGCACATCAGCTGACCCTAAAATAATTACTTCAAAGGGAATAAAAGGAGCAAGCACGCGCACCATGCAGGTCAATGTTCTTTTAGATGGAGGCACTGCTGTCTCTGCCAATCAGCATGGTGAAATAACTTCTACAATTTGGGCTGAAGTTACAAATTAGCCTGATTTTTTACCTATTATTTTTTAGATTTTTTTGTTATGATAAAAATCTATGTCGCTTTCAATCGGAATCGTCGGTCTGCCGAATGTGGGGAAGTCTACGCTTTTTAATGCGCTTACTAAAAAGGGCGTACCGGCGGAGAATTATCCTTTTTGCACTATTGACCCATCGGTCGGTATTGTGCCCGTGCCGGACCCTCGGCTGGAAAGATTATCAGCAATATCCAAATCAAAAAAAACTATTCCCGCAGTAGTGGAATTTGTGGATATTGCCGGGCTGGTAAAAGGGGCAAGTGAGGGCGCGGGGCTAGGCAATAAATTTCTCTCGCATATTCGGGAGGTGGACGCGATAATTGAAGTAGTAAGAATTTTTGAAGATGCAAACACTATCCACGTGCACGACAAAGTTGACCCGCTTTTTGATATTGAAGTGATAAATTTTGAATTGGAACAAGCGGGAATTAAAAAACCGATTTTATATGTATTAAATATGTCGGAAGCCAGTGAAAAAAATATGCGAGAGATAACAGATAAGCTTCCCGGTCCATATATAGAAGTGGACCCTGTTTTCAGCACGGGGCTCCCTAATCTGATTAAAGCAAGTTATGATTTATTAAATTTAATTACTTTTTTTACCACCGGTGAAGACGAATCGCGGGCTTGGACGACAGTCCGTGGAGCGACTGCGCCACTTGCCGGCAAATCAATCCATACAGATTTTCGGGATAAATTTATCAGGGCGGAGGTTGTCGCCTATAATAAGCTTATAGAAGCCGGCTCTTTTGCGAAAGCGCGTGAACGCGGCTGGGTGCGCACCGAAGGCAAGGATTACATAGTTCAGGATGGAGACGTGATAGAATTTTTAATATGATTATGTTTAAATGTTATAATTTTTTTTATGAATGAACGAAAATTTTTACCTGATATTCCGCTTTTACCTGAAGAACGCGAAGCAATCGTAAAAGCTGGCCAACCAAAGCTGCCCGGTGCTCCCTCTGAGGCGCATGAGTCAGCTCTGCTTGCAGTTGAAGAAGGGTTGCCTTTGCTAAATGAAGCAGGCAAGGACCTAAAAGCATATGCCGGTATAATGCAAAGTGCAAAGAGAAAAGAATTTAAATCTAAAAAAATTCATTATTTTATAAATAATCCCAAAGAGCTAACTGCTTATTTTGATACGCTTCGGATTTTAAGTGAAAATTGGAAGGAGCGGCACGATGAAATAGAGGATTATACCAAAGCCTTATTGGAGGATATGGAGAAATATATTGACGTAGGCACACTTCCGCCGAAGGCTTTTGAAGAGTGGCTTTCCCTTATGACTAAAAGCGAAGTTTATCGGCCCATAGCCGAAAGAGTTATTGCGGGACTGTTTGAAAAAGCGAGAAGTCCACAGGCATTGATGAATATTCTCTATAATTTAACCGAAGCCATTTTAATCTCTAGTGACCAAGAAGTTCTAAGAAAAGGACTAGAAATCCTTGTATTACAAGCTTCTTTTTTAAAAGACTTGCCTAAGCATTATTTGAATTATATGAAAGCATTTCTGACATTAAACAATGACGAATTATTACGTCGGACAATGGAAGTCGATTTTGCAACTTTTTATTTAGCATCAAGATACATGCCCGATGTCTTAAAGGCTCTTCAGGAGCAAGCTATGGCGACGCTTAATACCGTAGAGTATCAGGAATTTGTTGCCCGGAGCACTACCGCAGATCCAGAAAAATTTCAACGTTTAAATAAATATTATCATCATAAAAACGTAGATGAGAATTTATTGGTAATGAAACATGAAAGGAGAAGAGAATGGCCTTATACTTTGATCATACAAGGCGGGCGAATTAGGGCGTTAATGAACGAATTGATTGCTCAAGAAAAAGGGCAGATGGTCAATTTGTTTTTGCCTATGGATGGCAAATGGGTGGTCAGTTTACACAAACTTAATTCCATAGTCAAAACCATACAGGACATTTTAAATGAACCCTCAAAAGGGAATAATGAGTTAAGAGACCCTAAATTTCTGAAGGCCTTGTTTTATCTTACTCCTCAGCTTTCTCCAGAAAATAGGACCAGATTAAGTGAAGACATTATTCCTCTTCGTTTCGAGATCAATAGAGAAAAACGGCATTCAATAAGTTCGCGCGGAGACAAAATCGTTATTGTTGATGAAGAATTGAAAGCCTTAGGCTTTAAAAGCATCACCTTTAAAGTGGCCGAGCACGCGCCGATAATTTTAACTAGTATTGAAGTGGCAAATTACTTTTTTGTTGTCAGCATTAATCAGGATTTTGAAATTTTAGACGAAAAAGACAGACAACTCCACGGGTCTTTTGAACAAAAAGCCTTTGTTGAACATATGATATTAAGCCACTTGAAAGAATTGATGTGTACTGAAAGGGTCAAGCCCGGAAATGGAGAAAACAATGGCAGGCGTCAAACGGAAAGAGAAGCCGAATTTAGAGATAGAAGGCCACACCTAAGAAAAATGCCCCCAAATCACGCTTATAGCAGGGAAGCCTTAGCGGAAGGCCTGCTCGACCCTCTCCGGTATGATTTGGCAAGAATAAATGCCGAACGCGGACTGACAAAAGAAATAGGTCAAGTAACTTACGTGAAAGTTTCATCCAAGCCATTGCCGGGTGAACAACCATTAATCTCAAGAGCGCCGCATGCTACCGATAGGTTAAGAAAGATTTTGAACGAAAAACAAGATCAAAACGGAGCATAGTTATTTTATTTTTTAATAACTATATGATATACTTTTTCATATGGAAACACAAACAAAAACAAGCGCCAAAGACTTCTTTATAAATTTAGGGGCGATTGTCGCATTATATACCTCTGTCGTGAGTCTTTTAAATCTGCTATTTACAATTATCAATACCATTTACCCCCAGATCAACCATCAATATAGTTATTTTGGAAGCGAGTCTATCAGCTGGCCTGTTGCCACCTTGATTATTTTCTTTCCGATTTTCTTGCTTTTGATGTGGCTTCTAGAGAAAGAGTATAAGATAAATCCGGAAAAACAAAGTTTCGGTATTCATAGGTGGCTCACTTATATAACATTATTTATATCCGGTCTTGTGATGGCAATAGATTTAATAACCCTGCTATATTATTTTTTAGACGGACAAGAGTTAACTAACGGATTTCTCCTTAAGGTTTTTGTTCTACTCATTGTTGCCGGAAGTATTTTTGCCTATTATATTTCTGACATTAGAGGAAAATTAACATCAAAGTCCAGGGTATTTTGGAGACTTTTTGCGGGGTTTATAGTTCTCGGGTCAATAATCTGGGGTTTTGCTGTTTTGGGTTCGCCCGCCACCCAAAGACTTTATAAATACGATAATCAAAAAGTGAACGAGCTGATGAGCATCAATAGCGAGATTATGAATTATTATAATAATAAAGGGGTTTTGCCGAGAAATCTAGCTGACATAACTGCGGGAGCCTATTACATAATTGTCACTGATTCTCAAACAAGCAAGCCGTATGAGTATGAAAAAACAAGCGAAACAACATACAATCTCTGCGCTCTGTTTAATAAAGCGTCAAATGAAAAAGATAAATTAAATTCGGCTGTTTCTTTTCCTTACGGAGTTTCTTGGACGCACCCAGCTGGAAGATATTGCTTTACCCAAACCGTCAATCCAAATATGTATTCTAAGCCAGCGCCTTTCAGGTAATTTATACTGAAAATTGAAAATTAGAAATTAAAAAACTGGCTCAACGAAAAATTCTGGCGCCTTCGCCCTCGGAGGCAAAAGGACAGGGAACCCACGACGCATAGAATTTTTGTCGAGCCAGCTTTTTAATAGTTATCCCCACTCATTTTCCTTCTAACGCAAGGCTTTTATTGGTACAATTAAGGTGTCCTAAAATAAAGAAAATGATACCAAAAAATTTTAGGAAAATATCACTGTTGGTGAAGTTTTCACTTGGACTTTTAGTCTTAGCTTTTTTCTTTTTTCCTTCTGCTTCCGGTATCTTGGCACAGACAAATCTCACTACTACCTCTCTGCTGAACGCTTTCAAAGCTTATGTTGTCACCGAATTGCCTAAAATAATACAGCCGGCTCCTTTGGAAACAAAGTCTCCCGTGGTCAAAGTAGCCTCTCCCATCAATACGGAGGTATATGTCAGAGGTCCAGCTGGGCCTGCGGGACCTCAGGGCATCCAAGGCCCTCCTGGACCACAGGGACCAGCAGGACCAAGCGGTCCTTCCGGCTCTTCTTCCATCTCTCCCGTTACCGTCATTCCCTCCAATCCTGTAACTAACTTCGGTGGAGCCACGATTTTCTCCGTCACTGACTTATCTTCCAATAAGTTAATTACCGAAACAGCCAAAGTGACCACCTTGAATGTTTCTGGCACTTCTACCCTGGAAGGAAACTTGAGCGTGGCTGGAGAATTAACCATTAGTGGAGCAGTTACTCTAGGAGACGGAGGAGACCTCATTTCCATTAACTCTTCCGACTGGGATATATCTAATACTGGAGCTATCACTAATGCTAGCTATGAAGGTTTAACTATTACCGCAAGTACTGGAACTTTAACCATTGCAAATGGTAAAACCTTAACTGCTTCTAACACTTTAACCTTCACTGGAACAGACGCTTCCTCTATCGCTTTCGGTGCTGGAGGAACAGTCGCTTACACTTCTAACAATCTTTCTGTCTTTGCTGCTACCACCAGTGCTCAACTAGCAGGAGTAATCTCTGACGAGACTGGAAGTGGAGTATTAGTGTTTGGGACGAGTCCGACTTTTACCACTTCAGCCACTATTCCTCTGATTCTTGGCGGGACTTCCACCACCCAGGACTTGAGCTTCCAAACCACTTCCGGCGTCGGAGCAACTGGGGCTGATATGCATTTCCTGGTTGGCAATAACGGCGCCACCGAAGCGATGACTATATTAAACAATGGTTCTGTCGGCGTCGGGACGACCTCTCCGGCCGGACCGCTTCACGTCAAAGGCACAGATGCATCCATCTTTGAACGCACCGATTCATCAACAGCATTGGCTGTTTTCCGTCCCATCTCCACTGCGGCCAGTCAGGTCTCAATGGTCTGGCAGATGAACACCTCTGCGGATGTACGTAGAGAGTACGCACGCATCAGCGGCGAGATCGTGGACAATACACCAGCCACTGTTACAGGCGATATTGTCTTCCAGCCGTCATTCAATGGGAGCTTTGGCACGGAGAGGATGCGCATTATGGGCAGCGGCAACGTCGGCATCGGGACGACAGCACCCACCGGACTTTTACATGTCAGAACAACAGCAGGAACTTCAATGTCTGCCACCGGTGGAACAATAACAACGAGTGGTGGCTATACCATTCATACTTTTACAACAGGTGGGACATTTACCCCTAATGGTGCTGGAAATGTTGAAGTTCTGGTAGTTGCTGGAGGAGGAGGAGGAGGGTCCAGCGGTGGATTGAATAGTACCTTGGCAGCTGGTGGTGGCGCAGGCGGTCTGGTAGAGAAGGCAAGCCATGCTGTAACGGCCCAAGCGTATACCGTGACCGTTGGTGCTGGCGGGGCTAGTAATACCAATGGAAGCAACTCCGTGTTTGATGCTATAACTGCTCTTGGTGGTGGTAGGGGTGGTGCCGGTGCCCCTGGTAACAGCGGAGGTTCTGGCGGTGGCGGCGGATATGATGGAGCTTGTTCATCAGCAGGAGGGGCCGCTACACAGGACAACTCCGGTGGTGGAACTGGTTATGGATTTAGTGGTGGCGCTGGTGGCAGTACCGCATGCATTGGGACTTCTGTAAATGGTGGTGGCGGAGGAGCTGGTGGAGTTGGGGCAAATGGATCCTCTGGTCAGTCTGGCGCAGGTGGAACGGGTAGGGCAAATTCTATTTCAGGGTCATCAGTTACCTACGCCGGAGGAGGAGGTGGTGGTGCGTCCTCTGCGGCTCATGGAAATGGAGCCGCAGGTGCCGGAGGTAGCGGTGGTGGTGGAGCTGGAGGAAATAGTGGAGCTCCAGCCGGTGTTGCGGGTACTGCCAATAGAGGTGGAGGAGGAGGAGGAGCAGGAAGTTTTGATCCGCCTTCTGCGGGCGGTGCAGGCGGCTCCGGCATCGTTATTATTCGCTATCTGACACCAAATGTGGCTACTGATAGTATTTTTGTAAGTTCAACAAACAGCAATGTCGGCATCGGGACGACAGCGCCGTCGGTCGCTCTTGACGTCACCGGCGACATTGAATATACAGGAACAATTACTGATGTGTCAGACATAAGGCTCAAGGAAAATATCCAGGACTTTAGCGGAGGGCTGTCCATAATTAATTCAATTGGAGTCAAGTCCTACAACATGATTGGCTCTATTAAAACTGAAACCGGCTTTATTGCCCAAAATGTACAGGAGTTCTTCCCGCAGGCTGTATCAATAGTTGACCCCACAAATGGATATCTGGGAGTAAGCTATGTTTCTTTTATCCCCGTGCTTGCCAGAGCTGTCCAGGAACTTAATTTAAATCTGGAAGCAACCGCCGGCATTGCGGCCCTTTCCACCCCAGAATCAGAATCCTTTGTCACCGGTTTCTTCAATAATGTTTACGCAAAGATGAAGACTTGGCTCGCGGATGCGGGCAATGGGGTAGTGAAAATTATTACGGAAAATCTTACAGCCAGTCTTGGGTTATTTAATAAAGTTAAGACGAGCGAGCTCTGCGTGGATGATATTTGTGTAACCAGAGAGCAATTTAAAACAGTTTTTGGAGAGCCTTCCCCGGCACTGCCGATTCCGTCTGAACAAAGTTCAGATACGGAATCGAGCATCCTCGATTTGTCAGCTCCGTCGGAAGACGGAGGACAAATCGGGACAGAGCCAACACCTGCACCGGAACCCGAGCTGACTTCAGAACCCGTGTCTGAGCCTACCCCGGAACCGACACCAGAACCTACCCCCGAGTCAGCGCCCGAACCTGAACCAGCACCTTAGTTTAGCGATGTATTTGTATTCACTTTTCCACTTCCATTAACACTTACGGCCGTGTAAAATAGTGGCAATAAAAAGAATAAAAATATATGGGTGTAATGGAAACAGAATTAAAGAAAAAAGTCCGCAGGACGAGAATCAGCAAAATTATCTTGCGCACCATTGCCGGCGTCGGTTTATTGAGCGTGGCTCTCCTTGCTCCTAATGCCGTTCAAGTTATGAAGATGTTTGAAAGTGGTGAAAAGCGAAAGAAACTCCACAAGTCAAGAATCAAAACAGCACTTAACAGACTAATAAGCGAGGGCGCAATCCGGAAGGTAGAAAAAAATAACAAATTATATTTTGAACTAACACCAAAGGGGCAGAAAAAATTGGGAGATTTATACCGGTATCAGTTGGTCATGAAAAAACCGAAGAAATGGGATGGTAAATGGAGAATAGTCAGCTTCGATATCTATGAAAAAAGAAGAGATGTCCGCGACAAATTCCGCAGTACTTTAAAGTCTGTTGGTTTTCTGCAGCTCCATCAAAGTATGTGGATTTATCCATATGACTGCGAGGATTTAGTAACGCTTTTAAAAAGCGATTTGAGGATGGGTCGCAATGTTCTTTATATTATTGCTGATAGGGTAGAAGCGGATACAAAATTAAAGAAGCATTTCGATGTCTTTTAGCTTTTTGTCTTTTCCATTAACACTCACGGCCGTGAACACCAGTGGTAATAAAAGTTTCGCAAGTAAGACCTAAGTAACATCTAAGGAAGGTCTAAAGAGTGAGCAGGGGGAATCTTTAATCAGACTCTCATTTTGCAAACGACTGAATTTCAGGTATTATGGAATGTATGGCAAAGTATAATCACTTAAAGATAGAAAAGAAATGGCAGAAGGAGTGGGTAAAAAAGAAAGTTTATCAAGCCAAGGATTTATCCAAAAAACCCAAGTATTACGCTCTCATCGAGTTTCCGTATCCTTCCGGTGACGGACTGCATGTAGGACACCCCAGGCCATATATCGGGATGGATTTGATTTCTAGGAAGAAAAGGATGGAAGGCTACAATGTACTTTATCCGATAGGCTGGGATGCTTTCGGTCTGCCGACGGAGAATTATGCCATCAAAACGGGCAAAGACCCTAGAGTTGTTACTAAGCAAAACAGCGATACTTTTCGCAGGCAAATCAAATCGCTCGGCATCTCTTTTGATTGGTCACGAGAGATCAACACCACCGACCCAAAATATTATAAATGGACACAGTGGATATTTTTACAGTTTCTGAAAAAAGGCTTAGCTTATAAGGCTAAAATGACGATTAATTGGTGTCCTTCTTGCAAAATAGGGCTCGCGAATGAAGAAGTGGTCGCAGGTGCTTGTGAGCGGTGTGGAACAGCAGTAGAAAAAAGAGAAAAAGAACAATGGATGCTCGCGATTACCAAATATGCCGATAGACTGGATAAAGATCTAGATACTGTAGATTATTTGCCACATATTAAACTCTCGCAGAAAAATTGGATAGGGCGGAGCGAAGGAATAAATTTGAAATGCAGGGTCAAAGATTCGGATATTTCTTTTGAAGTTTATGATTCTGTGCCGCAGACTTTTATGGCGCAGACTTTTACTGTAGTTGCGCCCGACCACCCGCTTTTGAAAAAATTAGTAGAAGGAACAGGAAGAGAAAAGGAAATTCTATCTTATGCCGAAAAGATGATTACGGAGCGCGCAAAGCTCGGCGTTGAGTATGTGAAGGAAGTTGATGGTATCTTCACGGGACGATATGTGTGGTATGAACCTGCGCAAAGAGATTTACCAATTTGGGTGGCCTCGTATGCAATAATGGGGTATGGCTCCGGTGTTGTTAACTGCAGCGCTCACGACGAAAGAGATTTCATATTTGCTAAGAAATTTAACATTTCGCTTCACGAAGTTGCAGAACCTTTATTTATAAATACGGGCGGGGTGGACTCGTTTCAGGAGGGTCAACCTTTTTCCGAAAGAGAAGCAGTGTCAATAATAATAAAACATTGGTCGGAAGATAAATATCTGGGGCTCAAGTCTAAAAATGTGCATTGGGCGATTTTCCCGACCGGCGGATTAGAGAAGGGAGAAAGACCTGAAGAAGCGGCCAATCGGGAGATAAAAGAAGAAACAGGATACGTAAATTTCAAATTAGTTAAAAAAATCGGCCGTTCACATGCGAAGTTTTACCATGTGCAGAAAAAAGAAAATGTTTTCGCGCACTTCACTAGTTTTTATTTCGAGTTAAAAAACGGAGAGCAAAATAAAATAACGGAAGAAGAAAATCAGAGGCACAGCATGATGTGGCTGGCGCCGGATGACGTGGAGAATTTTCTCACTCAAGAGGGGCAGAAGCGCGACTGGAAAATATTACAGGGGACAGAAGAGGCGGTCGTGAAAAATGGAATTCTCGCTGAACCGGCAGAATTTAAAGACAGGGAATGGTTCGAGGTTCGCGAGGATATTATTGATTACATTGTAAAAAAAGGCTGGGGTAAAAGAAAAATGAATTTCAAGCTACGCGATTGGGTTTTTTCAAGGCAGCGATATTGGGGCGAGCCGATACCGGTGGTGCATTGTGAGAACTGCGGCATTGTGCCGCTACCGGAAAAAGATTTGCCACTACTTTTACCTAAAGTAAAGAATTACCAGCCGACAGATAATGGAGAGTCGCCTTTGGCAAAAATTGATAAATGGGTCAATGTCAAGTGTCCGAAATGTAAGAGGCTGGCGAAGAGGGAAACGGATACGATGCCCAACTGGGCGGGTTCAAGCTGGTATTATCTTCGCTATACGAACCCGAAAAATAATAAAGAATTTGCTTCGCAAAAAAATCTGAAATACTGGACACCAGTTGATTGGTATAACGGAGGCAACGAGCATACTACATTGCATCTTTTGTACTCTCGTTTTTGGCATAAATTTTTATATGATTTGAAATTAGTGCCGACCAGCGAGCCGTATATGAAGCGCACTTCCCATGGGCTTATTCTAGCGGAAGGCGGAGAGAAAATGTCTAAATCTAAAGGCAATGTCATCAATCCGGACGACATAGTGGAAAGGTATGGCGCGGACACCTTGCGTCTTTATGAGATGTTTATGGGGCCTTTTGACCAGGCGATAGCCTGGAGCGAGGAAGCAATTATCGGCCCACGCCGGTTCCTGGAGAGGGTTTGGAAATTTCAATTTAGATTGAAGGAAAATAAAGTTGAGGTTTCTCAATTTATTATAAATTCAATTAATTTAGCTCGAAATAACATTAGCAGAGATATTGAAAGTATGAAATTCAATACAGCAGTAAGCCAGCTAATGATTTTATTAAATTATTTTGAAAAACAAAACATTACAATTCAAATTTACGAAACTTTTCTCCAGCTTCTTGCCCCACTTGCTCCACATATTACCGAAGAAATATGGTTTAATTTAGGACACAAAAAATCTATACATCTTTCCGATTGGCCTAGGTGGCGTACGGATTCAATACAGGATGAAGAAATAAAAATTGTTGTTCAGGTTAACGGAAAAGTAAGAGCCCAAATGTTTATACCAATAGATACACCAGAGGAAAATATAAAAGAACAAGTTCTAAAGGATAAAGCAATCTTAAAGTATACTATGGGGAAAGACATCAAAAGAGTGGTTTATGTAAAAAATAGACTTATCAACATTGTAATGTAGCTTTTATCATAACTTATTGATATAATGGAAACCTATGCGTGCAAATATATTTGATAGAGTCTCGTTTTTGTCGCTTTTTTTAATCATAATATTATTACCGTTTTTCTTTCTACCAGGAACTTCTATTTCAATTGAAACCGGGAAAGGTTTTCTCTTGGTGGCAGGGCTTACTGTTTGTGTTATTTCCCATGCAATTTCCCGTTTCTTTGCCGGCAAAATTATTTTACCCAGATCTTTGTGCTTATGGGGAGGCGGGGGCGTAGTCTTGGCTTTCTTTCTCTCGGCTCTTTTTTCAAAGGTTTCGGAGGTGTCTTTTTTTGGCACGATGTTTGACATTGGGACTTTTTGGTTTATTTTTTCCGCTTTCCTTTTAATGCTATTGTCTTCTATTATTTTAGGGAACCCCAAGAATGCAAGAATAGTCCTATTCGGAGCCATATTGTCTTCAGGCCTTGTTTTAGTTTTTCAAACTGCTCATTTATTTATGCCCGGAATTTTGTCACTGGGAGTTTTAGCCGACAAGACCGGCAATATGCTGGGCTCCTGGAATGCATTTGGACTTTTTGCCGGATTTTCCGCTCTGGTGCTGCTCCTAGTAGTTGAATTTTTCCAAACCACTAAAATGGAAAAGCTGCTGTTTCAGGCCTTGACCGTACTTTCCTTGTTTTTAATTGCAGCTGTGAATTTTCCTCTGGTTTGGGTGCTTCTTGGATTTTTCACTTTAATTATTTTTGTCTACAAAGTTTCAATTGCTTCAAAAGAAAAAGCGACAGAGGATTCCACCCTTGACGCTGGTGAAAGAAAATCCTCTTTTCCCGTATTTTCCTTTTCTGTCATTATAATTGCTCTTTTGTTCTTTATATCTGGGCAGTTTATCGGAGGAATTTTGCCTTCTAGCTTGGGTTTATCCAACAATGAAGTCAGTCCTTCGTTTGGCGCCACAATACTGGTAGCTAAATCAGTCCTTAAAGAGGATCCTGTTTTTGGCATAGGCCCGAACAGATTTGGAGAAGCTTGGGCGATGCACAAGCCTATCGCAATCAATGCGACCCAATTTTGGGACGTTGCTTTCAGCTCCGGTTCAGGATTGTTGCCGACTTTTGCCGCTACTACTGGGTCTCTCGGCATTCTCGCTTGGCTTGTATTTTTTGTTTTACTTATGTGGAGCGGCATTAAATCAATTTTTTCCAGTATTAAAAATGGCGAAAATTGGGAGACAATGGCTTTTTTCATATTGTCCGTTTATTTGTTTGCTGCTTGTTTTTTCTATGGAGGAGGAGTGGTCATCTTCTTATTAGCTTTTGCTTTTTCGGGCGTGTTTATAGGCTTGTCCGCCCGGAATGCGCAAAATACGGAAATCTCAATATCATTTTTAGACGACCACAGAAAGAGCTTTTTCTCCATATTGTTTATTATCCTTATGATAATCATTTCCGCCGCTTTATCATTCAAATACATAGAGCGCTTTGTTTCTGTTGCACATTTTACCAAAGCGCTACAGGCCCCCACCGTCCCGCTTGCTGAAGAGTCTATCAACAAAGCTCTAGCGCTCCATGTAAATGATTTATATTTGCGTACTTATGCGCAGATATATCTCGTAAAATTAGATTCCTTGGTCAAAAAGGCGGATGCTTTATCTGATTCTGACAAGGCTGATCTGCAGACCAGCTTGACTCAAGCGGTAAGCGGCGCGCAAGGAGCCGCGGTATACAACTCGAAAAATTATTTAAACTTCAAACTTCTGGGTTCTATCTATCAAACAGCCGCTACGCTAGGTGTTAAGGATACGGAAGGCAAAGCAGTCGAGGCATATAAAACGGCAGCAGCCCTTAATCCGCTCAATCCCGGTCTCAAGCTCAATATGGCAAGCGCATCTTTTGCCGACGGTAAAGTCAAAGAAGCAAAAGATTATGCGAATGCCGCCTTAACTCTGAAGTCGGACTATATTGATGCTCTAGTTGTTCTTTCTCAAATAGCAAAAAGCGAGGGTGACAATAAGAATGCCATCCTCTATGCGGAGCGCTCCCTCGCCCTTGATGGAGCGAATCAAAACTTGGTCAAATATGTTGATTCTCTTAAAGCTTCAAATTCTCCTGCTCCTCTTAATACCAGTGAAAAAGCAAAAGAACCTTCTACTAAAAAGAAATAATAAAAATGGATGGATCCCGTACGAAATTCACAAAACATGTGTTATGCTGTGATAGCTTATTAAATAATTAATTTCGTACGGGATGGATAGAATTATCAGGATTTTTGGCAAGGAATATGGAAGTGTAAATCAGGCCGCGCTTCTCTTAGGTTTTTTTGCTTTTCTTTCGCAAATTCTGGCGCTCTTTCGTGACCGTTTTTTGGCGCACTTTATCGGACCGACATCCTCGCTCGACGTCTATTATGCGGCTTTTCGCGTGCCGGATCTTATCTTCATCTCTATCGCGTCTCTCGCTTCCGTTACTGTTATTATTCCCTTTATTGCGGCAAAAATGCCTGAAGGGAAAATCACAGATGAGGCGCGTAAATTATTAAATGACATTTTCACCGTTTTTTTTATTGTCATGCTAGCTGTTTCTCTCGCCGCCTTTTTCTTGATGCCCTACTTGGCGCCCTTGATTGCCCCCGGTTTTACCGCTCCAATGCAGTCAAAAATGATAGAACTTTCTCGCATAATGCTGTTTTCACCGATATTACTGGGGCTTTCCAATCTCTTCGGCACAGTCACCCAGCTTTTTCGTCGGTTTTTTATTTATGCTTTAAGCCCCATTCTTTATAATGTCGGAATCATCCTTGGCGTTATATTTTTATATCCAACTTTTGGAATCAAAGGGCTCGCCTTTGGTGTTCTCCTCGGAGCTCTGATGCATTTTGGCATACAAGCTCTCGCGTCAAACGCTTTTCACTTTACTCCGAAATTTTCCCTCGGCCGTGGGCCTATGGGCGAGGCTACATCTATTAATTTCTCGGGTATAAAAGCCATTGCCTTAACGTCATTCCCGCGCACTCTCGGCCTCTCTTTGAACAGCATTGCCCTTATCTCCATCATTGCCCTCGCCTCATACTTGGAAGGCGGATCTATCTCAATTTTTAATCTTTCGCTCAATTTGCAATCCGTGCCTCTCAATATCATCGGGATATCTTATGCGGTCGCCGCTTTTCCGACTTTGGCCAAGTCAGTATCTCTCGGGAAGCTCGATGAATTCAGAAATCACTTGAAAGAAGCCGCCCGGGCCGTAATTTTCTGGTCTTTACCCATCACTTTTCTTTTTATTGTACTGCGCGCGCAGATTGTGCGTGTAATACTCGGTTCCGGCTCCTTCTCTTGGGACAATACTCGCCTGGTAGCGGCCTCGCTTGCGATTTTTTCCGTTTCAGTTATCGCGCAGGGCATGATCGCTCTTTTGTCTCGCGCTTATTATGCCAGGGGCGAAACAAAAACTCCGCTTTTAATTAATTTATTTTGCTCCATTCTGATAATCATTTTATCCTATGTGTTTGTTTATCTTTTCCAAAATATTCCCTTATTGCGCTATTTCATAGAGTCCCTCTTGAAAGTGACGGATATTCCAGGAACAGAAGTATTAATGCTGCCACTTGCGTATTCCACCGGAACTATTTTGAATTTTATTTTATATTGGTTTTTTGTCAGACGGGATTTCATGAAAGGGGAGTCTTTCATTACTAAGACTTTTTTCCAGACGCTCGGCGCCTCGTTTTTCCTGGGACTTGCGGCTTATCTAGGCTTAAATATACTCTCGCCAATTTTTGGCACCACCACATTCTGGGGAGTTTTCTTGCAAGGATTTATCTCAGGAATTTTGGGCATCCTAACCGCTATTATTGTGCTGTATCTTTTGAAAAATGAGGAGTTGGAAGATATAACCAAAACTCTTAAAACCAAATTTTGGTACGCGAAAATCCTCGCTCCTTCCCAGGAAGGGCTTTAGCTCTAGTTGGGGGGTTATCCCCACTCATTTTCCTTTAAAGAAAAGGGTATTTTTGATATAATTAAAGAGTCCTAAAACAAAGAAAATGATACATAAAAATTCTTTTAGGATATCAAGGAAAAGATTTTTTATCTCTGGACTTTTAGTCTTAGCTTT
>MFUY01000021.1:0-5664 GCA_001787035.1 Candidatus Nomurabacteria bacterium RIFCSPLOWO2_01_FULL_41_12
AATGTATGGAATTATACCCACAAAAATAATAAAATAGAGAAGCTGTAAAATCAGTTTGAAATTTATTAAAGCATAATCAACTTTCATGGATTCGCAAATTGATAAAGGAAGAAATAAGACAAAAGATATCACTGTAATAACCAGACAGATCTGGTAAGCGGAAAGTTTTGCCCTGTTATATTTGCTCGTAACCGCGAATATGGCTTCACTCAAGGCCACTCCGACAATCATAAGATTTCCAAGTATTTTGTATATACTATATTCAATCTCTCCTTGCCCTCTAAAACTATTTAAATTGATTAAGGCCACTCCAAACACAGCGAGTATTACCCCAGCCCACCTTTTATAAGAAAGTATTTCCTTTAATAATATAAACGCAACAATAGCAGCAAATATGGGAGATAAACTTAATATAATACCTGCTTCAATTCCGGAAGTGTACCTAAGTCCATAGAATAGCAAAACATTGTAAAGCAGAATTCCTGTTGAAGACTGCACAAAAAGTACGACATAATCCTTTTTATCCAGTTGAGGAAAGATTTCTTTCTTAATTTTTACAATTAGATAAAAAACAATCATTGAAACCAGTAGCCTGACTTCAACTGTAAAAAATATCGGTAACTGGGTTGTGAGCTCCTTGCCGATAACGACAGAACTGCCGACAAGCACCATCCCGAGAGAAAAAAGAAAATAATAAAACAATTTTGAAGATTGTTTTTCCATGGAGTTCCCATTATATCATGTCCGCTAATAAATTCTGCAATATTTCGCAATTTACCCATTCGTACGAATAAAACAATAGAAAATAAGTTATCCACACCCCACTAGCTACTTTACTTGACTAAAGTACTTTAGTGCGCTAAAGTAGAGAAACTTGTCCCGTACTAAATTTTTGATTACGGGGCATAACGATAAACATTATTAGTTAAAATTTTAGTACTGGGATGAGTAAAGGAATGAATGATAAAACATCAATAAAGACAGTAGAATTGGTCCAGCAAATTGGATCTGATATGGACTGGAATACCAAAGAAAATCGGCAGCTTATCGCCGGTATTTTGAAGCTTGAAAATGCCGATGAAGCCAAGCGTTTCCTGCGCGACTTGATGACGCCGCAAGAAATCAAAGAATTCGCAAACAGATTTGAGGCGGCTTCCCTTCTTTCTTCCGATATGCAATACAATTACATAATTGAAAAAACTGGACTCTCTTCTGCGACTATTGCCCGTATTGCAAAGTGGCTCTACGGCTCGCTCGGAGGCTATCGCTTAATCCTTGCCCGCCTGTCTAATCCTATTGCAAATCATCATCACAACCATCCTAAACTTAGGAAAGGGTTGTCTTTGAGCTGATAGTCTTCTTGTAATTTATTTTGTTTGAAGCTAACCCCTGCCTAAGTTTAGACAGGGGTTTTGCGTTTTGGCGTAGAGCTCAGTTCATTGAGAGGAGAAGATGATGCGGAGTTATATTTCGATTCTCCGGGAAACGATCGACCGCCTTCGAGAAATCTTCGAGGGTCTGGTTACCGACGCCACGGAGTTCACCACCGGAGACCACTACGAAGAGTTCGGCCGCATAGCGGCCGAACGGAGAGCCGTGACAGAAATCTTGAGGTCGGACAAACTTCATGCGCTCCAGAGCGCCGATGTTCGCTACAACATCGAGTACATGACGGCAAACGAACTCACAGAACTCACTGAAATGCCAAACCCGTGCAGGTTCGAAGGCACGCATTACTGGCATTGGACCCCGCTTTTAGATGAAGACCTCCTTCGAGACATTCTGGGAAAACCACTGCCGATTGAGAAAACTCACAGCGGACCGTGGATCCTCGAGTTAGGCGCTGGCAATGGAACCCTGCTAAAAAAACTCAAGGAGATGGGGTACAACGGGGCGTGCATGGTTGGGGTCGACATCTCGAAGGTTGGCGTTGACCGAATCAAGGAGGCAGGATTCGTTGGTTTCACGGACCTCAAGCCCCTACACCTCGGCAGTAATCCCGACGTGGTCTTTCTTTCCTACTTCGTCGATCGGGACAGCGATCAGCGTGGGACGTTCGAGAGGGTGGTTGGAATTCTGAGACCAAGAGGCACGCTCGTGCTTGAGGGACTCTTCCCGTGCGTGATGACGGACTCTAACGGCAACACGTACGGCAACGCGAACGTAACGAAGGGCAACGACACCATTGAGGATATTGAGCTCGTCGTTGCAGAACTCGGCCGGCTTGACATGCACCTCAAGCGCGTCATCGTAGGGGAGAGATTGGTGTACTCTCTTGACGGAGCTGAAATACTCCCCTCGTACACCCTGGTCTTCAAAAAGAACTGAAGATCAGATTGTTCTTTATTACAAGCGTGCGCTCCCTGCAAGATGAAATTGAATTCTTGCAGGGCGCCACTAATTATAAAAAATAAAATGAATAAACAAAATATAGATAAAGATTTTTTAAGCGTACTTGGAGATAAATATGATAAAGATTTCTTTACTGACAAGAACGGAAGTTTGAGACAGGAATTAGATAAAACTGGAGTATTGGTGTTGCCTGACTTTGTTTCCGCCTCAACCCTTAAGGCACTGCAAGAAGAAGCGGACATACTAAAGAAAAATGCTTATAAGAGTGAATCGGTTTACAATCTATATGTTCTGCCTGATGACAAAAGTCTTTCGCCCGACGCACCAAGAAATAGAAAATTCCGCACTACTAAAGGCTGTGTCCCTGACGACCAAATTCCTAAAAAATCTATCTTGCGAAAAATTTACGAAGCGGATATATTCAGGGGATTTATGTGTAAAATGCAGAGATTGATAAACATATATTCTTATTCTGACAATCTTTCCAGCATCAATATCAACTACTATGACCCGGATGATAGCTTGGAGTGGCACTTTGATAATGCCGATTTTGCCGTCACTTTATTGGTAAAAAATCCAAAGAAAGGCGGTATCTACGAATATTTTCCGAATATGAGATATGGTGCCGAGAGTAAAGAGGATTATGAAACTCTGCGCAAGATTCTTGACAGAAAATTAAAACCAAAAAGAGTTTTAATGGGGGAAGGAACTTTAATGATTTTTCGTGGTAATAGATCTCTACACAGGGTAACAAAAGTTGAAGTGGGTGAACGTGTACTAATTACCCTAAATTACAATATCAAACCCAGAATTCCTTTATCGGAAAAATCGCGAATGACCTTCTTTGGCCGAACTAAATAATTTATAAACCCGGCATCTCTCATCAAGCTACTTTACTCAACTAAAGTACTTTAGTTAAGTAAAGTAGGCAATATTTCTATTCTATAATTCTTGAGAATACCAGAATATTTTTTTATTTCATCGCATCTACTTTCGCCGCGACGATGAAATCGTTCTCAGACAGCCCCCCGATGGCGTGGGTCCAGAGTTCAAGCAGAACTTTGTTATAATGGATATGAATGTCAGGATGGTGGTCTTCCATCTCCGCTACGTCCGCTACCCGCTCTACGAAATTTATCGCTCCGATGAAATCTTTAAATTTGTATTCTTTGGAAATTTTCTTAATATCTTCGCTTAAACTCCAGCCCGGCACTTCAGCCATATAATCTATGGCCTCGCCTTTAGTTAGCGGTTCGGCTCCCCCTTCGCACGGCACGCACTTTTTCTTTAGTAAATACATCTGACTATTATAGCAAAAATTAATTGAAACATAGCTTTTCGAAGGGGTTTCGAGCGCGACGACGTGAGAATTTCAGGATTTTTTAAGCTTCAAAAAATCCGTACCGAATAAAAGTTTATGTTTCAATTATTCCCTCCCTTAATTTGGCAATTTGATAAATACTAAACACGAGCAGTATAGCCGCAACCCATTGAGAAATTGACAGCCCTTTGTCATTCACTACCATATCCAGAAACACGGCAATAAACGGAAAAGTCAGCTCTAAAATGGTAGAGATATGCACCGGTGTCTTCGCCAGACCTTTATAATAAATAAGAAGCGCCACCATGCCTGTGGATACCGCAATAAGCGCTAGCCACCCAAATTGCGCTCCAGTAGGAGTAGCCAAACTTGAGCCATAGCCGAAGAGGAATAATACTGGCAAGGCTATGATGACAGTAAATAAAAATCTATAAAAGGTGCTTACCTGCGCTTCCACCTTACCTAAAAGCATTTTAGAAAATGTTGTAGATGAACCCCAAGCAAAAGCGGCACCGAGCGCGTAAAGCGCCGCGACAATAGTACCCCCGCCAGTTTTAAAATTAACTAAACCATTCGGAAAGGTGACAAAATAAGCCGAAAGAATAGCCAGCAAGGCCCATTTGATGTACCGTTTGTCCAGCTGCTCTTTCAGAAAAATTCGGGCAGTGGTAATAGCGAATATAGGCTGCAATTTTTGCAAAAGGAATACCACCGATATAGAAATAAAGTTTACTTTCACCAGCGCCGTCGTAAACCAGAGAGTGCCCAGAAGCCCGCTTAACACGGAAATAAGGAGAAGTAGCAGCCATTCACGTTTTGTAAATTTGTCTTTAAATAGATACTTATAGACAAATGGAGATAAAATGATAAGACCGAAGAGGTGCTCAAGAAAAATTATAGTAATAGGCGGAAGCGAATACAGATGTTGCCGGATCAGACCATCAAATGCCCAGAGCAATGCCGCAGTAATAATTAAAATTGGACCAGAAATTTTTAACATTTTTTTATATCTTCTTTTATTTGATTAATCAATTCCTCTTCGGTGTCAAACTTCTTATATTCTCTCAAAAATTGTTTTATCGTCAGCACCACCTGTTTACCATAAGCATCACCATTATACCCTATCAAGTGCGCTTCTGTCTTATTCCCCGGTCCTATCACAATGCCCGCCTTGTATTCCTTGTCGTCTATCAACGCTACTCCCGCATAAACTCCTACTTTTGGTAGCTCGTCTTTGGTTTCTAAATTGACTGTGGGAAAACCAAGTTTCTTGCCATAGCCATCCCCTCTTATCACCTTGCCGGAAATTTTATAGATCATTTTATAAATCTTCCATTCTTATAACTATCTCGGTTTCCGGCTTACTGAGTTTCAGATTATTGGTGATTTTTCTGGAAACATCTCGGACATCCATTAAATCTTTTAAATGGTGAGGAAGTTCTTCACCATTGAAAATATCAGTATTCATTCCATGGGGAAAAACTGATAAAATCAAAATCTTTTTGTCAGCGTTTTCTTCTCTGATTGATTTGGTGAATCCATTTCCCGCCCATTTACTTGCGGCATACATAGAACTTTTTGGCCTACCAACTAAAGCACTGGTCGAAAGAATATTTATTATGGTTCCAGAGTTTTTTTCTTTCATATGTCCTAAGGCCACCCGTGAACCGTTTATTAATCCAAAAATATTTACATCCAACATTTCTCTGACCTTCTTCATATCAAAATCTTCAGCATTTAAATGCCCCGTCCATATACCAGCATTATTTACCCATATATCAATTGTACCGAACTTTTTGATAGTTTCACTTGATAGAGACTGTAAATCTTCTTCTTTTGTCACATCAGCATAAATCCCTAATGCTCCGATTTTCTTTCCGACATCTTCTACTTCATCTTTATGGTGAGAACAAATTATAACTTTTGAACCTTCTTTTATAAATGTTTCAGCTAAAGCCCTGCCAAGCCCTTTTGACCCCCCTGTAATTACT
>MFUY01000021.1:5699-9465 GCA_001787035.1 Candidatus Nomurabacteria bacterium RIFCSPLOWO2_01_FULL_41_12
CTGTCGCCTCTTTGACATTGGGTAGTTCAAGCATCCGAGCGGTAAAGCGTTCAAGACCGGTGGATGACCCTCCGTGCGGCGGCATGCCATATTTAAACGCTTGAAGGTAATAAGAAAATTTTTCCGGGTCCATCCCCCTCTCTTTAATGCGTGCCACCAGAGAGTCGTAATTGTGTATTCTCTGCGCTCCGCTATTTATCTCCAGTCCGCGGAAAAACAAATCAAAACCACGGGAAAATGGTACTTCGGCTGGGTCTTCATAAGTATAAAAGGCGCGCTTCTTGGTCGGGAATCTGGTAATAAAAACAAAGTCAGAATGTAGGTTCTTTTTCGCATACTCGCAAATCTGCCGCTCGTCTTCCGGAGACATGTCGTCCGTGTTTTCAATTTTGCGGTTGAATTCTTTTTCAATCAGCGCCTGGGCTTCAACCAGTGTGAATATTGGGATTTCGTCCGGAACTTCAGGCACGCTGGTTTTGAAGCGGACAAAAATATCTTCGTGCTTCTCCCCCACTATTTTTACCGTATCACGGATAGCATTCTCCAGAACCTTCATCGGCTCCCGTTCATTTTCTATAAAACCCATTTCAAAATCAAGACAAGTTGCTTCGCTCAAGTGCCGGGTTGTGGCGCTTTTTTCCGCTCGGAAAATTTTCGCGACGGTAAAGGCACGCTCAAAAGGTGCAACCATGATTTGCTTGTAAAATTGCGGACTGGTGGCGAGGTACGCTGTTTGCTCATAATAATATTCTACTTTGAATGCCGCTGCTCCGCCTTCGGCATCGCCACCGACAAGCGCGGGTGCTTCAAATTCAGTAAAATTTTGAGCGCGCAATGAATCCCGGTACGCTTGGAGAATAGTTGCTTGCACAGTAAAAATATCTTTCGCTCTTTGTGTGCGGAGTGTTAGTGGTAAATAATCAAGATAAGTATCAAAATTCAGTTCAGCGTCCAGCGCAAATGGTAATTCTTTTGCCTGGCTAAGAACCTCAATTCCTAAAACTTCAAGCTCCACATCGCCGTTTAAAACTCCGGTATTTATATTTTTCTCCGGACGTTTGTTGACAATGCCGGTAATTTTAAGCACCCACTCCGGCCTGATTTCCTTTGCCTTTTCAATGACTTCTCCACGGCTCGGTAGTGCCACGCACTGCACAAGGCCCGTCATATCCCTCACATCAAAAAACACCATTTTCCCCTGGTCACGCCTCACGTCCACCCATCCGGCCACCACTACCTCTTTACCGACATTTTCCTTCAAATCTTTAATGTAAATTCTATTTTTCATGCCTTAGTATTTTATCACATTATAAAAATTATAAAAGCCGAGCGTTCCCTTCCGGTATTGCTCAGCTTTTATGAGAGTTTAATCAGGATCTCTCAACCTGTTGCCCGTCAGCACCGAGTCAATGTGACATCATGATCCAAAGGAATGTCTTCGCTGCCCCCGATCCTGTTCTCGATACCACGACATCGGTCTTTCGACCTTGGGCGGGTCGGAGATTTCGCAATCGAACCCTTCATGAACCCATCGCCCATTCCTGCGACGAAGGACGAATTGCGGATCACTGACCAGCCGAGTGTGTCCACACGGCAAAGTAGTGATTCGTAAAGGGACAGTCAACGACTTCCCTTTCCCCAAGACCGCCAGACCGAACCACGTCACAAATTCCATCCTACCCTCCAAGCTGATCGAGTTTCTAACCCTAATCATAAGTTGCTCTGCTTCTGAAAGCCTCCCCTCAACGACGGCGACCCGGACTTGCTCTAGCAAGCCCATGACTTGCGGAGTCAAATCCATGTCGCGCTCCTTTCAAAGAACAAATGTGTCGCCTCGGAACATCCGGGCGTACACGAAAGAACGAAGAACACCAGCCTTAGAGGGCTGGTGTTTGAGTTGTAGTTCGGTTTGAGAGATTTTTACAGCGCAAATATCAGCCTTCTAAGACTTTTCGTAAAGCTGAAAAAATAGAAACTATTTGCTTGTATGTTTTTATTCACGATAACAGTATAACCTATCCCCATAAAGAATGCAAGCTTTTTCTGGTAAGAAGCGACAGGGGGGTAGTCTTTACTGGTTATTGGCTAATTCGTACGAATAGGTAAATGGAGGAAAAGCTGAAAATTATTAAAGGATATCACGTATATGCTTGGCGATTTTTGGCAGAGGTTCAGCGACTGAATAAAACATAGATAGACTTTTTTGTTCTTTATCCGCAATCCCCGCGCCAAATAAAATAGCGAGGTGTTTAGATGTGGATTTAAATGACAGCTTCAAGTGTTCTGCGATATCGGTGACTGTCGCAGTCTTTTTATCCTTAAGATATTTCAAAATCTGCAGACGCCGGCGATTAGCTAGGGCTTTAAGTGTCTTTTCATATTCTTTCATATAAACAGCATAGCACTACTTTATCTATTTACCTATTCGTACGAATTAGAGAATAGAGAGGTTCGGGCTGACTTGTCGGATTCTAAATGTTCTATTTACCAATTTACCTATTCGTACGAATAAGCCAATAGAGAATTTAGGGCCTAAAGGCTCAATTCCCGCCATTTACCTGCCCGCCTCTGGGGAAAGCTGTTCATCATTCGCAAGAACGATTCTTGCTAGTCCGGTTCTTGCTATATTAATGCTTGTAAACCAATAATACTCTAAAAGTAAATTTTTAAAACCCATCTTTAAAATTAAATTCCGAGTCGGCTGGATCAATATTTAATTGCGGTTGTTCTTGCTCAATAGATTCTCCGGCCCTAGAAGGACGAGGAGACGGATCAACCAAGAAAGAATCTTTAGTAATATAGTTATTTCCCTTTAGTATTGTTAATTTACCTCGATACTGACCATTCTTGTCCCAAACATGACCATCCTCCACCCACCCTAAATAACTTCCGTTTGTCGAATAAAATACATTATTTTTAATAAATCCTATATATTCCCCAGATAATCTAAAAATGTACATTTTTTTATATATTTACATACTGTATGGGGGTCGCTAGACCCATACCTAATTGTATATTATTAATAAGTCTTTGGTAAATTGTAACTAAATCTTTACCGTGTAAAGAAAGGGTTCCTGTGGGTAATTGGGATACACTATTTAATACTAAATCGTTGTCATCTCTATATTTTGCCTTCATTATTCCAACAACTTTACCATTTTTATCAAAAATAGGGCCCCCACTATTCCCCGCGTTATTTGAGCCATCTACTAAATATAGTTTGTTTCCAAGTGGATCCGTAACTATTCCAGATACAATACCTTGATGGGTTGTAAATACATTTAGGCTTATTGGATATCCGCAAAAAAATACTGGCATCCCTTCATCGACCCTAGAAGAACTGGGTAATAATGGTTGTTTAGTATCATCATTAAATTTTAAAACTGCGATATCGTGTATTACATCCTGGCTTTCTATGGTCGCTTCAATCGCTAATGGGTTATCTGGAAATTTAATTTGCATTTTTGTGGCACCTACCACGACGTGATTACAAGTAACCAAATATCCTTTATTTTTGTAAACGAAGCCACTAGCTGGATAAAATACTTCTTGCCCTAAAGTATTCTTTTCACCAGTGAACTTCAAAACTAGGGCAACGCTCGGTTTAACTTTTTTTATTTGATTTGAATAATCCATTTTTCTGATATTAACACAAGATACCCATTTCTAGATCTTCTCTAGGGCTATGATTAATAAACACTCGATGCTAACCATTTTACTTTCCACTTTACTAAACTAAAGTGGATTGTTTCCTGTTTTTGAAAAA
>MFUY01000022.1 GCA_001787035.1 Candidatus Nomurabacteria bacterium RIFCSPLOWO2_01_FULL_41_12
AGCGGGCGATACCACTTTAATGAAACTGGAACTAGCGATTATAGAAAATTTACAGAGGGAAGATCTAAATGTAGTCGATCGGGCTAGGGCATTTTTTCGATTAGTCAACGAATTTAAATTTACCCATGGGGAAGTTGCGAAAAAGATGGGAAGGTCTAGGGAATATGTATCCAACACTCTTCGCATCTTGTCTCTTTCGGACGAGATTTTAAACGCTTTAGCGGAAGGGAAAATTACCGAAGGCCACACTCGGCCGATATTGATGCTTGCTGACCATCCGGAAGAACAAATTGTGCTCTTTAAAGAAATTGTGTATAAAAAAATTACTGTGCGTGAAGCGGAAAGGCTCGCCAGAAAAATCGCCTATGACCGGGTGCGCAAGAAAGAATTCATGCCGGACCCAGAAATAGTAGAACTCGAAGTTGAGTTTCAGGAAAAGCTTGGTACTCGCGTGCATATAGACAGAAAGGAATCAGGCGGGCAGATTAAAATAGATTTTTTCTCCACCGAAGATTTACGGGAAATTTTAGACTTGATAAATAAGGCAAATAGTGAGAAAAAACCGACCGAGATGCTGGAAAAGTATATTGCCAATACAGAGCCTAAGGCGGGTGCTGAGGCACCAATAGACGACAGAAGCAAAGATGAAATAAAAGAAGATGATGCTAGTCTTTATAATATTTCCAATTTTAGCATCTAAGACCGGCCTATGGATTTGAGCTTGGAAAGCAAGCTATGCTTTTCCATGTAAGATTTAATGTGCTTTTTAGCTATTGTCGTCTTCACATATTCCAGCCATTTAGATGATGGATGCGCGTCTTTTTTGGTTATAATTTCCACAATATCTCCGTTGCGGAGAGAAGTTTCAAGCTGCGACATCTTGCTATTTATTTTGGCACCGAAAGTATGGTCTCCAATATCCGAGTGGATGGTGTAAGCGAAATCTATTGGTGTGGAATCTTCCGGCAAGTCAATAACATCTCCCTTAGGAGTAAAAATAAAAATACGATCATTAAAAAAATCCATTTTGAGATGTTCGATGAATTTTTTCGGCTCATCTGGCGCATAATTTAAATCTTTCAATTCCTCAATCCATTTAAATTTTGATTTATTGTCCTTGATTTTCTTGTTGCCATTTTCCTTGTAAGCAAAGTGCGCCGCGATGCCGTAAGCCGCTTCTGCGTGCATTTCCTTTGTTCTTATTTGAATTTCTGCGATTCCGCCTAAGCCGGTAAAAATGGTTGTGTGAATAGAACGGTAGCCATTCGGCTTAGGAATTGCGATATAGTCCTTGATTCTGCCGGGCAAAGGCCTCCAAATGCTGTGGACTAGCCCTAAAACCCTATAACACTCCTCTACGTTTTCCACCACGATGCGCAGAGCGATTATGTCGTATATTTTTTCAATATCCATCTCCCGTTTTAAGAGTTTTTTCCATAAGCTGTATTTGTGCTTCATTCGGTAGTCTATTTCCACAATCTTGATTTTATTTTTATGCAATTCTTTTTCCAGCTCCTTTTTTACTTCCGATAAGTTTTTTTGATATGAGTCTTTCTTTTCTTTTATAATTTCTTCTATTTGCGCAAATTCTTTAGGATATGCGTAAGGAAAAGCCGCGTCTTCCAATTCACCTTTCAATTTACCCATGCCGAGCCTGTTGGCAAGCGGAGCATAAACTTCAATCGATTCGAGAGCGATTCTTTTCCTCTTATCTTCGCGGACGAATTCAAGAGTTCGTAAATTGTGCAGCCGGTCGGCAAATTTAATAATAACGACGCGCAAATCATTCGCCATCGCGATAAAGAATTTCCTCAAGCTCTCTACATGCCTTTCATGCCCGTGATATTTAAGAGTTCCCAATTTAGTGACACCTTTTATTAAAAAAAGGATATCAGAACCGAATTCACTTTCTATTTCTTCTTCTGTAATTTTTGTATCTTCCAGTACATCATGTAAAAGTCCGCCCGCAATAGTCTCTGTATCCATCCCAAGCTTTGCTAAAATTTTTGCCGTCTCAAAAACATGGATAAAATAAGGGTCGCCAGAGAGCCTTTCTTGTTCTTCGTGAGCCTTAAGGGCAAAAGAATAAGCCCGTCCTATAAGATCGCGCTCTTTTGGCTTGATTTCTCCCATTAGATCAAGAATTTCCTTGACGCCTTTCTCCATCTGATAATTCTAGCACTTATTGAACTAGGCTTCAATTTTTGGTATTTTATGAGGATTGTGCATCTTGCACGTTTTATTACTGCAGCGTTCGGGGATAGTTTTGGTGCCCTGCATCATCAAAGACCCGCATTCTTTGCAAATATTACCAGTTGGTTTTGCTTTAATTGCAAATTTACAGTCAGGATAATTTGAACAAGAATAAAAAATTCCGAATCTTCCGCGTCGCTCACTGATATCTCCCTTTTTACAAGTCGGGCAAATGACCCCCGTTCTTTTTCTAGCTTCTTCGGCTTCATCTTTTTTAATAAATTTACATTTCGGATAGCGTGAACAGGAAATAAATGTCCCTGTGCCATCTCGTCTTTCTTTAATAACCAATTTTCCATCGCCCCCCTTTCTTTCTTTCTTACCTTCTTTTTTTCCGCACAAAGGACAGCTTTCCCCAGTTTCTTCCGGACTTTTTAATTCGGTGCCGTCTAGCATCAGAGCTCCATCACATTCCGGATATTTTGAACAGGAATAAAATTTGCCTCCGCGAGAAAGTTTAATAATCATTTTCTTTCCGCATTTCGGACATTTTATATTCTCTGGCGCATCACCCAAGTTGGTGGCTTTTTCTAGTTTATCTTTAGATTTGACATCTTTTAAAAATGGTCCGTAAAAATCTTGCAATGTCTTTTCATATTGGCGTTCACCCCGGGAAATTTCATCCAATTCGTCTTCCATTTCGGCGGTAAAGCTGTCGGAAATATAGTTCATAAAATGTTTCTCCAGGAAATCCGACACAACTTCGCCGGTATCGGTCGGGTACAATGTTTTACCAACTTTATTTACATAACCACGCTCTTCAATTGTCCTCATAATGGACGCATAAGTGGATGGCCGGCCGATATCTCTTCCTTCCAGCTCCTTAATAAGACCCGCTTCAGTATATCTGCTCGGCGGTTCTGTAAATTTTTCTTCATTTATTAAGTTTAACAATTTTAATTCTTCTCCAGCTACACATATAGGTAACTCTACATCGTCTCCACGCGCATCAGCATCTACTTTGAGCCAGCCAGGGAAAAGTAAACGAGAACCATTGGCACAGAAATCCGGTAAATCCTCATAGTCTTTAATCTGTGTCACTTTGGCCGAAATTTTAGTTTTTAATAATTTCGCATCAGCCATTTGGGAAGATACGGCGCGTTCCCAAATCAATCTATAGAGCCTGTCTTGTTCGCTGTTCCCAACAATCATTTTTTCTATATGGGTTGGACGAATGGCTTCATGGGCTTCTTGAGCATTCTTGGATTTAGCTTTATATATTCTCTCGTAAGCATAGTCGGGTCCGTATTCTTTTTTTACAAATGACAAGATGGCGTCTTGCGCGGCCACGCTCAGATTTGTGCTGTCTGTTCGCATATATGTAATGTGTCCGCTCTCATACAGCTTTTGGGCTATTTGCATTGTACGCGAAGGCGAGTAGCCCAAACGCGAGCTCGCAGTCTGCTGTAGTGTAGAAGTAGTAAAAGGGGCGCGGGGAGAACGTTTTTGTTCAGATTCTTTTACTTCACTTACACGCCACTTTCCGTTTTTCCCCGCCTCCATTATTTTTACGACTAAATTCTCGTCTCTGGGCTCTTTAGAGCAAGTGAGAATTATTTTACCTTCTTTTTTGGTTTCAAAAAGACCTGAAATTTTCCAAAATTTTTCCGGTATAAAAGCACGGATTTCGCGTTCGCGCTCCATTATTATGCGGAGAGCAGGGGATTGCACGCGCCCAGCGGAGAGCCCATAGCGCACTTTTTTCCAAATAAGTCCCGAGAGATCATAGCCCACCAGGCGGTCCAAGACCCTGCGCGCTTCCTGCGCTTTACGCAAATTTGTATCAATGGGTCTAGGATGTTTTAATGCTTCTTCTACTGCTTCTTTAGTAATTTCATAAAAAGCGACCCGTTCAATCGGCGCTTTTACTTTCCTATCCTCTTTTAAGAGCGTTTCTATATGCCAAGCAATGGCTTCTCCTTCGCGGTCGGGGTCTGTCGCCAGAATTATATCCGTCGCTTTTTCGGCAAGTCCCTGCAATTCATGCACGATTTTTTCTTTACCTTTGGAAATTTCATAATGAGGTACGAAGCCGGCTTCAATGTTTATGGCTGTTTTGTTTGATTTCGGCAAATCGCGAATGTGTCCGACTGATGCGCGCACAGTAAATTCTCCTCCGAGATACTTCTCAATAGTTTTTGCTTTTGAAGGGGACTCGACAATAACTAGACGCATAACCTAGAGTATTACACGAAATATATTTTTTTTGCAAATTCATTCGTTAAACATAAATTAAATCAACCTTATCTCCCCCAGTTCTTCTTTGATTAATTCTTTTATTTCCATTACGGAAAGTACGGCGTTGGCCGTCGGGATTGGAAGCTTCATGGCGCGGATTAAATCGTCCCGGGGCATAGGCTCGCGAAGCAAGTCCACCACTCTTTTTTCTTCGGGGGATAAATCCAAAAATAACTTTTCTTGCTTTTCTTTATTTTTCTCTAATTTAAAACCCAATGCTTCTAATACATCTTCTGAAGAAGTGATAGGCGTTGCGCCTTGATGAAGCAATCTATTCGTTCCTTTTGAATTTGGAGAGAAAATTGACCCCGGCACAACTAAGAGGTCTCTGTTATATTCTGTTGTCAGGCGAGCGGTAATGAGCGTTCCGGACCTTTCTTCGGCTTCTATTATAAGTGTTGCTTTGGAAATGCCTGCCATAAGCCTGTTTCGCATTGGGAAACTCCATTGGGTCGCTTTGAAATCGGGTTCAAATTCTGAAATTAAACATCCGCCGTTATTAACTACCTCATTCATTAATCTCACATTTGTTTTCGGATACATCGCTTCGTCGGAAAGTCCTGAACCAGGGAAAACTATTGTCTTGAGTTCTGCTTGCATTGCTTTTTTATGGGCTATGGTATCTATGCCCATGGCAAAACCGGAAACTATCACTATAGGATAACCCTTTAACCCTCCTATTATTTTTTCACACGCCTCTTTTCCATACGAAGTATATTTCCTCGATCCCACAACACAAAGATAGACTAAGTTCTCTCTCGGCAATTCGCCTATTATCCAGAGATCCTCCGGCGGCTGGGGAATTTCCAAAAGCGCTTTTGGAAACTTTTCTTTTGGCAGTTTTTTGATTTGCATGATATAATCATAACATGCTGGATATAAAATTCATTCGGGAAAATAAAGAAATAGTGCAAGCCGGCGCTAAAAAGAAATGCGCGGATGTTGATATTGAAAAATTGATTGCCCTGGATGATAAACGCCTCAAAGAGCTAAAAGAGGTGGAAGACCTGCGGGCAGAGGTAAATAGAGTTTCCAATGACATTGCCCGTGACCAGGATTCAGCCCTCAAGATCCAACTTATTGAAGAAATGCGCATCGTTAAAGATGAGATAAAGGCGAAAGAAGAAAAGTTAAAAAAAATCATGGAAGAGTGGCAAGTTTTAATGTTGCAAATGCCAAATGTGCCGGATGTTTCAGTACCTGAGGGTTCGACTGCTGAAGAAAATCAAGAAGTAAAAGTTTGGGGCGAAAAACCTGTGTTTGATTTTGAACCAAAAGATCATATTGAGATTATGACTATGCTCAAAATGGTTGACTTTGAACGAGGAGTCAAGGTGCATGGATTCAGAGGCTATTTTTTAATCAACGACGGAGCATTATTGTCTTTTGCTATCTGGAATTACGCAATGGATTTTTTCTCTTCCCGCGGTTTTTCTCCAATTATTGCGCCGACTATCGTCAAAAAGCAAAATTTATACGGCACAGGGCACTTGCCCGGCGATGTGGAGGATTATTATATGACGCAAGACGGGGATGCGCTCTCTGGCACAGCCGAAGTGCCGCTCATGGGAATGTACGCAAATGAAATATTAGATAAAAAGACATTACCGATAAAAAATTTGGGGTTTTCTCCGTGCTATAGGCGCGAAGCCGGCAGCCATGGCAAAGATGTGAAAGGCCTGATTCGGGTAAATGAATTTTTTAAATTGGAGCAAGTTGTGTTATGTGAAGCTAGCCATGAGATTTCTGTAAAATTCCATGAAGAAATAAACAGGAATGCGGAAGAGTTTATAGAATCTTTAGGCATACCCTACCATACGGTTATAAACTGTGGAGGAGACTTGGGTCTTGGACAGGTTAAGAAATACGACATTGAGCTTTGGGTTCCGAAAGAAAATAAATACAGAGAGATATCCTCGGCTTCTTATTTTCATGACTTTCAAACCAGGCGCTTCGGCATCCGTTATAAAGATGAAGAAGGGAAAATGCATTACGCGCATTCGCTTAATTGCACTGCCATACCGACACCGAGAATTCTCGTGTCTATGGTTGAAAATTACCAACAAGCGGACGGCACAGTAAAAATTCCGGAAGTTTTGCGGAAATATATGGGAGGGAAGGAATATATAAAATAATTTATGCAGAAGAGAAACATCCTACATTCTCCGCGCCTTTTGGAATTAAAAAAGCATAGGCGAAGGGTTTTTTTAAGCAAGGTTCTGCTCTTTTTATTGGCACTATCCGCAATTTTCGCTCTTCTGGCTTATATTTCCCGCCTTCCTGGACTCAATATCAGCTCTCTTGAGATAATAGGCAATAAGGTAATAGAAACTGGCGCAATTAAAGATGTCGTGGAACTCAACCTAAAAGGAAAATATTTCTGGCTTTTCCCGAAAACAAATGTTTTGTTTTATCCAAAAAATAAAATTAAACAGGACTTGTCCCTGAAATTTAAAAGATTAAAAGATATAGAATTTTCCATAAAAGATAAACAAATGCTGGCAGTAAAACTAGCTGAACGAGAAGCGTTATATACATGGTGTGGAGATAATTTGCCTGATATAGAAAAAAAGACAGAAGAATATCTGTGCTATTTTACGGATGAAAATGGATACGTTTTTGATGAAGCGCCTTATTTCTCCGGAGATGTTTATTTCAGGTTTTTCGGTTCTCTTACTGAATCTTATTTTATACCTGGTATTTTTACAAAAATTGTTTCTTTCAAAGATTTTCTCTCTAATGTAGGGGTCAAGCCTGTCTCTCTTTATGTCAAATCGGACGGGGATATTGAGATTTACTTATCTAGCAGATATTTACCGCCGGAAGCGCCAAAAATAATTTTTAAAAAAGACTTTAACCCAGAAAAACTCTCGGAAAACCTGGAAGCGGCACTAAATACCGAACCCCTCTTGTCAGATTTTAAAAATAAATATTCTTCTCTTTTGTACATTGATTTGCGGTATGGTAATAAAGTTTATTTCAAATTTAAATGAGCCAAGAAAACAATAAGCTGGGATTCTGGCAAAAACTTCAAAGACCAATTTTATGCTTGGCTCCAATGGCTGATGTTACAGATGCCGCTTTCAGACAAATAATCGCGAAATATGGCAAGCCGGATATTTTTTTTACGGAATTTGTATCAGTTGACGGACTATGTTCTCTGGGAAAGGAGAAGCTTATAATTGATTTGCAATATGGTAAAAACGAGCATCCGATAGTGGCGCAAATATTTGGTAGTAAGCCGGAGAACTTTGAACGGGTCGCGAAAATGCTTGTGCAGATGGGCTTTGATGGAATAGACATAAATATGGGTTGTCCTGTGAAAAAAATCATTAATCAATCTTCCTGTTCAGCCTTGATTAGAACACCGGAACTGGCTCAAGAAATAATTCTAGCCACCAAAAGAGGAGCAGGGAGTATACCAATTTCAGTCAAAACTCGTATTGGATTTAATAAAATAGAATTAGAAGCTTGGATTCCTAAAATTCTAGAAACTGAACCTGCAGCACTAACAGTTCATCTTCGTACGGTAAAAGAAATGTCTAGCGTACCTGCTCACTGGGAAATGATGAAAAGAATAATTAAAATTCGCGATGAGATGAAAGTAAAAACTTTAATTTTAGGTAATGGCGATGTGCTGGATTTAGAAGAAGCAAAGCAGAAAATAAAAGAGACTGGCTGTGACGGAATAATGCTGGGCAGAGCCATCTTTGGAAATCCATGGCTATTCCACTCCACCCCTTCCAATTATATTCCGTCTCTTAAAGAAAAGTTAAATGTAATGATAGAACACACTAAGCTTTTTGAAAAAATGTTAGGGAAACATAAAAATTTTGCCCTTATGAAAAAGCATTACAAGGCGTATGTAAATGGTTTTGATGGCGCAAAAGAACTACGGGTAAAATTAATGGAAACTGAGAACGCCTTGCAAGTTGAAAATATAGTTCAAAAATTCTTACTTGGCACAAACTTTTTCTAGGGTACAGATTTTTTGAAGCTTAAAAAATCCTGAAGTTGCCTCGCCGTCGCTCGGCAAACCCCCTAAAAAAGTTGTGCCTGCGATAAATTTTTGGTACATTAAAACCATGCATGATTTAGCGTTGTATCGCAAATACCGGCCAAAAAGCTTCAAAGAAGTTCTAGGACAGAACCATATTGTAGATGTCTTGGAGAGTTCGGTAGAAACGAACAAGGTTTCGCATGCGTATCTTTTTGTCGGCTCCAGAGGCACAGGTAAAACTTCTGTCGCTAGGATTTTTGCGAATAAAATTGGCGTATCTGTCAATGACCTTTATGAGATAGATGCGGCTTCAAACAGGGGAATTGAAGACATTAAAGAGCTCCGCGACGGCGCGAGGGTCTTGCCTTTCGATTCAAAATACAAAGTCTACATCATTGACGAAGTGCATATGCTCTCCAAAGACGCCTGGGGCGCGTTATTAAAAACCTTGGAAGAGCCGCCCAAACATGTCATTTTTATGCTGGCGACGACGGAGTTTCATAAAGTGCCGGAGACGATAATTTCCCGCTGTCAGGTTTTTGTTTTCAAAAAAGCATCGGACGCTATTTCTAAAAAAATGCTGATTGATGTAGCGAAAAAAGAAGGCTTTGAGCTGGATGCCGGCAGTGCCGAACTTTTGGCTATTTTAGGCGATGGAAGTTTCCGTGATGCATTGGGGGAGCTTCAAAAAGTATTGAATTTTATTGGAAAAGATAAAAAAACCCCGAACCAGAGCAAGCTCGGTACGGGGCAGGTTAAAAGAGAGGACGTAGAGAAAATAACCGGCGCGCCGAAGACAGCGCTGGTGAATGATTTTATTTCCGCGATTGCGGAGAAAAATATTGAAAAGGGGATTATGGCGGTGCGAAAGGCAGCAGAAGCAAATCTTGATATGAAGCTTTATTTTAAACTAATTATAGAAAAATTCCGAGTGGCGATAATCCTGCGCTACGCGCCAAAACTGGAAGAAGAAATGGCAGGGGACTTAGGCGAGGAAGATTTGAAATTCCTGAAAGCTTTAGTTAAAACAGACCCCGAACGAAAGCCTTCGGCTTCATACGGGGCAGGCAAAGAAGGTCATTTATTTACTTCTTCTACGTTGGCAATATTATTAGAAGCGTATCAAAATATAGACAATGCCTTTATCTCCGAGCTTCCGCTTGAACTTGCATTAGTAAAAATAATAGGTAAAGAATCAGGAGCTGTGGATAAGTAATTGATTCATACTCAGGTAAGATGTTATAATACTAATGTCCTACCTATGATAAAAAAACTCAAAGAAAAGAAAAGTGCTATTAAGCTAAGAAGGCAAGGAAAAACTTACTCTGAGATTTTACGAGTTATTCCGGTTGCTAAATCAACATTAGGTCTTTGGCTTAAAGATGCTAAACTTTCTATTCCTGAAAATCAAAAATTTACTGAGGCTAAAAGACTTGCATCACTACGTGGAGGGCAAACAAAAAATAAACAAAGGGTCGAGAAACAAAGAACTATCTTACTTACAGCTAAATCTCAAATTTTGAGTATATCTGAGCATGAACTATTTTTAATAGGTATTATTTTATACTGGGCAGAAGGCTCAAAAGAAAAAGAATATCATCCAGGTTCAACTTTTGCCTTTTCTAATATGGACCCGAAAATGATTCAAGTACTTCTTGCGTGGCTTTTTAAGGTGTGCAAAATTAGTAAAAATATGCTAATCTTCAATATATTTCTTCATGAAACTCACAAGTATAGAGTAGAAGAAGTAAGACGATATTGGTCTAAGATTACAGGTTTTCCAGTGGACAGGTTCAAAAGTGTGTACTGGAAAAGAAATAAACTAAAAACTAATCGTAAAAACGTAGAGGAGAAATATTACGGTGTTTTGAAAATAAAGGTAAGGAAAAGTTCAAGTTTGGTTCGTAAAATTGCAGGTTGGTCGGAGGGAATCTTTGAAAAGGTTGTAAATAAAAAATAATTTGTCCGCAAAGCTGGGAGATCGTCTAACGGTAGGACATCTCCCTTTGAAGGAGAGTATCTTGGTTCGATTCCAAGTCTCCCAGCCTTGCGGATGAGTAAAAATGTTAATATAAAATTACAATAAAAGAAAGAAAAATAAACTTAGATGAAAATAAGGAAATTTATATTTTAGATATTGGATTTAAAGAAGTAAAAGAAAAACCTGAGGTACATTAAATAACATAATATTATAAAACCCTATTTCGTTCGTTTGACATGGGTAGACGCATCATGAATTTGATTTTCCTAATATGCTACAATCATAGGCATGACTGGAGCAGAACAATGGGAGGCAAAACTAAGCGCTATGGGTATGCCCGCAGAACTACCTTTAGAGCATGTAAAAGCGGCAGAGGTTGGTATCGACCTCGTTTCTTTAGATTTGGCTAGTCCTGAAGCGGAAGAATTTGCTAGGAAATTGAGACAAGAGGGGCCTAATAACGTTCTAGGAGGATTTCCTGAAGATATAAATGAAATGGTTTCTCTAATAAAAGGCTTAAGAAAAGAGCTGCTGGCACAAGGTATTCCTGAAGCAGAGATACATCTGGCTATTCACTCATCATGCGTTAATAGCCATGACTGTATTATGTTGTACCATAACAATGGTAAAAAATATCACTACAATACAAAACATATTCTCAATTACTCCAGAGACGAAATGATTTCCAAACTGGTAGCTCACGGTCTTTCTTTTAGAGAACAATAAAAAGATATTTTATATTTCTTTCTTGCAGTGAAAATCACAAATATCCTTTTTTCCGCCGAATAAATAGCGAGAACGGGAAATTAAACGATATATCAATTTCCCAAGCTGTTTGATTAAAGGCAAGTTAATGAACCAGGCCAGAAATTTTCGGTCAGTCGCTGTCCACATCCAGATAAAAGCATCTATGCCCCGCACCAAATGCCCCACAGGGTCTTTGGCATAAATATAACGCTCAATTGATTCACCCATCAAGCCGGCTTTTTCCTGGTTAAAATTGGGTTTAGAAGCATCAATAAAGATGAGACGCTTTTTTGAATCGGCTTTTTGAAATTTACTAATTTGCGCAATACACATCCGGCATGTTCCGTCATAGAAAACGGTGATGGGGTAAGACACGTTGATCATATTATTATCTTACCAAGGATAAAGCATAATTTCCAATACAAAATTAAGCGTACATAAAAATTGATTTAAAGCTTTTTTTGTATTATTCTAAATATATGGAAGTAAAATACCTGCAAAAACAATACGACCGATTTTTGTCCCAAGTAAAGGAAGAGGCCAAAGACCTTTACTGGCTTTATAATTTCTTTTTTATAATAGAGTCTGCCTTAGTTGGGGCATTATTGGTTGGGAAAATAGTTCCAGATTATTTATTTAAGGCTCAAATTTCTGGCCTCATTCTTGCTTTGTATTGGTTTATGATTGTGCACAAGCAGAGGCTTTGGAGAAACAGCTTAATTCAAAGAATCCAAAAAATAGAAGAAGTGCTCAAATATGAAAATGATTTTCAGATGTGGCCACCAAAACCGCAGGGCGCAGGTTTCTTTCGAGAGTATATCTTGGGAAAAAGAGGTTTATGGAGGTCTCTTTTTTTACTACCGTTAGGCTTTGCAATTTTTTGGCTGATGTTAATTTTTTAAACCATGGCAACATTTTATAAATGATTGAAAAAAATATTTTAATAGTAGGTGGCGGTTTTGGCGGCGTTGCTTGCGCCCTTACTCTTGCCAGACATAATCATATCTCTGCAAAGATTACGCTTGTTTCTGATAAGCCACATTTTGAATATACTCCGGCGCTTTATAGGGTCGTGACAGGCCATTCACCACTTGAAGTATGTATCCCTCTCTCGGAAATTTTTCCCGACAATAAAGTCACTTCCATTACCGACACAATCACTAGTCTTGATTTACTGGAGAAAAAAGCTTTTGGAAGTTCAGGAAGTACTTACCAATTTGATTATGTAGTCCTCGCCTTAGGATCGCAGACAACGTATTTCAATCTTCCCGGCCTGGCTGCTTTTTCTTTCGGCTTCAAATCCATTACCGAAGCATTGCGGCTCAAGCGCCATATTCACAAGCTCTTTGAGGAATGCAAAGCTCCGCATGCCAATACCGATACTAAAATGCGTTTTGTTGTTGTTGGGGCAGGAGCGAGTGGTATTGAGCTCTCCGGTGAATTGGCAGGTTACACAAAAATACTCGCAAAAAAACATAAAATTCCAAAATCAACCATCGCAATTGACCTGATTGAGGCAAATTCTCATATCCTGCCTTTATTTCCTGAAAACCTTACATTAAAAATAAAAAAACGATTACAGAAATTAGGAGTAAATATTTTTACAAACAAACAAATGCAGAGAGAAGAAGTAGAAAAAGTTTATTTAAAAGATTTAACCATGAAAACTGATACGGTGATTTGGACCGCGGGCACCAAGCCGAACGAACTTTATTCAAAAATATCAGGCCTCGTATTTGACAATAAAGGCAAAGTGCTGGTAGATGAATATCTGCGGGCAAAATTTTTTAATTTTGTATTTGTGGCTGGTGATGGCGCGGCAACGCCATACTCCGGCATGGCGCAGACAGCTATCCGCGAAGGAACACTGGCTGCACAAAACATCATAAATATGTTGGATGGTAAAATGCTTGCCGTATATAAACCAAAAGAACCTTATTATTCATTTCCCGTGGGTCCTCTATGGGCGGCAACATTGATCGGCCCCATAGCCGTATATGGGAAAATCGGCTGGCTGCTGCGAAAGCTGGCAGACTTAAGATATTTTACTTCTATCTTACCCTTTAAAAAGGCAATAACGGCGTTTAGAAGCGATAAAACTCTATGCGAGAATTGTAAAATTTGCACCCCAGAACAAGAAAAGTTAAATTGACGCAAACTATTTTTACGTGTATAGTGTAAACTCAATATGAAAAATAATTCCCGAAAAAACCTTAAGCAAAAAAACCCGAAGAATTTAGGGGCTGGGTCTCGCCTACATAGCTGCGGCCGGGGGCTCACTTTTGATGATGTGCTTTTGGTGCCGAATTATAGCGAAGTTCTGCCGAAAGAAGTAAACACGGAAACTGTTTTGACTAAGAATATAACTTTACATATTCCATTTATTTCAGCTGCGATGGACACGGTCACTGAAGGAACTATGGCCATAGCCATGGCGCAACAAGGAGGTATCGGCATTATTCATAAAAATTTATCGATCTTCGACCAAGCCAAAGAAGTGGAACGCGTCAAGCGATATGAATCCGGCCGGATTAGAGATCCCATTACACTTTCAGCTGGTGCAACAGTCGGTGATGCATTTTCTATACAAAAAAAATATAATTTTGGCGGTTTTCCTGTTCTGGATAAAAAAGGTCTTTTGATAGGTATTGTGACTAACCGCGATCTCCGTTTTCAAAAAGATGAATCTACTCCGATAGAAAAAGTTATGACTATTAAATTAATAACCGGCAAGCCGAATACAACTATCGAAGAAGCAAATAATCTATTTAAAAAACATGGAATTGAAAAACTACCATTAGTAGATAAAAATAATAAATTGGTCGGGCTTATCACTTACCGGGACATCGCAAAATCTAAAGAATATCCGAACGCCACGAAAGATAGGGAAGGTCGGCTCTGTGTTGGAGCGGCTGTCGGCGCGGGCAGGGATGTTTTAATTCAAGTGGAAGCTTTAGTAAAAGCCGATGTTGATGTTATCTGTGTTGATACCGCTCATGGACACTCAAAAGGGGTTCTGGAAGCTGTTAAAAAAATACGCGCCGCTTATCCGAAACTCGATATTATCGCCGGAAATGTCGCAACTGGAGAAGGAGCCTTAGCTCTCATAAAAGCTGGCGCAAATGTGATAAAAGTGGGTATCGGTCCCGGTTCTATCTGCACAACACGTATTGTCTCCGGCGTCGGAGTGCCGCAGCTCTCCGCCGTTTCGGCTGTCTACAAGGTATGCAAGGATTTAAATATTCCGATTATTGCTGATGGGGGGATAAAACACAGTGGAGACGTAGTTAAAGCATTAGTTTTCGGAGCCGATGCTGTAATGGGTGGCAATATGTTCGCCGGTACGGATGAATCTCCGGGAGACACTATCGTCATAAATGATCAGAAATTTAAAAAATATCGCGGAATGGGCTCGCTCGGCGCAATGCAACGGGGTAGTAAGGACAGATATTTTCAAGATGACCAGTATGACTTGACTAAACTGGTGCCGGAAGGAGTTTCTGGGCACGTAGCTTATAAAGGGGCTCTGTCGGAGGTCATCCATCAATTTGTCGGAGGTCTTCGTGCGGGAATGGGCTATTTAGGAGCAAAAAATATTCCAGCTTTGCGGGATGCTTCATATTACACGATCACGAGAGCCGGATTAAACGAAAGCCATGTTCATGATATTTTTATGGTTAGTCCCGCGCCCAACTACAAAAAATAACAAACCTGTCCCGTACTAAATTTTTGATTAAAATAAATGACCCTTATAAATAAAAACTTAAAATTTTAGTACTGGGATGATAAGTTCTAGAAATAAATCTCAAATTACACCGATTATCGGTCTGCAGTGGGGCGATGAGGGGAAAGGGAAAGGCGTGGCTCGTATTGCTTCTGGTTTATCCACCAAGGATTTAATTGTCCGATTTCAGGGCGGAAACAATGCAGGACATACCATTTATCATAAAGGCAAAAGTTATGTTTTTAAATTAATCCCCTCAGGAGTTTTTGGTAAAGCGCAGATTCATTTGGGCGCTGGAATGGTTATAAATCCTGGAGCATTAAAAGAAGAAGCGGGTTTTATACCGAAAGGCACATCATTTCTAAGCCGCCTTTCTGTTTCTCACCACGCTATATTAACTCTGCCCACCCATATTTTACTCGACTCCATTTCGGAAAAAAAGAAAGGAAAGAGGAAGATTGGCTCAACCGGCAGGGGAATTTCGCCGTCTTATACCGACCTGACATTGCGCCGAGCGCTCCGGGTGGGAGATATTTTTGAGCCGGATTTCAAGAAAAGATACCTTGCTCTGTCGCAAGAACATAAAGATACTTTGCAAAAAGTTTTCAACTATAAAGTAAGGAAAGAAGACACAATAGGGCATGAAAAAGATTTCTGGGACGGAATAAAATTCTTGCGTTCGCTTGCCATTATAAATTCGGCTGAAATAGTATCTGAAACCTTGTCCGGCGGACATAAAGTCATCGCCGAAGGCGCGCAGGGCACATTACTTGACGTGCGCTTTGGAAATTATCCATTTGTTACCTCGTCGCACACTATTGCCGGAGGCGTATCCACGGGCTTAGGCATACCGCCTTCTTTTGTCGGCGAAGCAATTGGAATTTTAAAAGCTTACACAACAAAAGTGGGCGAGGGACCTTTCCCGACAGAGCTCGGAGGTGAAAAATCTAGGGTTTGGTGCCGAGACAGAAAATTCACCTACGAAAAAGAAAAATTTTCAAATCCAAATCCAAATAGTGGAAATGAGTTCGAGCAGGGCATAGCCTTGCGTAGATTAGGTAGTGAAGTCGGCTCAGTCACCGGGCGTCTGCGCCGTACCGGATGGATGGATATACCGCTTTTGCATTATGCAATAAAAATAAACAACGCAACGGAATTAGTGCTTACCAAACTTGATGTCTTAAATGGATTTAAGGAAATAAAAGTATGTACGGATTATATAATAAGAGGAAAGAGAACCACAGAAATTCCGTTTGATCTTTACCGTGCCCAAATAAAATGCATGTATAAAACTTTTCCTGGATGGAGAGGGAAGCTGTCTGACTACAGTGGCAAGCTGCCGAAAGAAGCAATGAATTATGTAAAATTCCTGGAAAAAACTCTCGGCGCCAAGATCATCTACGTCGGTACCGGCCCAGAAGAGCACCATGTGGTGGAGCGCTATTGGTCTCACCCATAGGGCTACGACCGAGGGAGGTAAGGTTTTAGGTTCTGCCCAGTATAGAGAATTGTCCTCAAGTTTGGATACTTTTTAAAATCTAAGTCTTTAAAATGATAGGCTTTGTCGTCAATAAATATGACTTCTTCGTCTTTATGCTTGTCACATATTTTTTCTATGATATCTTTTTTACTTCCAGAAACTATGAAAACATTCCGTTTATGAAATAAATCGCCAGCGCCACTTCTTGTAATTTTATCTAGGTTAAATTCTTTATTACCATATGTTATTATGTAACAATTATCCTTTCCTATTTTTCTGATTATTTTAAATAATTCTTCATTAGAAAAATTTTTACTATTAACCATTATCTCTTCGTATAAATCTTCTCTAACGGAAAAATGAGCTAATATTTTTTTTAAATGCAGTGGATTTACCCGTTCTTTTTTATAGTATTCTTCTGCTGTATTACGAGATACACCAGCTTTTTCTAGACACGTATATATATGCTCTTTAAACTGCGTCGTATTATTAAACAAAACGTCATCAAAATCAAAAATGTATTTCATGAGATTATTTTTGCTATAGCTTTAGCTAATTTTATGGAATCATGGCGAATCAAACTTCTTTTTGTTGTATCTCCAGGTTCCTTGACTATTTTCTCCCGAGACATAAGTGATTTGTCTCCCTTAATTAGATTATCTATGGGTTTTCCTAAGTACCCTTCCAGCTTGTTTAAATAATTATCCGTCTCTTTATTGCCTAAATTTTCTATCGCAATGATTTTTGCCTTACTTAGAGCTATGGCTTTCTTAAACCCCCCTACAATTAAATTAGGCGCGATAGAAGTATAAAAATCGCCGGGACAAATAATTATATAGTCCGCTTTCCGGATTGCTTCAGCGGCTTTCGGATTCAGCTTTACTTTATTTTTAAAATAAATTTTATTCACATCCTGAATTTTTAAATCAATGCTGCTAATCTTGTTTTCGTCTTCAATTTTTTGGCCTGTGGCAAGTAGCGCATTTAATTTAGCATTATTTAAAGTAACCGGTATCACCACTCCTTTTAGTTGTAAAAATTTCGTGGCAATTTTCAAACCTTCTTCAAAACTGCCTGTTAATTTTTCTAAGCCAGCTAAAAAATAGTTTCCGGCCATATGCCCATCTTCACATCTCTCTTTTAAAAAATTATGCATTTTTTCATTAGCACTAAGAGCAGCTAAGCATTGTCTTATGTCTCCTGGAGGCAAAACCCCGAACTCCTTACGCAGTTTGCCAGAAGAACCACCATCATCTGCCATAGAGGCAATAGCAGAAATAGAAATATCCGAAATATTTTTGATTCCTAAAAGCACTCTATAGCTCCCTGTCCCTCCGCCTATAGTAACGACACGTTTCATGCCTTAGATATTAGCCTAAATTCTAAAATTTTGCTATTCTAAGCCCTATGTGCGGCATTGTCGGATATATTGGAAAAAAGGAAGCCTTACCTATCCTTTTAGGAGGATTGCGCGATTTGGAGTACCGCGGCTATGATTCCGCCGGTATTGCCGTGCTGGATGATGGAAAAATAAAACGCATCCGGGAAATCGGAAAGGTAGACTTTTTGGTAAAAAAAATAGGCCAACAAGTTATTAAGGGAAATTTAGGTATCGCACATACTCGCTGGGCGACTCATGGCGGTGTCACAGTTCCAAATGCGCACCCGCATACGGCAGGAGAGGGTAAACTAATGCTAGTGCATAATGGCATCATAGAAAATTACAGAGAGTTAAAAAAAGAGCTCAAAGACCAAAATTTTGAATCAGAAACAGACTCTGAAATCTTAGCAAAATTAATTTATCAAAATTATGACGCCAAAGATAAAGATAGTTTACTTAAGGCAGTCAAAAAAACCCTACCGCAAGTACGCGGCACTTACGGGCTTTTAGTAATGCATGCTGATCATCCCGATGAGCTTGTTGCTGCGCGTTTGGGAAGTCCTTTGGTTATAGGAATAGGTAATGATGAGAATAAACGTGAATACTATATCGCAAGCGATGTAACGCCGATACTGCCTTTTACTAAACAAGTAACTTTCCTAGATGATGGTGAAGTGGCAGATATTGATCTAGCCGGCTTAAAAATTTTTAATATTAAAGATGAATTGATAGCAAAAGGTATCACTAAAATTGAATGGGATAAGGAAAAGGCGCAAAAAAATGGATACGAGAATTTTATGCTAAAAGAAATTTTTGACCAGCCGGCGGTATTTGAAGATGCAATTCGCGGCCGCATTAATATGAAAGAAGGAACTGCGGTTTTAGGAGGGCTTGCTATGACTCCGGAAGAAATGCGCAATATAAAAAGGATTGTCATCGTCGCTTGCGGTACGGCGTCTTATGCCGGGATGATCGGCAAATATGCTTTTGAAAGGCTTGCCGATATCCCCACAGAAGTTGATATATCAAGTGAATTTCGCTACCGAGATCCGGTTATTAATGAAAAAACTTTGGTTTTCGCCCTATCTCAGTCTGGAGAAACACTGGATACTTTAATGGCTGTGCGTGAGGCAAAAAGAAAAGGGGCGACAGTGCGGAGCATTGTAAATGTTGTCGGCTCAACAATTGCCCGTGAAGCTGGAGCGGGCACCTATATCCATGCGGGTCCAGAGATAGCTGTTGCCTCAACAAAAGCCTTCACAAATACTGTCGCAGTACTTTTACTCTATGCTTTAGAATTTGGCCGATTGCGCCATGTCACACTTGCGACCGGAGAGCGTTTACTTTCTGGGCTACTTGAAATACCAGGGAAAATGAATCGAATTTTGGCTGAGGCATCTAAAATTAAAATTATTGCAGAAAAATATAAAAATTATCCTAATTTTTTCTTTTTAGGAAGAGGTATCAATTATCCAATGGCAATGGAGGGCTCACTTAAATTAAAAGAAACTAGTTATATTCATAGCGAGGCTTATCCGGCGGGAGAAATGAAGCACGGAGCTATTGCTTTACTATCTCCTGATTTTCCGGTTCTAGCTATTATGACCAAAAATCAACTTTATGAAAAAATGAAAAGTGGTGTGCAAGAAGTTCGCGCTAGAAAATCCAAAGTAATAGTTATAGCCACCGAAGGAGATGAAGAGGCTAAAGAAATGGCAGATGATATAATTTATGTTCCAAAAACCATGGAACTTCTGGAACCGCTTTTGAATACCATACCGTTACAACTTTTCGCTTACTATGTGGCAGTCGGATTAGGGCGGGACATAGACCGACCGCGCAATCTGGCAAAAAGTGTAACAGTGGAGTAATATAAAATAAATGCTGAAAAAACAAAAAAACTTAATTAAAGCTCTAACATTAGATGTAAAAAAAGACAAATGGGAAAAAAGCCGCGGTTTTGTTATGCGTGATGTGGCGATGCCAACCCTGGATGAGAAAAAAAATCCCGCCGATGCTGTTTCTGTAATTTTAAAAATACGTTATGCGGGTGTATGTGGTTCCGACAGAGGAATCTGGTATCGTAATGCCTGGAAGGACGGAGTACATGATTCTTTAAAAAGAGAAGGGAAATCTATGCGCATTACCGGGCACGAATTTCTGGGGGAAATTATAGAAATCGGGTCTATGGTACAAAGTCTCTACCAAGACACAGACCTGCAAAATAAAGCAAGGATAGAGATAGGATCTTTAGTTTCCGGTGATTCTCATGTCACTTGCGGGCGGTGCTATCAATGCAGAATCGGTGAACAACATGTTTGCATAAATGAATCAATATTGGGCATCACCATTGACGGAATCTTCGCCGAATATGTAAAAATCCCAGCAAAGAATTTATGGGCAGTCGACACCGCACGTCTTCGCCCTGAAATAGCTGCTATTTATGACCCTTTTGGTAATGCAGTGCACGCCACCACGGTCGTGGACTTCCGCGGACAAAGAGTCGCCGTCTTCGGATGCGGGCCAATCGGACTTTTTTCAATTCTTCTGGCGCGCAATTTCGGCGCAGCTAAAGTTATTGCAATTGACGTGAATAAAAACAATTTAAATATGGCAAAGAAATTAGGGGCCCATGAAATTATTCTAATTCCCAAAACTAAGAAAAAAAATGCCTGGGAGAGTGACAAATCTGTCGTCGCTCGGATTATGAAACTTACCTATGGCAAAGGTGTAGATGTAGCTCTCGAGATGGCTGGAGCTTTCTCATCTGTTAATAATGCGATTGATAGCGCCCGTAGAGGCGGACAGATTATATTTTTTGGGCTGAAAGACGGAGATCTGACTATTCCGAAATTCTCTCGTGTGATTGCCCGAGGCCTGACTATCCATAGCATCATCGGACGGCAGATTTTCCGCACCTGGCAGATAGCCCAAAGAATCTTAAATGACAAGAGTAATGGGATTCAAGACAGCATTTGGAATGTAATCCTAAAAAAGGGTAGGGGGACGATTATAAATTTTAAAGATTTTACCCCCAAAAGCTTTGAAAAAGCGATGAACGAAAACCCGAAGATTATCTTCAAAATTAACGGCTAACGAGTAAATGTCAAGGATGCCCCTTGACACGAATGTCAAAGGGCATCCTTGACACATCATATGGAAATTATTTTAAATAAAGAAAATAAAAGCTATGCCGTAAAAGTTACGGCAGAAGAAAATGGCACCATTCTCGGTTCGGCTTATCTTTATATTATGTTTAATGATTTACACAAAGAGCCGTTTGGTTTTTTAGAAAATGTTTTCGTCAAAGAAGAAAACCGCGGCAAAGGCATAGGTTCAAAATTAGTGGAGGCAGTTATCACGGAAGCAAAAAGACAGAATTGCTATAAGCTCATTGGTACAAGTCGTTATGAAAATCCTGAAGTCCACACATTCTACAATAAACTTGGTTTTAAAGATTACGGCAAAGAATTTAGAATAGATTTATCATAAACGAGTTATCCCCACTCATTTTCCTTTAAAGAAAAGGGTATTTTTGATATAATTAAAGAGTCCTAAAATACAAAATGATAAGAAAAAATTTTAGGAAAACATC
>MFUY01000023.1 GCA_001787035.1 Candidatus Nomurabacteria bacterium RIFCSPLOWO2_01_FULL_41_12
AGTCAGTAATGCTTCAATTCTTTCAGATTGAGTAATCTTTTCTGAAAATTTTAATCTTACTTCCTCCAGAAGCTCAAGGTCTTCTTTTTCAAGTTTTCCCTCGATGAGTTTTTGCGCTAGGTCTTCATGTCCATCTCTTTCAAGCAGCCTGCCAAAAAGATGACTGTTGCTTTTATCTTGCAATATTTCCGCTAAAGTATGACCTCGTGGAGGAGGTATAGTCTGTTCTTTTGTTGCATCTTTGGTTTTTTTGAATTGATCAATTATTCCCATATATTTATTATATAACTTTTATCCTAATTTTTATTGTTAAATTGTCAAAATCATATACCCCCTAGTTTGTTTTGTCAAGTTTTTCTGCCCCTTTATCTCAAAATGGTTATCCCCCACACCTTTTGTTTTGTAAAACAAAAGGTGTGGGGGTTATCCACACCCCCTACCCCAGAATTGACTTTTGGCCTATTTTGGGCTACCCTGTAAAGGTACCTTTTCAAGGCGGTTATGATAGAAAATGGTTGAAATCGGGGGCGATGGTACTATCATGAGAACTTTATCTAAAATATTCAGTTCTACTCTGGTCTTTTCCCTATTACTTATGGGGGTTTTTGTGCCTTTGCGGGCACAGGCGGGTTTTTTCTCTGCAATTCTAGGTGACGAAGTCTATGCTGACACCCGCCCGCCTGACGGGCAAATGGAGAACACGCTCGGAGTTCAATCCAACAAAAATACGGAGAAAAACTCGCAAAATATGGCTCTTTTACAGGCCAACGTTTCTTCTGCCCCTATTTTAAAGGACAAGAAGACAGATAAAAACGGACAAAAGGATGAAGTTCTGGAATTTGAAGATAACGGCAATATCAACATAGAGTCCGATAACGCTCTCGTCCCTTCTGTAAGCCCTCTTGAGGCCATAGGTATTTCACCAGATACAGATTTTTCTTCTTCCGACCAAATAAGCGTTTACTTGGTCCGGAAAGGCGATTCTATTTCCCAAATAGCCGAGATGTTTGATGTTTCAGTCAATACTATTCTTCTGGCCAACGATTTAAAGAAAGGCCAAAAGCTTGTCTCTGGAGACGTGCTTTTCATTTTACCCATTTCCGGGGCTGAACATACTATAGCTAAAGGACAGACATTAAAAAGTATTGCCAAGATTTACAAGGTGGATGCGGACGATATCGCTCTTTATAACGGACTGGCTGGGGATTCCAAGCTTTCTGTCGGTGACAAACTCATGATCCCAGGCGGTGACAGTATGGATGACGAAGGGGGTGATAAGCCAGCGCCAAATTTAAGTTCTTCTGTTGCGAAAGATATAAATTACTATCTTAAAAATCCGATTCAGAATCTTTTTGGATACTTTATCAATCCTGTACCTACCGGACATAAGACCCAAGGTCTTCACGGCCCAGGGCACAGAGGTATAGATATCGGCGCGCCGACAGGCACACCAATATATGCATCTGCGGCAGGTAGGGTGCTCGCAGCCAAAACAGGCTGTAAGGTAGGCCAGAGGCGTTGCGGCGGAGGATATGGAAATTTAGTAATCATTGAACATCCTAATGGCACCAAGACACTTTCTGCTCACATGAGCAGGCTTGCCACAAGAATCGGTGCGCAGGTAGCTCAAGGTGAAATCATCGGCTACGTCGGTAACACTGGTAAATCAACCGGCCCGCATATTCATTTTGAGGTTTTTTATGCCAAGAATCCAGGCGCAGATTGGAGCTGGGCGACTAATCAAATAGCTAATAATTAGTTTTATTCTAAGAGAGTTAAAGCAAGCATCGCGCTTATGCCCAGGACAACTGCCAAAAGTTGCAAGATAGAATATCTTGCTTCTTTTGTTTTTTGTAGTTCCGGTATCAAGTCTGCGACCGCAATATAAATAAATCCTCCGGCGGCGATTGGCAGGAGCCATAGTGTCACTATTTGTTCTATTTGATTTAAAATGAGAATTATAATTACCCCAAAAACCGACAAAAGAGCTGAAAGAAAATTAAGCCACAAGGCGCGCGTTTTAGAGTAGCCAGAATGCAGTAATACGGCAAAATCCCCTATTTCTTGAGGTATTTCGTGCAATATTACTGCAATAGTGGTAGCTATGCCTATAGGAACACTAATTAAAAAACTTGCTCCAATAATTATGCCGTCAATAAAATTATGTATGCCATCTGAAAAGAGCACCAGCTGTCCCATTGGGTGTATATGAGTCTCTTCTTTATCTTCTCCGTGGTGGTGCCAATGTAAGAACTTTTCCAGTATAAAGAAAATCATGACGCCGAAGATAATGAGCGTGCCGGTTAGATTTATATTTGTAGAATTTTCCAAAGCCTCCGGTATTAGGTGTATAAAAGCGTCACCTAAAAGCGCTCCGACAGCGAGCGAGATAAAAATAAAGATATATTTTTTTAGAATTTCTTCTCTCAAAGATAGCGTAAAAACTCCGACTAGCGAAACCAAGCTTACTATAATGACACTGATTAGAGCATAAATGTATGTTGTTAGCATTATTTTTTAGTATATTCTAAATGTAAACGACTTGCAAAATTTTGAATATAAAAAGCGATGGGCGAGGTGTGTCGAGATGTTCTTCGACTCCCCGCCCTTCTTCTATCGAGCCAGTGACATTGCCAGCCCGATGATTCCGAGGATTATGCCGATGGCGATAATCAGCCACCTGGCCCCGTTTTCTATGCATTTGTTGGCCACACGGACGGCCAACGATTCATCGTTAGTCTGTGCCATGTATGCCTCCACTTAAATACTACAACCATGAAAATTTTAGTCAAATAGAAATTTTGTGCGGGATGGGAGAATCGAACTCCCAACCTCAGTTTGGAAAACTGACGTTTTACCATTAAACTAATCCCGCAAATATATATTGCATTATACACATAATTTTATATTTTTAAACTTCTCCTAATTTATAAAAATTTTAAGGCATACAAGAAAGAGTAAAGCAATTTCCAGACTCGATAACACTCGTATTATTAGGGATAAAAATATTTAATCCCCCATATTGTGGCAGTAGGCCGTTATTGTAGATTTTATTTTTGCTTATAAATATATCGCTCACATTATTGGCGTTCGGATTAATGTAGACTCCCCACATGTTATTGTTATAGATTTCATTGCCGACTACATCCACATTCCTAATATTGAAGTTGCTGAACTCTATTCCGCCCGTGCCGATTTTACTATTTCCATCCTTAATAATATTGTTTTCTATTTTTACATTAGCAACATCGTTAGTTAAATATAATTGGCCGCCAGGGCATGGACCCGTTCCTGATTGAGCGTCCGGTCCGCACAGAAGATAGATATTTTCCCTGTGGTTGTTGATGAAAGTATTTCCTCTTACAATAATCGGGTCATTTTGTTTTGCTTGTGTCTGGTACAGCACTAAACCATTGGATTTGATGTTTCTAAACAGATTCCCCTCGACACGAGCAGAAGCAATGGCAAGAGAGCCAATATCATGATCCATGGAAATATTCAAAATCACCCCAAAAAGATAAGAGTTTATGAAATTTGAATTTGTGATAACCACCTTTCTGCTGTTATAAGCTCCTATCGCAGCTGATTTTGAATGGCTTATGGTCACATTGTCGATTACAATATTCTCTGAATTTGAAACAAAAATAGTGTCTTTGCAGTTGGCCGGATTGGAAACCGGGGTGCAGGGCTGGTTTTCATTCTCGTCAAAAGTCAAGTTGTAAATCTTAACATCCTTGGAATCCATTACAGTTATCAATGCATAATCATATGTGTCCAGTCTTTTGAAACCATCGTCAGAATTTCGTCCATAGAGTGAAACAGGCCGTTTTATGTTATTTAAGTCAGCCATGCAAGCATTCTTTCCAGTGCAAGCAATCAAGCTGGTTACTTCAATGTTATCAGCTTGATTATTATTTACTTTACTTACGCAACTCTTGAAAGAAACAGCATTTGAAGCCTCGCAAACTCTAGTAGATTCGGAAGCCTTCGGTGTGTTTTCTGGATGAGGAAACGGCTGTGGATTTGGTGTCAGATTTTCCAGTTCTTGAAAATCTGTTAAGGTATTGTTTTTCGGTTGAACGAAAAGAAAAATACCTATGGTTATTGACACTATTACTACAATGCTTATGAAAATTATTTTTTTAGACATATTTCTTTATTCGGGCCGCTCTGGAATTGGCTACTACATAGCCAGGTGCTTTTCTATTTCGCTATGCTCAACATAGAAAAGCCTTTCAATATCCTAACGCAAGCAAATCAATTTGCTTGCTTCGTCCCATTCGGGCCGCTGGGAATTGAACCCAGTCTAAATGCTCCCAAAGCACTTGTACTACCGGTATACTACGGCCCGCCTTTGCCAGCCATAGCTGGCTTCGGCGGGCAAGCCCGCTAGACAGCGACGGATGGATTACGAAAATATATCACAAAATTATATCTTTGACCACTTTAATTTTTGCGTTTTTACCTTTTAAGTCAAGGAATACAACCAATAAATCCACCTGCCACTCCTTCTCATCTAAGTTTTTAGATAAAAGGTAAGTCTGAATTGTACGCGCCATTCTTTTTAATTTCCAAGGGTGCATATTTTCTTCTGGGTTATGTTGATTAAGCATTTCATGAGTAACACTACTTAATGTTTCACGAGAAACACTTTTAACCTCAATAAAATATAATTTATCGTCTTTTTCGGCCACAATATCTATTTCACCCCATTTTTTAGTATAATTTCTGTCTAATATAGCAAAACTATGTTTCATGAGGAATTTGACAGCTACATTTTCACCGATTTCTCCTGTTTTTTGTGTTTCTGAAGTAAATACTTTAGGCATCCCAGTACTAAAATTTTAAATTGTTATTAATAATGGTCACTTGTTTTAATCAAAAATTTAGTACGGGACAAGTTTTACTTAGTGTTTCATGAATAACATAGTTAAAGATGTTTCACGTGAAACTCTTCACTTTATTTCATGTCTTTTATTAAAATATCCTTATTTTTTAACATATTTTCTATAAAATAGGTCTAAAAGACAAATTTACTTGATGTCCTTTATAAACATTACCAACATAGTTTTCCACAGTTTTTTAATAATTGTCCTTAAGTTACTTTGTTTAATGCTTTTTATAAAGGACATTACTTTTGTGCGGCTAGGGAGAATCGAACTCCCGTCTCATCCTTGGCAAGGACGTGTTCTACCACTAAACCATAACCGCAATATTTATTTTTTTTAATTTCCTATTCTATTTTAATATTTTATTACAATTAACGCAACAGCAATATTACCATATAAAATAAGCATTATTTGCCAATATTTTTAAAATAGTGTAAAGTATGGATATTATTATAAAAATAACAATGCGCCCGTAGCTCAACGGATAGAGTAATCGTCTTCGGAACGATTGATGTGGGTTCGATTCCTGCCGGGCGCACCAGAATTTAATGAAAAATATTAATAATCTAACATTGAAAATACCTAAAGAAGTTTTATATGTAACCGATACGCTTGAAAAAGCGAGTTTTGACGCATATCTTGTCGGGGGATGTGTTCGTGATCTCATAATGAATAAAGAGCCGAAGGATTGGGATGTTACTACCAATGCAAAACCCGAGCAAATTATCAGCCTTTTTGAGAAAACTGTTTATGAAAACACCTTCGGGACAGTAGCTGTTATTCAAGAAGATGTTTCACAAGAAACATTACGCCAAATAGAGGTTACGCCATATAGGGTTGAGGCAAAATATAGTGATTTTAGGCACCCGGATGAGGTAAAGTTCAGCGATAAGTTTGAAGATGACCTTAAAAGACGTGATTTCACTATAAATGCCATGGCGCTTAATTTATCTGGAAAAAACACCATAACGGACATATATGGTGGTTTAAAGGACATAAAGGACAAGACCATTAGAGCTGTCGGCAATCCAAATGATCGGTTTTCTGAAGACGCTCTTCGCATGCTCCGCGCTATTCGTTTTGCGGTGCAGTTAAATTTTTCCATAGCACAAGAAACTTCTGAAAGCATTTTAAAAAATTCAGATTTGATAAAAAAAATATCAGAGGAACGCATCCGCGATGAATTTGAAAAGATAGTTATGTCGGAAAATCCGGACGCAGGAATTGTGATGTTGCAAAAATTTGGGTTGCTTAAACATATTATCCCTGAACTTGAAGAGGGAATAGGCTGTGAACAGCTGGGGGAGCACATTTATGATGTTTGGGAGCATTTACTCCATGCATTACAGCACGCGGCGGATAAAAATTGGTCTTTAGAAATAAGGCTTGCGGCACTTTTCCATGATATCGGGAAACCAAAGACGCGAAGATTAGCTACGCTTGCCCCGACCAAAAATTCTCCTGCCTCGCCCGATGCTTTTGCTCAGGCCCGGACCCAACCAGACCATTCGCAAAAGCATACGGGCTCGGCTAAGAAGAAATACACTTTTTACGGCCATGAAGTTGTAGGTGCGCGAATGGCGAAAAAAATAATGGAGAGATTGAAATTTCCCAACAAAGGAGTTGAACTAGTAGAAAAACTGGTACGAAACCATATGTTTTTCTCTGATACGGAATTAATAACGCTTAGCGCTGTGCGCAGAATAATTACAAAAGTGGGTATAGAAAATATATGGCTTCTGATGAACATTCGTGAGTGCGACAGAGTAGGCATGAAGAAAAAAGAAGCGCCATACAGATTGCGCAAATATTTTGCAATGATAGAGGAAGCGTTGCGCGACCCAATATCTGTAGGCCAGTTGAAAATTAATGGAAAATTTATGATAAAAGAGCTCGGCATCGCGCCCGGACCCAGGATGGGGTGGATCTTAAATGCTTTACTTGAAGAAATACTCGATGCGCCGGAGAAAAATACTGTGGAGCATCTCTCCGAACTTGTTAAATCACTTAACATACTAGGCGACGCTGAGCTCCGAACTCTCGGCGAGCGTGGCAAAGAGAAAAAAGAAGAATTAGAAGAAGAGGAAGTAGAAAAATTGCATACTAAGCACGGAGTGAGGAAATAAAAACTTTACGATACTTCCTGCTGATAGCAGGTTTCACAGTAAACTGTTTCCGGGCGGTCGGGGGAATATGATGTTTCAAATTCATTCAAACATTTACCTTCGTGGCCGTGATTTGCAGTTGCCTGTGGTGAGCCTACCGAACCACACATACAAGAACGGGGCCAGAAATTTACCGGATTTCTTAGTTGTGACAATTCAAAATTTCTTGTACTCGGACATTTTTGAGGTAATGGTATATTCCATTTTTTATACATAATCAACTCATCCGGAATGATTCTAAAAGCCTTAGTGCATTTATGATTTTGAGCTGATTTTTTATCTAAATCCCATGCTTGGCATAGAATAATCTCAGAAAGAATCCCATCGTCGACTTTTTCTATAGTATCCGGTAAATCTTTCCAACTTTTCGTTGGAACATAGCTTTTTTCTTCAATACTATCCCATGAGTATCCTAATTCAGTAGCTTTTTCCTCGGTGAGGGGCATATATTCTTGCGCCAAAGTTTCATTGTATTTGTGTGGACTTAACTCTACCGGGAAGAATTCTCCATATTTGCAAGTTCTCCCTTTATTATCTACAAAAGGCACGTCTGACATTTGGGCTATTATTTTTGCTTTAATTTCTTTATATGTTTTCTCGTTGTATTGCTTATTTAAGATACAATATTCCTTTTTACGCACCGAAATACAGCCAAATGAATTATTTAAATGATCACAGTCTATAAAGTAACTTGATTCCATATTATTCTCGCCATTTATGCCGACAATACATCGTGAGGAGAAGTCAATATTATTAGATTCATACACTAACTCACCTGCATTTATACCGAATACATCCATGCAGTCTTTAGGATTTTTACTACCACGTACCGCGTATCTTTCGTTTTCACCATCAATAATATACCAAGAGTCTCGGACGTTTTTAGAATTATAAATAAAATCACCAGAAACATTATAGTTACGTTCCCCCGTCATAAATTTATGAAGAGCTTTTTCTTGTATAGTTTTTTGAAAATCAAGAAACGTTTTTTTGAAAGCGGAATACGAACCTAGCATTTCCTTTTTTATTTTTTGGAATTCTTCTTTTGATACAGGTTTGTTAAAAACATGATAATTTTTGTTTCTTAGATTATAGCTGAAAAGGCAGTTTTGGCAGTTTCGGCAATCATATAAAAAGGCCGAGTCAATGCAATTTGTACAATTTCGGCTAAAAAATAATTGATTACATTGAGTGCAATCTACCGAAGAAAAACACAATTCACAATTTTTTATGAATAAACAATCCCAGCAATCTTTACACTCAAGCACTGTTTGGCCATAGCCGCAATTTTCAGAAAACCAACTACCAAAGAGAAGATAGCTACTCTTTAAGTGTGCGGTAAAATTACAATATTCACTATTTACATTTTTAGTCGAATAAGATGACGGTCTTGGGGTCACTTTAAGTAGTGCCTTAAATTGCTCAAAAAAAGGGGTGTTGAAATCATAATCACGGCTGTAATCTAGGGGGTCCCATTTGTCGCTCCACCAACAATCGTGGCAGTATACGGGAAATTCTGCATTTGCTTTATACATGGAGATAATATTATTTTTACACAAATCACAAGTTCTTTTATATAAAGAGCGTTCGTTTCTCCATACTAATTTTCGCGCGAGGCGGCACTGCGGGCAAAAAGTTGGTGGTGGAACATTTATCTTTTCATAAAAATTAAAGTCTTCACTTTCTATAGTGAAATCATTTTTGCAGTTCTGGCATTTTTTTGTTTCTGAATTCATAGTTCTTATTCTAACATTCTATAGAACATTGGAACGAGTCTAAGACACCTCCTGTTGATAACAAGACTCACAATACACAATTTCTTTTCGGTCGGGGGAGTAAGAGGTTTCAAACTCACTTGGACATCGGATGTCCAAGTGGAGAGGGTGATTAGTTTTGTCGCACATGCAGGAGCGGGGCCAGAGTTTGCGGGGGTTTCTTTTTTTCATCCTATCCTGGTGCCGGCATTCAAAGTCCTTGCGGGGTAAGGGTATATTCATCCTCTTATAAAAATTAAATTCTCCTTTAATGATGCGGAAATTCTTTTTACAATCCTTACAAACTAAAACTTCTTTCAAAATATCTTCTGTAACCTCCTCAATAGTCTCTGGCATCTCTGGCTCTCTGATTGTTTCCTTGCCATATGTGCCAGACGTCTCCTTTTGCCAATTAAAACCTTTTTCTTTAGCTTCTTTTTCATCCATCGGAAAATATTCTTGCGCTAGGGTTTCATTGTAGCCAAAAGGGGATAAAGAAGGAGGGATAAAATCCCCATACACACCTTCAGTTTTCATATTCTCAATAATTTGTGCTTTTAATTTTTCATATTCTTCCTTGCTATATTGCTTATTTAAAATGCAGTATTTTTTATTGCGTAATCCAACACAGCCAAAGATATTATCACCATTTTCTATTGTGTCGGAATATTCTATATTGCTTCCGGAAAATGTGTAAACTGAATGCTTAACGTTAAATATGCTAAGCACCCCCATGACATCCAAGCAAAGCTCCGGTTTATAGTAAGAATTATTTAAATCATAAGAATCGATTGGTCCTTCGGCATCAGCGATATATTTGCAGTTTTTTGCGTTTTCGGCATCAAAACCAAGTACCACATCGTGGCAATTATACATATAGTCGCCACTCGCTTTTTTACATTTTACTTGATGAGCGAACTTTACCAAGGATTGTCCTTTTATTTTTTCAAATTCCATTTTAGCTTCCTCTAATTTTAGGTGAGAAGACAAAATTTCTTTTTTCTTCATCTCATATTCTTCTTTTGACACGGGCTTGTTGAATATGTGATAATTTTTATGCCTCAAGTTTGTCGAAAAGATACAATTTTGGCAATCACGCATATCAAAGCAGAAAAGCAGGTCGGTACTCGCCTCGCAATTTTCCGAGAACATGCAATTATAAGACTTTCTGGTATCAATACACTCGTAACAAAGTTCGGAATCCTGGATAAAATCAGAATCCACC
>MFUY01000024.1:0-125 GCA_001787035.1 Candidatus Nomurabacteria bacterium RIFCSPLOWO2_01_FULL_41_12
GCTTATCTCCGCCCCCTTGCCGACAATTTTTAATTTCTCATCATCCGTGTAAGCGTAAGATATTTCTTTACCTTTTTTTATTTTATATAAGGGTGGCTGGGCAATATAAATATATCCGGCATCAA
>MFUY01000024.1:156-19227 GCA_001787035.1 Candidatus Nomurabacteria bacterium RIFCSPLOWO2_01_FULL_41_12
AAGGAGAAGGGTGCGAATATGCGAACCGTCCACATCAGCATCAGTCGCAATGATTATTTTATGATAGCGTATTTTTTCTAAATCAAAAGTATCCCCGATTGAAGTACCCATGGCAATAACGAGCGACTTCACTTCTTTGGAAGCGAGCATCTTGTCAATGCGCGCGCGCTCAACATTTAGAATTTTACCGCGCAGTGGCAGTATCGCCTGGGTACGGCGGTCACGCCCTTGCTTGGCAGAGCCTCCGGCGGAGTCCCCCTCTACCAGGAATAATTCTGATTCGGATGCATCTTTACTCTGACAATCCGCCAATTTGCCCGGAAGGGTCATGCCCTCAAGGGCGCCTTTGCGCAAGATAGAATCCTTGGCGGCTTTGGCGGCTTTACGAGCCTTCAGGGCCAAAATAGACTTGTTTATTATAGCTTTTGCTTCATCTGGGTTTTCTTCCAAGAAATTATTAAAGGCCTCGCCAAAGACCGTGGCCACAGCCCCTTGAGCTTCCTGACTACCTAATTTTGCTTTCGTTTGACCCTCAAATTGAATTTCACGGAGCTTCACGGAAATGGCAACCGTTAAACCTTCCAAAACATCCTCCCCGGTAAAACCTCCTTCAGACTCTTTCATCATTTCTCTTTTTTTACAGTAAGTATTGAGCGTTCTGGTAAGCGCGGTTTTAAAACCGGTCACATGCGTACCGCCTTCAGGTGTGTGAATATTGTTGGCAAAGGGAATAATACGATCCACGATATCATCCACGTACTGAAGGGCGATTTCTATCCCAACGCCATCTAATTCTTTATCGACGTAAAAAATATTGTCCTGAATCGGTTTTTGAAATTTATTATAATACTTTATGAGAGAAATAAGCCCGCCTTCAAAGTAAAAAGAGGTGGAAGGAAGTTCCAACCCAAGATCTCGGAAATAAAAAACATCATTGTCATCAAGGCCTTTTTTATTGTTCCATTCTCGCGCGTCAATTATTAAAATTCGGAGCCCCTTGACTAGATAGGCCTGCTGGCGAATATGATTGACTATCGTATTCCATTCAAATTTTATATCTTTAAAAACTTCTTGATCCGGCTCAAAAGTTATAATAGTGCCATGAAGTTTTGATGCACTAATCTTTTTTACAGCAACCCTTTTTTTGCCTTTCGAATATTCTTGCACATATTTACCTCCATCTCTGTGGATTTCTGCTTTACAGTAAATAGAAAGCGCGTTGACGACAGACGCACCGACTCCGTGCAGGCCACCTGAAACTTTATATCCGCTATTTTCCCCGCCGAATTTTCCTCCAGCATGAAGAGTCGTCATCACTGTCTCCAGGGCGGAGACTTTCGTCTTCTTGTGCATATCAACAGGTATGCCTCGGCCATTGTCCGCTACGCGGATACGGTTATCCGGAAGAAGAACTACCTCAATGTCATTACAAAAGCCCCCCATCGCTTCGTCACGGGAATTGTCAAAAATCTCCCAGACTAAATGATGAAGCCCTTCCGGGCCTGTGGTACCTATATACATGCCGGGACGGCGCCTGACGGGCTCCAGGCCCTCTAAAACCGATATATCTGAGGCATCATAATGGTGCCCATTGCCTTGAGTTTTCTCTTTTGCCATAGGGGTATTATAGCAGAATTTACCTCACTTGCCAACCATTTTTATCCTTGATTTTATTGGTTATTTTAGTCATAATAACGTTTATTTCTTCGTCGGTAAGCGTGCGTTCAAAAGACTGAAAAACCAATCTAAAAGCATATGAAATTTGACCGTCTTTTTTAAATTCATCAAAGAGTTCCGGACCTCGAATTACAAGATTCCCAGCATTTTCTTTTATAATTTTTAGAACTTCAGAACTTAAAACTCCTTCCGGCACCCATACCGCCACATCGCGGGTAATAAAGGGAAATAAAGACCACATTTTGAATTTTTTATTTTCTGAATTCATATAAATTTTTTTCTTTTACTTTTTCTCCCTCATTAAATGCCACATGCATTTCTTCTTTTGGATTCCAAACTGTTCCTATCTCGAATATTTTAACTTCTTTCAACCCAAGTAAAGGTAAGTTTATCTTATTCAATTTTATACTTTCCTTAAGACCGTCAGTTAAATTTGTGCGCAGAAATTTTTTGTCCGAAGCGCTTTTTTGTACTTCTATTTCTCCTTTATCACAAAAAGTGTAAGTCATAACTTCAGAATAACCATCGTTGAGTAATTTATTTCTTGCCCAGAGTATTTTTGTATATGTCTCATTCTGTTTCGGCTTAAATTTAATCTTCGGTATCGTTGGCAACACTTTGTCATATCCTAAAATCCTGCCGATTTCTTCCGCCATATCCTCTTCTACTGCCAAATCAAGGCGCATGGGTGGAACAATAATCTCAAATTTTCCATCACTTTCTTTGTACTTAAAATTATATCGTTTCAAAATATCTTCTATCTCTTTGTCTGAAACTTTCAGACCTAAAATTTTTGAAATTTTCTCAGCGGAAAAAGAAAGTTTCCTCTCTTCCTGTTTATTTGGATAGACATCCACTATATCTTCAAAAATAGCCCCCGGACACATTTCTACTATAAGCGCTGAGAGTTCCAGCATCCCGTATGGTCCTAATTCGGGTGATAAATCATTTTCAAATCTTTTTTTCGCATCAGTAACGATATTCAAGGCTTGCGCTGTTTTCCTGATAGAAACCGGGTCAAAATTGTCTGATTCCAAAATAATGTTAGTGGTCAGTTCAGTGAGTTCGGCATTCTTTCCGCCCTTTATACCCGCGACATCGAGCGGATTCCCTTCGCCGTCGGCGATGATCATCATCGTCTCGTCTAGCACTTTCTCTGTACTGCCAAGCGGAGTAATTCTTTCGCCGTTCTGCGCCTGCCTAATAATCAATTTAAGACCCTTCACCTTATCCATATCAAAGGCGTGCGCCGGCTGGCCACAGTCGAAAGTTACAATATTAGTAGCATCCACGATATTATTTATCGATCGCTGACCGACTGATTCCAAATGTTTTACCACCCAATCCGGGCTTGAACCAACTTTTATGTTCCGGACTATACGTCCCACATGCCTGCGGCATTTTGGAGTTTGTATCTCAATTTTCAAATTAGTCGGTTTGGACTGCGGAATTTTGTACTTAGGCGTTGGGTCAACAAACTTGATATCTAAAAGCGAAGCAAGTTCGCGTGCCACGCCCTGATGGCTGAGCAAATCATGAGCCCGGTTTGGCAAAATCTTTAAATCAAAAACTGCATCCCCGTCCGATTTTTTTTCCAAGCTCTCCACTTCGCAAAGATGATAGTTAAAAATATCCATCAGCTTGTCCACTTCGGGAGCATCTGGTATATACCATTTAAGCCAGTTGTAAGAAATGAGCATCCCAGTACTAAAATTTTAAGTTGTTAATAATCGTGGTCATGTTTTTGATTGTGAAATTTAGTACGGGACAGGTATTAAAACTGATTGAGCCTTAAATCTCCCTGATAAAAAAGCCGGACATCGGGTATTCCCCACTTTATCATCGCAATGCGGTCTAATCCCCCGCCGAAACAAAAACCTTGCACTTTTTTGGGGTCCAGACCCATATTGCGAATGACAGCCGGATTAGTCATTCCGCCACCCATCATCTCAAGCCATTTCCCTTTAAACTTTGCAAAAACTTCTATAGAAGGTTCGGTAAAAGGGAAAAAGCTCGGACGAAATTCTATCTCTATGTCATCTCCAAGCATTTTTCTATAAAAATTAGTAAGCACGCCTTTCATATTGGCGAGAGAAACTCCGTCTTCTGTAGTACCCAGCATTGAACCGTCTATCTGAAAAAATTGCATTTCATGTGTAGCGTCTGTCGCTTCGTTGCGGAAAACTTTACCGACAGAAATAAAGGCCGAAGGTATTCGGCCAGCTCTGGCCGCTTGTTCAGTTGCGGAAGCTGTTACACCAGTTGTGTGGGTGCGAAGTACTTTTGTTTTATTGTCTTTTATCCAAAATGTGTCTTGCATATCACGCGCTGGGTGGTCTTTCGGCATATTTAATATGTCAAAGTTGTACCATTCGCTCTCCAATTCCGGACCGAGAGCTATTTCAAAACCAAGCTCGGCAAAAACCCCATAAGCCTCCTCGGCCAAAAGAGAAAGAGGGTGTATTGTGCCTAGTTTTCCTTCTTTCATTTTAATGATGTCTTTCAAAGGAAGGTATTTCCTTTCCGTCATCTCCTTTTTTACTCACTACCCTGTAGTTATTACCGTCAATTGAAAATTCAGATTTTCCATGTCTTCCCCACTCTTCTATACGTCTTTTAAATTCATGCTTACCTTCATCACTTTTAAAGAGATGGCGAACATCATCAGTATCGTGACTAAAATGAGCTTCTTGATCATGATAATTATGAATACTCATATGTTTTAATATATTAAACTTATAATAGATAATTATACCAAATTAGCCTCGACTGGGCTAATTTTGCGTCCATGGCGAGAAAGAACACACCCACCTGGACAAAATGCCCTTCCATTGGTTTTATCAAGACAATTAACGCAATTAATAAAGTGCCTGTGGCAGACGGGATTTGCACAATTTACATAATTTTCAGACTGCTCTCCACAGGCATCGCATTTGCCGACAATCTGGTGCTTTTCATCGTCGGTATAAAAGGCCATTGTTACCCGTCCATCAAAGACATAGAGCTTTCCTTGAAAGTCTTCATTCGGATACTTCTCTATATAGCTCACAATTCCTCCATCAAGCTGATAAACATCCGTAAACCCCTGTGTGATTAAAAATCCGGAAGCTTTTTCGCAACGCACTCCTCCAGTACATACAGTTAATACAGTTTTATTTTTCAAATGAGCGATTTGCTCCACGACTTTCGGCAAATCCCTGAAATTCTCCATCGGGGGCAAAATGGAGTCCTTAAAATACCCCACTTTATGCTCATAGGCATTGCGCATATCTACGATATAAAATTCACGGCCTCCGTCAGCTGGCGGATTGATCCACCCATGAAGCTCTTCGGGTTTTAAGTGTATGCCCGTAATTTGATTTGGGTCTATATCGCAAGTGCCTAAGTGGAGTGATACAATTTCTTTACGTACTTTTATAGAGAGTTTCGGAAAAGCATTGCCTGTACCGGCGTTTTTTTTGTAATGTATGTTCAAAAATCTTTTATCTTTTTCAAGCTCTTTGATATATTTTTCAATATTTTCTTTAGCCCCCTCATAAGTAGCATTAATCCCCTCCGTTGCAATAATACACCTGCCTTTGAGCCCGAGCCTCTCGCATACTTCTACTTCCCGAGTTTTTACAGCCTCTGGGTCGTCAATATGCACATATTTATAGAAAAGGATAATTTGGTATTCCATTATAATTTTAAACAGCGTAGAAAACTTTTTTGTATTTTACAGAAGACATAAATCTAGTTATTGCCCTAATACAAATAAAAACAGTTAAAATAATAATTGGATTAAAAATATAATAAGATGAAAGGAAATAGAAACCAAAAGCAACAATGGCTTCTATGGCATCATAGAAAAGCCAGGTGTCCATAAATTTAATGTCATCGTGCAGAATTTTGTGTTCACTCTTTATACGCCAAAGCCAGAGAATGTCCGCAATTCTATAAACCATAAAAGACATCAAAAAGTACGGCAAACTTTTCTGTGTCGCAAATATCAATAGAAACATACTAAAAATAATAACGGTATGTATTATAACATCTATTTCTAGCCTTAAGGCATATTTCTTGGCAACTGGATTGTAATCAATCCAATAATCAATCAGAGAAAGGTATGTAAAAACAAAAGCAAGGTACTGCCATGGTTCATTTAGTGCAGGCCACCATTGAAAACCAAGACTTAATACTACCCCCACCATCACATCAATAAATTTTAGCTGAAATTGTTTCATATAAGTTATCTTATAGCCAAAAAGGCAAAATTACAAGAGCTATTATTGTAATCAAATTTTTCTGTAAACCACCCACCAGCGAGCGCCTTGTTTTTTAGAATCAGCCTTATCAACTTTCAATTCCTCGTAAGGTTCAACAGCTATTTCAAATCCATTTTCGGTTGCGAGTTGTTCTAATTCTTTCATGGTAAAATAATGCTGATTAACACCTCTTTTACTTCCTTTTAAATCGACAGCGGTGTACCCAGAATCAATAATCCGCCGACGTTGTTTTGCAAAATCTTTTATCGACCTGCATTGAAAAAGAAAAAATTTTCCCGGTTTCAAAACTCTGGCAACTTCCGCAAAAGATTTTTGTATGTCTGGCCACATATTGTGATGAATGGCGCCGATACTGACCACAAAATCAAAATTATCAGACGGAAAATCCAATTTAGCACTTTGCCCTTTAATAATTTGTGCTTGTAAACCAACTTCTTGTAACTTTTCTTCAGCTCCATGTCTCATGCCATCTGATGGCTCAACTCCTGTAACATTTAAACCACGTTGTACCATTGGGATTAGATATCTTCCCATACCGCAACCAATATCTAAAACATCGGGTCCCAATTCGGCTTGATGGGCTGCGTAAAAATTTTCAAAAAATGGGGCTAAATCTTTTCCCTCAACGTGCATCAAATACCCTTCTGCTGCTCTTTTATCCCAAGCGGTGTCTGTAATGTCTCTTTGGGTTGGAGGTGGATTAGTAGGTGGCTTATCTCCGAAAGGTTTCATGTTAATATTATATCAGGTTATTTATAAATCTCTGCCATTTTACAATATTCGCAAACAGTCATTTTACCATAAGAATTATAATTACAAGGTCTGTTTACCCACCCGCCATTTTTAACTAAATTATCATAGTCAGAAATGTCTTTGATAAGTAAATTAATTTCTTTTGGAGTAATTACTCTGTCGTAAAAAATTTCCTTTTTATTTTTGGCTTCTAAGAATTCCAGCCGGCTTTCTCTTACTTTTAATTTTCTTGCACTTTGTTCTAATAAATATGAATACATAGCGAGTTGACGTAAATTTCCGCTCATTCGACCTTCTTCGTCTAATTTTTCAATTTCGCCTTTCTTCCGTACACTGCCGGTCTTAAAATCCGTCACCCTTACTTCCTTACCTCTTAAATTTTCTATCAAATCTATCTTGCCGTAAATTTTAAGGTGCGGAAAACGTAAATCACTTAAAGAAATTGATTGCTCATTTTCGTGGATAGGAGCTATATCTTTCAATTGTCTTTCGACCCAAGCAGAAACCACTTTCGCTACTTCCTTGTCTTCAGGTAAAATTACTTTCAGATTTTTTCCTTTGAACTTTAAAATTTTATCAATAGCAGAATGCACGCCAATACCAAACTCTAAACTTTCAGTCTTTTCTTCCGGTAATTGCAATAAATTTCTAAAATACCATTGCCAAGGACAATCAAAAAAATTGTTAAGTAAGGACACGGAAACATACCTATCTTTATACTTGTCTTTGACCAATTTTACTAAGCCAGACAAGTCTGCGTTTTGAGCAATTGTATTTTGTGCAACCTTTGCTTTTTCCCTCTCGAAAACTTCTTTCGGTAAATCAGCTATCACTTTAGCTAACTCTTGCTCTCCCTCTTTATGCGACTGAAGCGAATAAGAAAGAGTGCAGAATCTTTTCGCGCGAGTTATCGCCACGTACAGTTTGCGCTTGATGGCATCGAGGTCACGTTCTTCCACTTTTTCCCTGATAGCTTCCGGTAAGGTAAAATTCATTCTCTTGCCACCCGACAGTGACTTCTCACCCATATGCGCAATCCAGACGTATTCAAATTCCAGCCCCTTAGAAGAGTGCATAGTCAGGACTTTTATTCCTCCTTTAGGCACCACTGCAAGCGGTATCGGCTCCCCATATAACTCAAGTTTTTGAAGATATGCGACAAAGTTGCTTAAAGTAATATGGGGATTCCTTTCTAATTCTTTATCAAGCAACGGAAGAATGGTATTTAAAATGTCGTCTCCATTGATAAGCCTGCCTTCCGTAGCGCCGTCAAACGATTCTTTCATAATTATTGAGAGTAACGTCTTGATATCGTTGTTCTTTGCATCATTTTTCCATTTTGCGAGTTTGTTTAGCCACTTTTCAGCCGGACTGGCAGGAAAAAGGCTAGCAGGCCTTTTTCCTGAAATAAAATCCAGAGAAAATTCCCGCATATTCTCTCCCGCGAAAAATTTATGGGCTTCAAGAGGTTCTATGTCAGAAATTTTGTCAAAAAAAGACAAGGCCAAAGACGGCAAATCCCCGCTCCCGATTATTTTTAGAACTCGCAAAAAACTTTTTCCTTCTTTTTGGTCAAAAAGATTCAGAGCCTCAAGGGATGCGACCGGCAAATCCAGGCTGTGAAGGATTTCCAGGGCGCTTCGCACTTGAGCATTTTTCGGCATAATAATGGCACAAACATTGGGATCAATGCCTTTCGTTTTAATATCAAGTCCAGCCGCTATAATTTCCTCGTCATCGGTATGTGCCTCTACCAGCTTTATCGGATGTCGCTCTTTACTCTGACTAATTAATTTTGCATCCGACATTACGCTCTTAAGGAGTGCATGAGAAGCGTCCAGAATCACTTGAGTTGAGCGGTAATTGTCCACCAGGGTAATAAGTTTAGCGTCTGGAAATGTTTTATGAAACCCTTGGAAGTGGTCAATAGAAGCTCCACTAAACCCATAGATAAGCTGTCTGTCATCACCAACCACAAAAATATCCATTTTCTCCACCAAAGCCCACACCCGCGCCAAAAACTTATTCTGCACTAAAGAAGAATCCTGGTGTTCATCAATAAGAACATACAAATATTTCTCGCGAATTAATGAAGCCACTTCATCTGAAATTTCCACGATATGTGTCAGAGATTCCAGAATATCATCATAATCTAATAAATTCTTCTCTTTTTTAGCTTTCTTGTAAAGCTGAAGAAATTTGACTACCTCTCTGCTCTTCTCCAGACTCTCTATCTCGCGCAGTACTTCTTTTTTCATTTCCCCCTTACTCTCGCCCTTGGTAGAAATACTCTTCTCGTCTTGCTCTAAAAATCTTATTTCCTGTTGAATGGCTACACCTAAATCTTCTGCTGTAATTCTCTCTCTTTTAAAAAGAGAAATTAGGGATTTTAAATCTTGAAAATAACGAAGAGCATTTCCCCGTGGTCGCAAATATTCCCATTCATTATCATTTAGAATTTGCTCAAAAAATATCGCTCGGTCAAGATCTTCTAAAAGTTTCGGCGCTTCTTTTAACCCTAGGACTTTGAAATGCTCTCCGATGATTTTCATCCCGAAACTATGAAAGGTAAAAACATTTACTTCCTCCCCCGCCCCACCTATATAACGCAGCAAACGCTCTCTCATGGCATCTACTCCTGAATTGGTAAAAGTGAGACACAGAATTCCATCGGCTTTGATGTCGGTCTTCTCTAGAATATTGGCAATTCGTAAAGCCAATATTTGAGTTTTGCCCGTCCCCGGACCGGCGACCACCATGACCGGACCATCTATCGTATCTACTGCTTTTTTTTGGGCAGGATTCAGTTTTTTATATTCCCGTGTAAATAGATCCTTTTCGGCCATAATTACATCTTATCATATCAGCCAAATCTGGATTTAGAGAGCGGATGCAAATGCGCGGCAATACCAATGGCAGTGGCTATAATAAGAAGGTTTTTTATAATATATTGCCCTTCTAGGGTAGGCACCAGAAACCCGCTCCACGTAACTTCCGGTAAAATAAATAAAGGCATAATCGTCATAATCATATGCAAGAATAATAAAGGTATAACAACACGTTCAAAGCCGGGAATAACGAAAAGAATTCCGATTAAGCATTCAAAGAGGCCAAAAAGAATGATAAAATTGCCAAAGCTTATAATATTGATGGTCTGTTCAAAAAGTTGTTCCACCAAATGACTGGCAGGACTAAGTCCGATGACTTTCAAAAGTCCAAAATAGAAAAAAACCACAAACAGGCCGAAGCGCGCGACAGGCATTGAGACGCGGTGGAAAAAGTTTATCAGCCTAATATCTATCGTACGTATATTCATATATGCTAGCTATTTTTATCAGCCAAAAACACGCCGCGAAGCGTCTTGGTGGAAAGATAGGTGGCAAAGAAAAAGATAATAGCCAGGATTTGGTTTGTCCAAAAAAACGCTCCGTGAATATCTTTTATCGTCTTTTCAGCCGGCAATAAATCAATGTAAGTCATGACAGCATAGTATTCAAAAAAGACAAACGCAATGACTGGAATAATCGTATTTAAGAAAATAACCCATTTCTGTTTTGGGTTCATCAGTCCGCCAAAAACAGCCAGAACAAGGGAACCAATAATAGAAAGTGACAATGGCTCGCTGATAAGGGAACGGAAGAAAGGATAAGAAGACACCATTATTAGTCCGGCAATAATGAATAATATTCGTACTGTATCCCCATAATAATGTTCCAACGATTCTTTATCCATAATCTTTTTATTATAACAGACCCGATACTTTTAAAGCAAATTAAACGCTCTATTTTATCTTACCCTTTTATTTTAATTTCTTGAAACATGCCGTCATTCCTCCCCAGTTCAAAATTGCCAAAACGAACCCAATTCGGGGTTATTTTCATAAACATAACTTCGCTGGTGTCCATCTGGCTGATGGGCGGAACCAGATTCCTTTCAGTCGCCAGTGTCACGAGTTCGGGAAAGAGCCATGTTTGAGCTTTTGGGTCAGTCACAATACTGAGCGTGCCTTCCAATTGAAGCGTCTTCGGAGGATTTTCCGTAAAGACCACGAAAGAAATGTTGGGATTTTTCATGCCATTTTTATATTTCCTGCTGCCCGCGCGGGTAATAAAATATATATTTAAATTCTCGTCAAAAGTATAATACACGAATGCGGACTCCGGCTTGCGGTCTTCTGTCACAGTGCTTACTGTGCAAAGTTTTTGCTTGTCCCCCTTAAGAAAAAAGATTATCTCTTCCAAAAGTTTGTTATCCATAGACTAGATTGTACCATATTTTGAAAAAACAACATTTTTTGCTACAATAACAAATATGAAAACAATAATTCATTTTGTCGTTTCCGCCTTGGCTATAATTGTCACAGCTTATATCTTACCTGGAGTAAGTGTGGAAGGACCGTTGGTGGCATTTATCTTGGCCGTAGTGCTTGGGGCAATTAACACATTTTTGCGTCCAGTGCTGATAATGCTCACTTTGCCTCTCTCCATCATAACGCTCGGACTTTTTGTATTGGTCATCAACGCGCTTCTCGTTCTTTTGGCTAGCTATATTGTTCCCGGATTTGCGGTAGCTAGTTTCTGGTCCGCATTTCTCTTTGGCATTGTGCTTGCTATTGTAAGTTGGGTGTTACAAAAATTTGAGAAAAACTAACTAATAGAATAATTTTTTTATTAAATTAAATTGAAAAGGCCGGACCAGCAATGAAGTGGTCCGGCCTGCGCTGTGATGTTTCTGGAATCAGCGGAAGATCATCTCTGCTCCACATGTTTTCCAGGTGTTTTGGTTCCGAAACGGACCGTAGGGGTTGCGGCCCGTGTAGCACCTGACTACGAAATCAGGTACTCCTCGGCTTTTCCCGAAATCGTGGAGGCCAAAAACGAGAGTCTGCGAGACCCTCAGAGCTTCCATTTCATCCGGCGACATATGGTTGAAGTCGTAAGTGGTAAAACCGTATGCGGTGTACGAGACAAGCGGTCCCCAGCCGCTTGTTTTACGTGGCATATACTGAAGACCGACGTAAGATTCCCAGTTGCGTCGAGACGGTACGAGGATCCCCGGGGTGCTGTAAAACCCCGGATGTCCGCGGCCCATCGCGAACATCGCCCCTGTCCGAACGGAGAGCGTCCCCCACGAGTAGATACGATCCAGGTTAACACTGGTTTCGTAGCACTCGTAGTTTACGTCTATATCCCTAAATTTCTCCCCGAACACCGCCTTGGCGCCATTCGAGAAGTCACTAGGAATATGAGAGCTCTCGTGACATATTTGAAACCGCAATCCAAGACGGGTCTGTTCTGACAACCCGTATGCGGCCTTTACCATGAGAGCGCCTTTGAAGTCGGTGTCCACGACTGGCTGGCCGTGTTCATCGAAATCAAGAACGCTATGAGCTCCTCCGCTGAGCCATATTCCGAACCCCCAGCACCTCGCGGGAATTGGAGTGTCTCGCGCTGCGTCGTCGTCTTCTCTTTTTGGTAGATCCATAAAGCCGTCCCACACGATGACGGGTGTCTCTTTGCCGAGGGAGAATTCCATGATGTCGTGTATTCCCTGCTTCGTCATGAAGGGGAACGGCTTACTCTTTCCTAAAAAGACTGACGACTGCGCCTCGTGGCGGCTCGCCGCTAGTGGTTCGATCCACGGGCGGTTCTCCCACCACTTGTGCGAGAGCCCCTTCCCCTGACAGCTCGGGAGAGGGGCTTGTATCAGATTCTCCTGAGCCTCTACGTTCGTAGCGCCCAAGAGTACGAAAACCCCTACCAAGCAGAGGAAGCGAAGGCTCATTGTATGCTCCAATCTATGCGGTTTTCAAATAACCGCGTTCACAAGAAAATTAGCAAATATAACCCTAAAAATCAAGATAAAACAATTAAGCGGAGGGTAGGAGAGTCGAACTCCTGATGGATTGCTCCATACCACCTTTCCAAGGTGGCGCACTAGACCACTATGCGAACCCTCCAATATTTCAAACTAGTCTAACACATTCAAAAACTCCTTCTCATTTAATATTTTTACCCCCAATTTTTCCGCATTTTTTAGTTTAGAGCCTGGGTCTTCGCCTGCCACTACGTAAGAAGTATTTTTTGAGACCGAGCTGACTATTTTTCCTCCTAAAGATAAAATTTTTTCTTTAGCTATTTCGCGAGACATAGTTCCTAAAGTACCTGTTAAAACAAAAGTCATGCCGGTCAATTTCCCCTTTTTCTTCTTTTCTGCTCTTTCTATAACCACCCTATTTTTTTGCAGTTTTTTTATAAAATTCAAATTATGTTCATTGCGAAAAAAATTATAAAGGCTCTTTGATACCGCCGGGCCGATATTTTCTATATCAAGATAAGAATTTAAAAGATTTATAGCGTCGTGGGTCCCCTGTCCTGTGTCTCCGAGGGCGAAGGCGCCAGAATTTTTTAAATTCTTATCTTGCTTAGCTGAAATTATCACTTTTTCCAAAGTTCCAAAATGTTCCGCCAGGTCCCGCGCTGTCTCCTCTCCGACATGCAGGATCCCAAGCGCCCAAAGAAATTTTCCTAGTGGAATTTTCTTTTTGTTCTCTATTTCATTTACAATATTTTCGGCTGATTTTTCTCCAAAACGCTCTAGGGGCGCAATATCTTCTTTCTCTAGCGTGAAAATATCCGCCGCATCAGTAATTAATCCTTCATCTTTAAATCTTCTCAATATCTTCGGCCCAAGTTCATATATTTCAAATACGGACACAAAATGCTCCAAATATCTTTCATTTTTAGCCGGACATTTTGGATTTATGCAATAATACGCAACGGACGAGGAAGCATCTTCCGATACGGTCTTTTTTCCAACTTTATCTCCGCACGCAGGACAGTGCTCCGGTATTTTTACTTTTCTTTCTTTGCCCGTACGCATTCGAGTTAAGACCTCTACTACCTTGGGAATCACATCCCCGGCTTTTTCAATTACCACCGTATCCCCGATACGCAAACCCAAGCGTTCTATCTGGTCCATATTATGCAAGGTCGCTTTGGAAACTCTAGAACCCGCCACCAATGTGGGCTCAAAAACTGCCAGCGGTGTAAGCACCCCGGTCCGCCCGACATTGATTAAAATTTCTTTCACGATGGTCGTCGTTCGTTCCGCCGGATACTTGAATGCCGCCATGTAGCGCGGAGCTTTGCCGACAACCCCTAAAGTTGCTTGCAATTCTGAACTATCAACAGATATAACAACCCCGTCTGTGCCGTAAGGGAAATTTGGGCGAACTTTTTCAAATTTCTGGATAAAAGAAATGACCTCTTTTAGATTTTTACAAACGGCTTGGTGAGAATCCACCTTAAAACCCAGTTCTCGTAAAATTTCGTGTTCAGCAGAGTGTAAAGGAAGAAAATCGCCTTCGTAAGATTCCCATTGCGCTATGTCATAAGCGAAAAAATCCAAATTTCTCTCGGCCGCCAGTTTAGGGTCCAATTGGCGCATGCTTCCCGCCGCTGCATTTCTGGTATTTGCAAAAAAGGGCTTGCCTTCCCGCTCATTTTTTTTATTTAAAGAAATTAAAGTTTTTTTAGACATCACAACTTCACCCCGAACTTCCAGAAACTTAATCGTGCTAGTAGGCAATCTTTTACCTTTTTCGAGATTAAATTCAAGCTGAAGCGGTATAGACTTTACTGTTCTTAAATTTTCCGTTATGTCTTCACCAGTAAAACCATCCCCCCTTGTGGCGCCCCCCACGAACCTGCCATCTTTATAAATAAGAGAAACCGCCAATCCGTCAAACTTCACTTCGCAAAAATAATCAAACCTTGAATTTGACGGTAAAAGTTTTTTGATTCTTTTTTCCCACTCATAAAGTTCTTCATAAGAAAAAGCGTCATTTAAAGAAAGCATTCTAATTTGGTGCTTTACTTTTATAAATTTAGAAAGCGGTTTTCCTGCCACTCTATTTTCAGGCATATTGGCATCTTCAAATTCGGGATATTCCGACAAGAGCGTTTTAAGTTCACGGGTCAAAGATTCATAGACATCATCGGTAACATTAGGCGCATTTTCTATGTGGTATGCGTTTCTTAATCTCTCGATTTCATGTCGTAATTTTTTTATTCTTTTTTTGGCTTCAAATTTTTGCATGCCAAAAAATTAATAAGTTATTTTAAGCTCACGCTCAATGCGGTCTGGGTTGGATGACGAACATGTTACCGGATCGCCAATGTTATATCCTTTTGATATGATGCGCGTTGTCGTAGATGGAGGATTGGTATTATCTTTCTCTACATTTACTTTAGCGCAACTTATACCTCCGCCACCCAGATTTGGAACGACAAAGTCCCAAGTTTGCAATGTGCCCGGACTCGGCACGAAAGAACTAGAGGGGGGTTTATCGTTAAAAAGCGCATATTCAATAGCAGTATCGGCGGCAAAAAAAGCATCATTGGTATCTTTAGCCGAGGTGCCGAACTTTATTTCTTTAAGCGCTATATTGGCCACACCCAGAGAAATGGCCAAAAGAATGCTGGAAAGTGTAACCGCAAAAAGAATCACGAACCCCTTATTTTTTTTTATTTTTTTTATAATTATCATGTTATTCTATCCAATTAAATAAACTTTCCGAAAAAACTATCTTATAATTGCCAGAACTCTGCGTCCAAGACAAAGCGACAGAAACTTTTATTTCATCAGGATTAACAACAGTTATTTCAGTCTTGCGGATAAAACCGGAGTTTACACCCGCCATATAGCCATACTTTCCGGTCACATCATCATACAAAAGCATAGGGCACGATGCTCCGCATGAAGCCATGGCGATTCCCGCCATGGGCTGTGAGGGATTGGAATAATTTAAATTTTGATCATCAAAATAGCATCCATTGCTCTCGTCGCATGAAGCGTCTATAAGCTTAGTGCTAAATGCATTCCATCCGGTCTGACTGTCGGTCGGGTCATAAAGCATGAAAGTATCGCGCATGTTTCTAATATATTCAATTCCTTCCTGCGCCAGATATGAAGCAATTATCTTGGTTTTGGCATAGTTAGTGTTGGAGATACCCTGGGTAAGAACAACCAATAAGGCTAAAATAGACATGGTAAAAATAGAAATAGCCACAAGCATCTCCACCAAGGTAAAGCCCTCGGCCATAGACCTACGGGCGAGGCCTAAATTTTTCTTATTTTTCTGTTTAAGAAATTTCTTCATAATTTTAAATGTCTATCAATCTTTGTGAGATTGAAGTTTGTAAAGAAAAAGGCGTAACAACATTTTTGAAAGTTATCTTGCCAACTAATCTGATGCCAATAAAAGGCTGTTGTGAGTCTACTGCCACCTCTTCTGCGCCCAATACTGCAAAAGAAGATATCTGGTCGATAACAACTTCATCGGGAGTCAGTTGGATAAAAGAAGACGCGGCATAAGGCCCCGCCGTTGATTTAAAAATTTTGCCAGTATTGTCTATGTAATAAATCCATTGGTCGTCATTGTTACTAGAAACACCATTAGCAGACTCAAAAGCTATTCCCCAGCCATTTGCGCAGCTTTTAGGAGTACTCACCACAGGAGAAGTGGTGCCAGGAATTACGTCACCGGAGACAAAACAATGGTAATTGTATCCTGTTCTTAAGTTTCTAGATATATCTTCCATAATGAAACTCAAATTATCCATGATGGAGCGCATGTTTTGCGATTTTTGATGGAGTAAGTTGGCGTTTAAAAGAGCGCCCATGCCAGCCATAATAATAATCAGAAAAAGAGAGACAGAGATCATTGTTTCTATTATGGTGTAACCTCTTTGTTTTTTTATCTTTAAAAAAAATATACTTTTCATAAAAATTAATCTAATTGACTTGGATTCTGCCCGAGGGATAGATTTTTATCAGAGCAGAAACTGCTTGGGGAGAAGCAATGGTGATTTGGACATAAGAGATGGGGGCTGGAAGCGGTGGAACAATTTGTGATGACTTTATAACAGCTCCAGAATTGGGCCTTGTAAAAGTGATAGTCAAGTCATTTAAGTTATAGGGCGTAATGTCATCCTGATAAAAAACATTTAAACTAGAGATACTATTGCCTTTGGTAATAACAATTTTTTCCAAACACTCGCCGCTTCCGGCGCAAGTAGAATCATTAAAATCATTATTCTGATCTACGTCAGTAAAATAAAAAAAGCTTTTATCATCGGAGGCTTGATTGATGAAAAGACCGTAAGACGGCTTCCATGTCAAGGGAGAGGCGATAAGAGCTTGCTGCGCGGCTGGTGGAAATTTACCGGAAAGAGATGATTTTTGCGCTTCCACAATTTTTAAGGCTACGTCGCTAGCTAAATTCTTTATATCCACCTTTGCTTGAAATTCCCCGTAGTTAAAGAGAACCACGGAAGTCATCACAGAAAAAATGCTCAAAACAACAATCAATTCCACATAACTCATCCCCTTATTTTTTTTAATTTTTATTATTTTAAGCATAAGCAAAAAGATTTAAATCAAAAAGAAACACCAAAAACGTGCCTAAAACTAAATATAAAGCAAAAGGAATTTCGCTTTTCATGCTATAACCCCTCTTAAAGAAAATAAGACATAGTCCTATTATGGCTCCAGCCCAAAAAGCAAAGATAATAGCCGAAAATGACGCAGATATTCCGAGCAACCAGCCTAGGCCTAAAACAAGTTTGGCATCTCCCAGTCCCATCCAGGCGCCATATGACGCCAGCCAAAATAAAGCAAACGGCAAAGCAATGAGAGGCCCTGATAAAAAATCTAAAACTGACGGAATATGGGGATAAAACCAGATAAAGTTATCGGTATTAAAGAAAAATAGGCCAGTAAAACCAAGAACGCCAAAAACGAAAGACAGTATGTCGGGAATTATTTTATGCCTTAAATCATAAGCCGCAATAACTATAAGGAAGGAAAACATAGTAGCATAATACATATAGGTAACAGTAAATACTGGTAGTGATATAGAAAAAATATCCTGAAATTTCAAAAATAAAGCCACGAAAGTCAAACCGGTGAGTATTTCAACCGAAGGATACAAGACGGATATTCGCGTCTGGCAACTCCGGCATCTCCCCCGTAGCGTAATAAAACTAATAAGCGGTATAAGCTCGTACCAACAAAGCTGATTCCGGCAGGACATGCACGCGCTTCTTCCGCCCAAAGACTTTTTGGTATTCCATCGGCAAATGACAACATTTAAAAAACTCCCAATAACAAGGCCAAAAACAAAGAAGCCGGCTATGATAAAGAGAGTAAGGGTAGAAATCATAAAATAAAACCCAAAAAATAAATAAGCCTAATTACAAATAAACGTGGAAGAATTTATAGCTGCCAAAGGGTCAGAATTCACCATTTTGGCCGCTCCAGTGACGTCTACGCACCAAGACGCGCCCGGTGTTAACTTCAAGCCGACGGCGACAGCCCAAGTGCTGTCAGAATTATAACAGGCGCTGCCACTACCTTTGGCTATCGCTTCTGCTATAGAAGCGGCGATAACTTGATCTTTAGACAACATATTGGTGCCGAGCGGATCATATATCGGACAAGTGGCAATCTCAAAAGTTAAGCCTCCGGGAGGCAGATAAGAATTAAAATTATCAAGAAAAAAAATCTCAGCCACGGATCTTGTTGTGGCCAGATTGCTTTTTACGCCTGTATCCGCGCCTTTTAGTTTGGCTTGTCCTATATACCCGAGAGTAATGGTAGCCAAAACGCCGATAATCGCAACGACGACCAAAAGTTCAATTAATGTAAACCCGCCCCCCTTCGGGGTCACACCAAATTTTGGTGTGCGGGTAAAACCTGTCTCTTTTTTAAAGATATTCATAGTTAAATATATGTTACTTATAAAATCAACACTTATATTATATCACACTCACATAAAACAAAAAACTACCCTCAAGGGTAGTTTTTTGTTTAAAAAATCCAAGAAGATTAGCAATCTGTAGTATCAGCAATGGCTGTTTTTCCTGCCGAAACACCTGTTGAATCAACGCACCAGTGAGTATTGGAACCTTCCGCGGTTTTTAACTGAACGGAAACTACCCATGCTGATATTGTTGAACCGCAGAAACTTGTGCCACCAGATGAATTGACGGCTGCAGCAACTGCGTTGGCAACGACAAGGGTAGTGGCCACTTCATCAGCAAAGAGAGAAGCATCGGTTGCTCCGCCTATGGCCGCCAATGTTGGGCAAGTACTAGCATTGGATGCAGTACCATATCCATTGGGTGAAGTGGAATCATATACCAGTTCAGCCTGCGCTCTGATGTTTGCCAAGTTTGCTTTTATAGCCGCATTAGCGCCTTTGGCACGCGCAGTATTAAGACTCGCCAATACAACTGAAGCCAGAATGCCGATAATCGCAACGACGACCAAAAGTTCAATTAATGTAAAACCTTTTTTAAAGTTAATTTTT
>MFUY01000024.1:19259-20757 GCA_001787035.1 Candidatus Nomurabacteria bacterium RIFCSPLOWO2_01_FULL_41_12
ACTTATTTTTAATCCATTTTATTATAACATATATGCAAAAAAGTTATCCACACCTTTCTTTTTACCCAATTCCACCCGCTAAATTGTAAATAGGCATCAACACCGAGACCAGCAGCGTCCCCACGCCTAAACCTAAAATCACAATCATTATCGGCTCTATCAATCCGACCAATGTATCTACCGCGTCATCTACCTCGCGCTTGTAGAAAACGGTTAAAGTCTTTAAAATTGGCCCCAGTGAGCCGGTTTCTTCCCCTACCAGCACCATCTGAACCATCATGCCAGGTATCTCTACTCCATGTTTCCCCAGTGCGACAGAAAGAGCCAAACCTGATTTTACCCCATCCGCTACTTCCCCTAAAATTTCTTGATACACCCGACTGCCGACGACGTTTGCGGTAATATCTATCGCTCGAACGATTGAAACGCCGGAAGAAAGCATCGTATCTAGATTGTCTGTAATTCTAGAAAGAAAAAGCTTCTTATACAAATTGCCTATGGCCGGCATAGAGAGGCGCGTTTTGTCCAAATATGCTTTGCCTTGATTCGTGGACGATAAGCGCCAAACCCAGATACCTAAAAGAACAAAAAAAATCAGGACAAGAAAGCCGTAGTGAACAAAGAAATTTGAAAGGGCAATGATTATTTTTGTATAAATAGGCACTTCTTGGCCGGAATCCAGGATAATTGTGGAAAGCTTTGGAATCACAATCACAAACATCAGGCTCATCACCACAAAAAAAGTAAAAATAACAAAAGCTGGATAAATAAGCGCATTTCTGGCCTTAGCAGTGATGGAATATTGGCGGTCAAGGTACTCTGCTAAATGTAAAAATGTCTGGTTGAGTTTCCCGGTTTCCTCGCCTACTTTGACCATATTGATATAAAAATCAGAAAATACGTCTGGGTGTTTGGACAATGCATCGGAAATAGAAACTCCCGCCTGAAGATCGTCGCAAATCTGGGTAAGCTTGCGGCTTAAAAGTTTATTTTCGGTGTTAGTTGAAAGCATGGTGAATGCTTTAAGCGCCGAGACTTGCGCTTCAAATAAGGTTGAAATCTGGCGGGAGAGAACTACAATGTCCTTGGTCGACACCTTTTCAAAAAAAGAGAAAGAGAAAAAGGACCGATTTTCCCCCTCATCCTTTATGGAGATAACCACCAGCTCTCTCCTCTGTAAGCCGCTTATTGCCATATCGCGGTTGGGCGCGTCAATTTCCCCTTCTTTATTTATTCCCTCACTATCTATTGCTTTGTACTTAAATAACATAAATAGATTCTCGTCACATCATCCGCTTGATTCCCTTTGGATTAAGCGAATATTGATAAGCATTTTCTACTGAAATTTCTCCGGCGCGCACAAGTTCTACCAGAGAATGGTTTAAATCTATCATCCCAGATTCCGTTCCCGTTTCTATAACCACATCTATCTCATGGGTGCGCTTCTCGCGAATTAAATTGGACACAGCGCTGTTGTTTAAAAGAAGCTCATAGGCAG
>MFUY01000024.1:20778-23064 GCA_001787035.1 Candidatus Nomurabacteria bacterium RIFCSPLOWO2_01_FULL_41_12
AGCGACGCCGCAAGCTGGGTGCGAATTTGATCCTGCTGATTACCCGGAAAAGAATCAATTATCCTGTCTATTGTTTGGGAAGCATTATTGGTGTGCAATGTTGAAAGCACTAAGTGCCCTGTCTCGGCAGCTGTTACTGCAGTCGCTATTGTCTCTGGGTTCCGCATTTCCCCGATCATTATCACATTCACATCTTCTCGAAAAACCGATTTGAGGGCTACTGGGAAATCCTTAGTGTCGATGCCGACTTCGCGCTGGCTAATGATGGATTTATTAGGTAGGTGCACATGCTCAATTGGATCCTCAATTGTTATGATGTTGCGGGCTTGTTCATTATTGATTAAATCAACCATTGCCGCAAGAGTAGTGGATTTTCCCTGTCCGACAGGGCCGACTACTAAGAAAAAGCCTTGTTTTTTCCGCGCCAAGTCAGCAATAATGGGCGGTAAATGCAGATCTGTAATTGTTTTTACTTTTGGCACTAATCGAAAAACCATACAGATTAAGCCTTTCTGGAAAAAAGCGTTTCCGCGCAGTCTGGCTTCGCCTCGGAAATCATAAGAAAAATCCGCCTCCTGTTCTTCCATGAATTTCTCCATCTTCGCTTTGGGTAATGCTTCCCCTAGAATTCCAATGGCATCCTCTTTCGTCAAAACCGGCTGCTTAGTGAGAAATGTTAATCCCCCGGATACGCGAATGGCTGGCACGCGCCCGGTACCTAAATGCAAATCCGATCCATTTTCGCGGATAACGGTCAAGATAAGCTCTTCAAGTTTGTTCTTATAATCTGTCATTTTTTATTTGGGAATTACGGCATTTTTGCCTAAAATATTTATTACCTGGTTTATTACTTCTACTGGAGTAGAATTAGCCTTTATAATATAGCCCGCCACTCCCAAGCTATTGCCCCGTTCAATATCGGATTGCTCGCTCTTGTTGGACAAAATAATTTTTATAGAATTTGGAGATAATTTTTCATTATTTATTTGCGTTAGCATTTCAAAACCATCCATTTCCGGCATAATTATGTCCATCAATAGAACATCCGGATTTAGTCCGCCTTTGAGCTTTTCTATCGCTTGCACGCCGTTTCCCGCTGTATAAACCTCAAAACTATTTTGGCTAAACTTAAGCGCGTACATGTCTAAAAGGAAATTATCATCATCCACTATTAAAATTTTTCTTTTCTCTCCTTCCATATGCCGTCTAATTATACTACAAAATGAGTTTTAATTGAATAGGCTGTGGACAACCTATTCACTCTCATTGCTGAAATTGTAAACTTCAGTGAAAGGAATTACGCCTTCCAGAGATTTTAGCATCGCGTCTTCCCTCATCATCAGCATGCCCTTTTTGCGGGCTGCTTTGTAAATTTCAGCATTGGTGGGATTTTTTAAAATAACGCTTTGCATTTCTTTGTCTATTTTAAACATTTCAAAAACAGCGATACGGCCCCTGGTGCCAGACGGACATTCGGAAGATGGAACAGTGTCGTACATTTGTCCGTTTGTCCAGGTTTCTTTTTTAAATTCGGCCGGCAAGTCTTTCATTTGTTCCTCTATTTGCATTTTAATGCTCTCGTCCATCGGCACAAGTTTTCTCGAAGATGGGCAAGTCATCCGAGCTAAGCGCTGCGCGATAGACAGAATAAGGGTCGGCGCAATTAGATAAGGATCAACCCCCATGTCAACTAAGCGGGGCACGGCGCCAATGGCATTATTGGTATGGAGTGTTGAAAGAACGAGGTGTCCGGTAAGAGCCGCCTGAACAGCGAGCTGAGCCGTTTCTTTATCCCTTATCTCTCCAACCATTATTATGTCGGGGTCCTGGCGGAAAACGGAGCGCAAGCCGGAAGCAAAAGTGTACCCGATCTCGGGCATCATCTGCGACTGATTTATGTCAGGCATGTGATATTCTACCGGGTCTTCCAAAGATACGATATTGCTGGTTTCCTTATCGAGCTCATTCATCATAGAGTATAAGGTGGTGGATTTTCCAGACCCCGTCGGGCCGGTAATTAAGATAAGTCCGTACGGCCTTTTTATCGCTCCTCTGATGATTTTAAGATTTGTTTCTGACAGACCCAGTTGGTCCAGTGGCTTGACCCCCTTCTCGGAATCCAAAATACGTATAACGACCTTTTCGCCATAATATGCGGGCATGGTAGAAACACGAAAATCAATCTTGCGTTCATCAATATTCGCGCTGAACGACCCGTCTTGGGGTTTTCTTTTTTCATCCAACCGAAGTTTAGCTAAAATTTTGACGCGCGCCACTATTCCGCCA
>MFUY01000024.1:23109-25353 GCA_001787035.1 Candidatus Nomurabacteria bacterium RIFCSPLOWO2_01_FULL_41_12
TATATTCAATATGTATATCAGAAGCACCCCCCTCTATGGCATTACGCAAGATGACTGCAACAATTTTTATAACCGGCGCATCTTCCACTATCTTTGCTTCTTCGCCTGGTTTTATATTTTTAATTTCCTTGCTTAAATTTTCCTCATTCAGATTCTTCATTTCAGCCATTTTTGCTTGATCCAGTTCGCTCAATGCTTCCTTGACTTGGCTTCCAATGCCTCTGTAAGTTTCCATGATTGCCCGGTAATCGCTTTTAGAAATGAGAAAAATCTTAAAAGGAATGCCTAATTTGGCGGAAATAAACTGAAGCGCGTCAAGCGCCTGTATATCTTCGCCATTTATAACACCCACTTGGAGCACCCCCTCCTTAAGTTCAATTGGAGCAAAATGATAATGCGCGGCAGAATCTTCTGAGATATACTTGAGAGCATCAAAAGAGGTTTCCTGCATGTTTACTTTTTTTGTCGGCATAACCAAATACTGCCCCTTTGCTTCAAGGATTTTTTCTTCTGTCACCCCAGACTCAATTAAAGCTTCATCAACGTCTCCTCCGTACTTCTCCTGCGCACGGTTCTTTATCTCGCCTATTTGGCTTTTGTTGATTACGCCTTCTTTGGCTAACTCTTCTAAAAAACTCATAATTAAGGTAATGTTGAAGTTCCTGTGGTACTTGGACTTTCCGTATTAGCCGGTGGCACGACATAGTCCGTTCCAAGTGGAGCAAAGGGGTTAATTCTGCCTTCATTTCCGTCTGGTGTAAGCATTATGCTGGAATCGCGCAAAGAATTAAAAGCATTATCGGAAAAAATAGCGTCGTTCAACTTTATATTCCTGACACTTAAAAGTAAAGTCAGGAAGTCTTTAGTAATTAAAGAATTCTTGTCGGGTGTTGCTGCGTTTGAGACCAACGAGCTGGGGGTAGAAGAGATTAAGGTAGCTGTATCTGGAGTTCTCTTTACAAAAAAAACATAAATCAAGACAAGGGCTGCTCCTAATGCTATGAATATTATTGTATTTTTTATGTTAGGCATTTTTTATTTTAATTTATCTTAATTTCCATTTTAGATTTTAATTTTTGAGCCAATAAGTTTTAATGCTGAAATTATATTTATAGGCTTCCGGCACAGAAGAACCTGCGCCGCTACCCGCAGATGAAAATTGAACCGATGATATATCCACCATTCTTAAATTATTTTCTAAATCCCGTGTAAAATTAAGAAAGTTGTTGTAAGTACCTACTGTGGAAAATTCCAGATCCCATACCCCATAATCTTTGCGCGGGGATTGAGCCACTCCGCCTCCCTGTACTGTTCCGAGTATCCCTGATGGAGCGCTTTTCGTGTTATCTTTATCGTTTGTTGTGCTATATTTCACATCCTTTAGAACCATGCCATAAGGCGATGCTATCTGCTCTATTTCGAGAATCAAGCGTATGTTGTCAATATTCTCCGGCAAGAGCCTTCGTAACTTTAGCAAATTATCCGGATCGATGGAATTATACTTGGCGGTCAATTTGTCACGCTCATTCTCAAGCATTTTAGAATTGTTGAGAGCCTCATCATAAGATGCTACTTGCACCCGCAGTGACGCGATCTCATTGTAAATAGGGTTGGTCAACACAAAAAAGACCGCAATGCTGATTCCTATTAAAATAGCCGGCATGACAAATTTCATCATAAAAAATTTAAATAAATTAATTTCAAACTTGGCTTTGGGTTAAGAGCATTTGCTTATAATCGACAAAAGATGGATCGACTGAAAATTCCAAGTCAAAAAGGACATTGCCATTGTTGTCGAGCGTTAGATTGGAAAAGACAGGATCTATGAAATTTTTATTTTGAGCAAAAAGATCTGATTGAAAGGCAATGGAGCGATAGCCGACCGCCAGACCGCTCATTTTAATGGCAACTTTTGCATTTTTTTCATTTCCAAACTCATAACTGAATTTGGTATAACGGACGGTTTTCATGGTCATGGCTTGCAATGCCTCAAAAATGGGAGTTATGGCTATATGTTTAGATAAAATTTCGCTGGATGCGCGCAGGCGCTTATCCAATGTTTGAAGTTCTGTTATTTTAGAAGGTTCGAAGCGATTCTTGGCAAGGTTTAAGTTTTTTTCCATTTGCGCAATATTTTTCGTCAAAATGCCCTTATAGAAGTAAAGAGCAAGGCTTGAAAGAAGCACGACAAATAGAATAAAAATAGACGCAACGGTCGAAAAACTCACGGCTCGCGCGGGAGTG
>MFUY01000024.1:25370-36903 GCA_001787035.1 Candidatus Nomurabacteria bacterium RIFCSPLOWO2_01_FULL_41_12
GCTCCATTTTCTATATTCTCCTTCTATTATCGCACCTATTGTAATTTTCGCAACGCTAGGCCTAGTGAAACGGCAAACTCAGGACCCATAGTTAAAAGTACTTTGTCTAAAAATTCCGGGGCATTAACCTTAGAAAACGGATGGCCGACTTCTATCTCTACTCGAAAACTGCTTGCTGCCATCTCAGTCAACCCCTTCAAAAGAGCCCCGCCGCCTGTAAATATTACTTTACTTATGGTCCTATTATACCTCTTTTCATAACCTAATAGTACATTATTCGTCTCAGAAAAGATATAGTCAATGTGAATTTTAATAATATCAACCAAGCTTTTTTCAGTTGGATTGCCAAAAAGACCGAATTCTTTCTTCATTTTCTCCGCTTCAGAAAAGGGAATGCTTAAAGACCTAGAAATAGCGTCGGAAATGTCGGCTCCCCCGCGGTCTACCGTATGGTAGCTTTTGACCATGCCGAATTCAACAATAGAAAGCTTAGTGCGTGACGCGCCGAAATCCACCAACAACACTGGGGAAAGCTCGTGCTCAAAATTCGCTCTGATGGAAGAAAATATTTCAATTTCAAAAAAGGAAGCTGAAAGAGAAGATAGAGAAATAATGGAGCGATATTTGGAAATTGCGTCATTTTGAGTCGCGACGACGAGTATGCTTGTTTTGTCTAAATTTTTCTGCGGAATTTTAGGATCATTTGCATTCATTTCTTCAAAAGAAGGTTCCTTCTGGGGCAAAATGAAATAATCAAGAGAGACTTCAGTAATCGGTACTGGAATATATTTGCGAGCTTCGGTAGAAACAATGGAGGCCATTTCACCCTCTTTTAGTTGAGCTGGAAGCTCAATGGTAAAAATCAAGCTGGACTGCACGGGAATTGAAAAAGCCCCCGAGGCGACAGTCACCCCGGACTGTTTTAAAACTTCCGTCAAGGCTTCGGAAGTTTTCTCAACTGAAAGATTGGTGACTCGCCCCGCATCTAAATCGGCATAAGGGCCAAGCGCTATCGCCCCGTAAGTCTCAAGAATTGCCCTGCCCCCTTTTTTTTTAATCTCAACTACCTTGATCGCAGAAGAGCCTATATCAATACCGACAGCGGTACTTTCTGCACCACCCGCTAGATTGCCTATATTGGCAAGTACATTTTTAAATGGATTGCTCATTTGTGCTAGTATTATAACAATAAACGAGGAGCATAAACAAGTTTACCCCCACACCTGTTTCGGAAGAAACAAGTGTGAGCTTGCCAAGCAAGCGGGGGTTTACTTGTTTGATGTCCGAGTGCCATTGTTATATAGTAATCTATATATCACAATGCAATCTTTTTACACTATCATAAAGGCCTTGCTCGATATGGTTTTTCCCGTATATTGCATATCGTGCGGGTCTTCCGGCCTAGATTTATGCCTAATCTGCTTGTCGGAATCTCCTCCCGTAGAACGTGAAAGTGCAAAATGGATTTTCCCTTTATATGATTATCGCCATCCGCCGATAAAAAAAGCTCTGTGGCTCTTCAAGTATAAAGGCAGAAAAAGACTGGTTGGAATCTTCGCGGAAACTCTCCATGGCAGGATCTTGGAAGAACTGTCTGACCTTTCCGTAATGCAAAACTTTAATGATGCCTTACTGATTCCCATTCCTTTGTCTAAAAAAAGATACAAAGAAAGAGGCTATAATCAAGCGGAATTACTTTGTAAAGAGTTAGTTGAGTTGGATAAGGGAAAAAATTTTAAATTAGAAAAAAGTATTTTAATAAAACCGAAAGAAACAGAGCACCAAGCATATATCAGAGACCGGCGCGATAGATTGAAAAATCTGTCCGGCTCATTTTTTGTAAAAAATTCTATTTTAATAAAAAATAGGAATATAATTCTAATAGATGATATCACCACCACCGGCGCGACCTTGGCTGAAGCCAAGAAAACTCTAAAACAATCCGGCGCGCGCAAAATCATCGCTTTCACCGTGGCGCATTGAAATAATTTTCTGCTATACTATTGGGATGAAACATTGTAAAGATTGCGAACCGGCACAGGAAATACACGCAATTGCTTATTTGTCTGTGGTTTTAGGCTGGATCGATCAGCCATTTTTCAACCTGATGGAGCATCTTTTCAAGCACACTTCGGAAGAATTGGCAGATAAAATTACCCTGCCCTTTTTTAATTTAATGGTGTTTTTGAGACTCGGACGTTTTTCGTATAAACCTGATGAAAAAGATACCTGGCGGACAAAATGTTTTTGGGAGGAAGCAATGAGGCGCGGGATAAAAATGAAGGAATTCCATCTCGGCCCGATAAGAGACGGTTTTGTAGTCGAGTATAAGGGAAAAACAATCACTTTCGACGGTTTACCCCGCCCCGGACTGAAAGAATCTCCCGCTCTCAAATGGATGGATAATAAGGGAATAATGAAGGAAAAATTTAAAAAGGAAGGTTTGCCAGTCGCAGACGGCGGAGTGGCTTGGAGCAAGTCTGGGGCTCTTGCCATTTTCAACCGTTTACAAAAACCCATAATAACAAAACCGAACCTCGGCTCCAGGAGCAGGCACACCATGATACATATAAATACGCCGGAAGATTTGCTCGTCGGATTTAAAAAGGCGAAAAAACTTTCCCCGCTGGTTATCGTGGAAGAAGAGTTGCGCGGATATTTATTCAGAGGCACTTTGATCGGAGGCAAGTTGGCCGGCGTGGTCAAGCGCGACCAGCCGGAAGTTATAGGCGACGGAATAAATACATTGCGGGAATTGATGGAAGAAGAGAATAAAAGACCGCAGCGGAAAGGGCCGATTTTTCACAAAATAATAGTTGATAAAGAAACGGAAATAGAATTAAAAAGAGAAAGCATTATGATGGATGATATTCCGGAAAAAGGCAGGATTGTGACCTTTTCTCAAAAGACCAGCCGAGGCTGCGGCGGCACAACAACGGAAGTTACGGAGATAACCCACCCAGAAAACGTAAAAATGCTGGAACACGTGGCGAAATTCTTGAATGACCCGCTCATTGGAGTGGACTTCATAATGGAAGACATTACGAAATCCTGGCGTGAAGAACAATACTCTGGAATAATTGAGTGCAACAGCCTGCCTTTTATAGACCTGCATCACTATCCATTATTCGGCAAAAGTAAAAATATCGCGGGCTTTCTCTGGGACTTGGTCATGCCGGAATCTAAAATATAAAATACTAAAGCTTTTTTAAAAACTGCTCTTTAAATCTGGAAAGCAGCATGGGGTTGCCTTTTTCATCTAGAGGCACGTCATTTACCACCAAGCCACATACGTCTAGCGCATCCACGATATGCTTTAAGTCCGGATCCATGTTAATCTGCTTTTCTATTTCCAAAAGCGCATCCCTATCTTTAAGCACTAAAATACCCTGGCCGGAAATTCCCTCATTTTTAAGCTTAGCATTTAAGCTAGTGCCTATATCGCCTCGGAGCGAATCGCCGACAAAAATAAAACGATGAAGCGGTATTGGAATCCCTTTAGATTCCAATTTGCCGATTAGATGGTGGATTGCCACTTCTTTTCCACCGCCTGTCATATCTTCATCAGATGCAATATCTAAAAATAAAATAGAGAGCTGCAGATACTTCGCTAGCTTATCCACAAGCACCTTGGCATTGGCGGTAAAGCCAACCATCGGAATTCCAAGCTTGGAATATATTTTGGCCAAAACAAATATCGGTTCAATATTGGATTTTTTAAACGCTTCGGAGTTTGTTTTGTATAGTTCTTCGGCCACTTGCGCGGCTATTTCACCGTATTCTTTTAGAATTGCGGAGGCAATGTTGTGCGCTAAGTTGCCAGGTTCGTCTATCTCTTCTCTATGCGGGATAAAACGGTCTCTTAAATAAACTTCCGGGTTTTTCCATTCCGTATGCCCGTCAATGTAAATTCCCCGCATTCTGTCAAACTCGCGGTAGGAATTGCCAAGTTTGAAGCCTTTGTAATAAGTTTCTTCCAGCTCTTTTGAGTTTTCGTCTGGAAAAAGCTTTTGTATCGCTTGACCATGCACGGCTCCAAGGTGAGCTAAAGTGCCGTCAATATCAAAGAATGCCAAAGCGCGGGGCTTCCCATCTTCCATCAGTTCAATTCTTATATCATTCCTCCCCCCTAGACCTTCAAGTTCAGATGGAATAGAAATCCACCTTTTCCCTAGTCCAGAAAATTCATCAAAATTATTAAAAGGGTCCATAAATTATTTTAAGCTATCTATGGAGATTTCCGAATCTGGATTGTAAGCATTCGGGTCAATTTTAAGGTGCGAGATATATTTCTTTTCTGTCACAAAGTCGCCAAGGAATTTTAAAAAATCAGCCTTGCGCTCCTGTTCTCCTTTTTCTTCAAAATGCTCTATTGGATGCGCTTCGGGGGTAAATTCAAAATGCCCGCGTATTTCCCCGTCAGAAAAAACGCGCAGATGATATTGGTCTTGAAAATCTGTTAATTTTCTCCAGCTTAATACCTGGCCACTGTCACTCCAAGCAATGAAATGATTCCCAAAACCCCACTTATCATGCAAATGTGTTTTTAAACCTTCAAGTGTTTTTCGGGGTGCCAGCCAGCCAACGTGATATTTCTGCCTTAAACCATCATGGTAAATTATACCCCACTTTAAAAGAGTTCTTTGTACAGGCAAAAAAAATTTATAAATAAAATGCCAAATTTTGTATTTTAACTTATCAAAAAAAGTCATAGTTGATTTACTTTTTATGGAGAGCAAGCACTTCCTTTATCTGGTCCACTATTTCATTAGGGGTAACAGTCGCTTTTACTAGAAAACGCGCCGCACCAAGACTATTGCCTTTCTCAATGTCGCTCGCTTGCCCTAAGTTGGAAAGAAGAATAACTGGTATCTGTTTGGTTTTCTTATTATTTTTTATCGTACGTAAAATTTCAAAACCATCCATGCCGGAAAGAATAATATCAAGCATAATGATGTCCGGCATTTCTTTATCAATAATTTTCAAAGCTTCCTGCCCTTCGTTCGCATGAAAAAAAATACATTTGGTCACGGAGAGCTTCCGCGCGATTATATCATTAAGGAATTGATCATCTTCAACCCACATTATTTTCTTGCCTTCAAGAGTCGTGGCATTGCCTTTCTGATTCATCACATTCTCAAGAGACGCCACGCCGCTGCCTGGTTCTTCTTTTCGCAGCTGCGCTCGAACCTTAACCAAAACTTCTTCGGGATCAAATTGCGCTTTGACAAGATAGTCTTTGACACCTAGCGCAAGCGCGCGGTTTATTTCAACCGGCTGGCCGGAGTTTGAAACAATAATGACGGGGATATCGGAGATAGATGAATCTTTCTGCTTCGCTTCCAGTATTTCGTAACCGTTCATATTCGGCAAAATAATGTCAAGTAAAATCAAGTCTGGATGAAAAGATTTTATTTTCTGGAAACCTTCCAAGCCGTCTCTGGCGAGCAATGCCTCAAATCCCTCATTGGCCAGCTTTTGAGTTAAAACATCTCCTAAAAATAAATCGTCTTCAATTATTAAAATTTTTTTCATAATTTACAACTTTATAGCTATTAATGCTTTTCCTCTAACGGGACAGTAAAATAAAAAGAGCTTCCTTTTCCTTCCTCGCTATCAAACCAGATCGTTCCGCCATTTTTTTCAACGATTGACTTGGCGATATACAAACCAAGCCCTGAACCGTCGGTTTCTTGCTTTACGGCGTTGCGCGCCCTGAAAAACTTTACAAAAACGTCCTTGGCCTGGTCCTTGGGTATTCCGATACCATTATCAGCAATAGAAATGACCAAATGGTCAGGCTCTTGTTTCACATCTATCTCTATCCTACCTCCTTCTATTGTATATTTAATTGCATTTTCCAGCAAGTTTTGCAAAACTGCGCGCATCGTCTCCGGATCGGCATATGCCTGCGGCAGATTTTCAAATTTATTTTTGTATTCAATTAAAATATTTCTTTTGGCTGCTTGCGGACTCACTTCAAAAAGAACATTGTCCATAAGATCAATGATGTCAATATGCTTAAAACCGTAATGAACTTTTCCCGATTGGATTCCGTCGGCAACCAGCATGTCATTTACCAGCGTAATCATGCGAGTATTACTTTCATAGCTTTTCATTAAAAAAGTCTTTTGGTCGTTATTAAGCGGACCCATGTCGCCACCAAGCAGCATGGATAACGTCCATTTTATTCCAGAGAGCGGCGTCCGCAGCTGATGAGCGACAATTGAAATGAAACTAGATTTTATTTCATCAACTTTTTGAAGCTTTTCATTGGCTCGGGTCAGTTCCAAATCCCTGCGGATAAGCATTTTGGCGGCTTTTTGCTGTTCGGAGAGAAGATTAGCAAGTTCAGTTGTGCGCTCTTTTATTTTATTCTCGAGATCATTATTTAATCTCTGAAGTTCCTGTGTCTTTTTGAGCACCCGGACTTCAAGCTCTTCTTTAGAAAGATACCCGATGCGACGGCGCTCCAGGAAACTTTCTGGTATATAAGGCATAATTATCCGGCCGGTAAAATCGACTGAATACTGCTTTTCAAGCTCCAGATATATTTGCTCCAAGTGCGACTCGGTAAAATCAAAACCGAAAGACTTGGACAGAATATCAATAATTTTTTTTACCGCATCTGAAAACAAAGCAGGGATAAAGGATGGAGGCAGGGTCTTTGCCATTTTTTTCCCAAAGAATCCTTTTTTCTCTGTTTCTAAAAATATTTCTTTAACTGGATTATCGCCAATAATTTCTCTTATTCGAGAAATATCGAAAACATCAGCTACACTATGCATGAGAAGAGTCGCAAATGTGATGATTATATCTTGCTCTTTCTCGTCCATAACTATCTTGTAGAATTATCCTGGCCAACAACAAGTCCGGAAAGCTTATGAATAGAAAGAATGAAGAAAATCATGCCTAAGCTCATCAGCAAGTGATGAATATCTAAACTTGCTCCGGCAACTACATACAAATGCCCCCAAAATGTAGACCACGCGATAGCCAGAACGTTGGCGACCATGCCTAAATTAAAAAATCTGATAGCCGCGGAGAGTTTGCCCCCGAGTTTTTTGTTCAGATGAATCAGGTAATAAATAGCGATAATTCCCGCAAGAACAGCAATAAAATCCAATATATTTTGGAACTGTAGCGTACTGGAAGCCACGGGAGCTATTTCATTTGTTGTCATCATATAAAATAATGAATTAAATAATAATCATGTCGTCATTCTCCGAGAATGGTGATAACCACAGTTTCATTATGAAAAGCCGAGTTACACTTTTCTATATTTTTAACCTCGCCTCCAAGTGGAGCTTGTTCGCCATAAGTATAAAAACCAATGAGAGGAACTTGTTTCCCGATAGCTTCCTGAATCGCATTTATTTCGTCTCCAGATTTATCGCCGAAAAGTTTATTGCGGGCGATGCAGTTGAATATGATGACCGCTTTCGGGGCGCTACCTCCCAATTGGGCGACGGCATTTTCTGCGGCAATTTTCGCCACTTTCACGGCTTCTTCGCGGCTGCCTATCATTAGACGAACTTCCGAGCCTTCCGGAATCTCGGCCGCGCAGGTAATCGAACCTTTTTCGTCCACAGTAATAGGATCCCGGATTAATAATTCATCGCTGCCCGGAACCTTCATCCCGAGTGGATAAGTGATGGCGAGCTTTGCTAATGCTTCGGTGCGCAATATTTTTGCTTCTTCTTCGCCGAAATAATCCTCATAAATCTTGACTGCCGGAGCGCCGTTGATTTCATGGATAACGGCCCCAGCAGACTTCGTAACTTTCATCGGTTCTCCCACCGGAACCCAGCCGTGCTTCACGCCAATGCCTATCTTAAAATCACCGGTTAATCCGAGCCCTACCACTGCGCCTGAATACACTTTGTTATTGGCATACTGATAAGTCTTTTTAAAGGCGAAGTCATCTCCAGAGGCACCACCGACAACAGGAAAATGAGCGCCCAGAGAATCTAGCACCCCGCGGACAATATCCGCGCCATTGCCCACAAGCACATCAGGTATCATCATAAAGGCCTTGAGATTAGCGCCGGCTTGTTCTTTCACTTTGTCGGCGGCGATTTTTCCGGCCAGACGAGGGTTTGCCCCTATATCTTCCCCGACACCTGTGAAATATTTTACCCCCGGAGATTTTATCGCCATCACAGCGACAGACCTATCTTTCAGTGGACCGGCGGTTGTAATCTCTCCCGATGTTGAGGAGCCGACCAATAATGCTCCTGGAGCTACCGACCGCACGCCATCAAGTATTTTCTGTTGGTCGTATTTAACGGAAGAAAAAACAATTAATAAATCCGGGTTATTGTCGCCTAATTGTTCTATCGCATCTTGGCACGCATTCACGCCGACTGCATAAGGATCCTCTCCATACGCTGAGCCGACACCTGCTTTTATTCCTTTTGTTTCCATAAAAAATAGATTAACTTGTAATAGATATATTATACCAAGTTAGCCAAAATTATGCTAGAGTAATTAAATTAAAAGGAGCCGTGTCTGAGCGGTCTAAGGTACCTCTTTGCTAAAGAGGTGAGGGCTTTAAACCCCTCCGCTGGTTCGAATCCAGCCGGCTCCGCCCGAAACTAATTTTTTCTGTTACAATATTGGTATGCAAAAATGGTCTCAAATTGTTCTTAGAGTAGGTATTGGTCTGGTAATTATTTATTTTGGCTTGCAGCAAGTCTCCGACCCGACTGGGTGGATCACTTATTTACCTTTGTGGATAAAAGACATACCAATTAGTGAAATAAATTTTATTTATTTCAATGGATGGTTCGAGTTAATTTTCGGCACACTTTTGGTGCTAGGATTTTACACGAGAATTGTCTCCTTTTTTTTAAGCCTTCACTTACTTAGCATAGTATATACTGTCGGATACAATGAAATCGGGGTTCGCGACTTTGGTATCTTTGTTGCAATCTTGGCAATCTTCTTGCACGGACCAAGTAAATAGTGTTGGATAAATATATCCATTGTTCTATTGTAAAACAAAAAGGATCGTTCTAATGACAGGGATTTAAATAAAAGAATACTTTTTGTATATCCGGTCATGATGGTCATAATCTGCAAATGTGATTTCTTTATTTTCTATTTTATAAACTAAAACAAAATGCCCAATATGCACTCGACGGTAGTTTTTCATAACATTCCGCAAAGGTTTTCCAACGAGTGGGTTTGATATTATTTTATATATTTGGTCTTCTATTTTCTTTAGTCCCAGCTTATCTTTCTTTGCCATTTTCTCAAGAATTTTTTTAAATTCTATGGAAAAAACAAAATTTAGTTTAGGGCTATTCGCCATAATAAAAATAAGTTAAAGTAAACGAAAGAATTTTTTAACTTCAGCCTTGTTTTTAAATTTAAGACCCTTACCAGCGGAAAGCCCTTTCTCTATCTTTGAAAGTCTAGCCATGTATAGAGGATTTATTTCATCTTGAGCAATATAAGAAACTATTTTTTGTAAACGAGTCAAGTCACCCCGAAGTTTTTCCTGAGTGTCTAAAATTTGCAGATATTTATTTCTTGGTAATGTTACGATATTCATACTTCCAATATATCACTTTAAAAAGTTTATTTCAAGTCAAATGAGTTACGGCGCGGGTTCTTCCGGTAGAGATTCCGGCTCTGGAGTTTCAGCCGAAGGTGTCGATTCGGAAGTAGGTTCTGCTTGCGGTGAGCTTGTCGAATCCGGAGCTGGTTCAGGAGTCGGCTCTGGCGCAGGCTCTGGCTCGGGAATTTCAGCCGTAGGCTGATCAGCCTCGAGTTGAGGTTCAGGAACAGGTTCGGGGGCATCTGCACTACCAGAAGCACCAGCTCCGGCAAGAAGAGCGTCCAGCTGGTCTCGGGTTATGCATGTCTCACCAGTAGTGTTTTTAACACAGAGATTTTCAGTACTTGATTTGTTGCTTTCAATATCTCCTGCAAAAATTTTCACTATTCCATTCCCCGCATCCGCCAGCCAGGTGGTTATTTTTGAAAATAAATTTGTGAAAAAAGAAGTTACGAAAGACTCCGATACTGAGCCGAGGAGAGGAGTGGTGATGCCTGCAATTCCTTCTAGATTTAGATTCAATTCTTGAACACCACGAATAAGTGGTGAGATAAAGTAGGTATAATTGACGTTTTCCGGCCTACTCTCGTTGTCAAAGACCACCAGCGTCGTATCCGGTCCGACAGTGTCCGCCACTTCCTCGGCAATCAAGCCATAAAACTGGCGGTCATAGCCGACAGCCAAGTGGCTCGGCAGGTAGTTGAAGGTAACGGGTCTTAATGGGAGTAGGGTTGATTTCCAATCATCAAATGTCTCGATGTTCGTCTTGTAGCGGGCTGATGAGGCGGTGGAGCGTTTTAGCTGGCCACTCGTGGCATCGATGAACACATTCGCAGCGTTACCGCTGGTCCTATCCCTGATCGTAAAAGAGGTCACGTCCCCTGTTGGTGACCCGACAGCCCCAGCGGCTTCCAGGTGGAGATTGTCACCAACTGCCTTGATTACCAGTTCATTATCACCAATACCATCCACAGCGTTCCCGACTCCAACTCGCCCAACCTCAGCCCCGCTCTCCTTGATGCTGAGATAGCCGCCGTTGACGTTCGTCGAATTAAAGACCCATGCATCATCATTCGTACTCGTAAACGTCGCAGAGCCGTCGCTGCCGAGAATTTGAAGCGCGTCGTTTCCAGCTGCGTTACGGAATAGATATTCTGAACCGGACACATTTCCTAGACGCCCAATAATCTTGCCAGCAGTGCCATTCTCATTGCCATAGACCGTAAGACTACCGCCACGCGAATTTCCTGAGGCTCCACCGCCATTGAGTTCGATGGACCCGTCATCACTCCCATCACTCGTATTCCTACGTATAACTTTATTAGCAGAAAAAATAATATCATCAGAAAGAGTAAGAGTAGAGCCACTAGCTGCACCGATGTTCGGAGTGGTAAAGGAAGGACTTTCCAGGAAAGCAAAAGTCTTTCTGGCAGCTCCAGTGGTAATGGTGCCATAGTATGCATCAGTTAAGAATTCTACTGCTCCAGCTTCTGCTGTAGTCAGCAAGCTTCCAGAATTAAATTTAAGTGGTGCAGTGTTAGCTGCTGTGGTACCGGCTTTTAGATGTAATACTGCTGTGGGGTCTCCTACTCCTATACCTACGTTTGCTGTAGAGTAATATGCTTCATTGGTATCGTTAAGTAGCCAGATCTGTCCTCCGGCTGCGCCGGATGGGGTGCCGATGTTGGAGGTGGACCAGGTGTAGGCCATAGGCGCATAGAATGTCCCGGTCCCTGACCCCACCCTCAAATAAAACGCCTGAAATTCTGTGTGAGTCGGCTGTCCCATCTGCGTAAAATTAGCTGCTGAGGCGTCCACGTAAGCCGAATACGCATCACCTACAGCAAAGCCATGCGGGATGCTTCCTATCACCATCGCATCGGCGACTGTATTGCGTATTACGTGTGTCACACGCACTGGTGTGGGAGGCAAATACACCGAGTAATCTGTTAGTGTCGGAATAGTCGC
>MFUY01000024.1:36957-37635 GCA_001787035.1 Candidatus Nomurabacteria bacterium RIFCSPLOWO2_01_FULL_41_12
TTGGGCGACGAATGGATCAAAATTACTTCCGCTATCATTGTAAACATACCCGATATGCGCGTAGCTGGTGTTGTACCCCGAAGGCGGAGCCGGAGTGTTGTCGTTGCGGGTGACGTAGACTTTGAACCACATGTCTCGTGTTTCAGCGGAAGTCCACGCTCCCTGATCGTATGCGAACATTGACCCTTCCGTGTAGCCATCCGTCGAGTTCACGCGAACGTGCACATAATTGACACCGCTAAATGCCCAGTCTCCTTCGACAACAATTGCATACTTAGTACTGGCTGTAAGCGTCTGCGGATCTCGAAACACAAATCGAATCACTTGAGCAGATGTAGAGACCAAACTGACGTCTAATTTATCGCTAGTTTTTAGAGCTGATCCGGTTGGCATTGTACCGTCTGTTGCATAAATTGAGACCCAGATACGTCCTACGGGAGATCCAACCTTGACCAGCTTGATATCAACAAATTCAACCGGACCTGTCACATCTGTGTCGAACGTCTGTGCGCGCTTCTCATCCCTGTCGGGTGCCGCCGCATCTCTAATTCCTATGCTCGCATCTTCTGTAGTGAACGACTCATCCAAAAAATAATCCTTCGCCTGCTCCAAATAAAGTCCCGAGCCAGAGCCTCCATAAGCATACATCACCTTGTACCAGGTAGAGGCAGCTTCAGT
>MFUY01000025.1:0-159 GCA_001787035.1 Candidatus Nomurabacteria bacterium RIFCSPLOWO2_01_FULL_41_12
TCTCGATTGTGGAAGAACAACGACTGTAACAGCGGGTATCGACACAGCTCAGATCGTACTTCCTGAAGCGTCAACAGTTATCGGCTGTACTTATCATATCGTGTATATTGGTGCTGACGCTGGCGCACTTCTTGATATTAGCCCGCTTGACTCTGACGC
>MFUY01000025.1:233-4019 GCA_001787035.1 Candidatus Nomurabacteria bacterium RIFCSPLOWO2_01_FULL_41_12
GGATCATGCACGATGTAACTGGCATCTGTGCTAACAACTAATTATTTTGTTTCTTAAGTTCATTATTAACAAAAAATATACGGGATTTTCTTCAGGACTTTCTCTAGGTCGAATCCCGTATATATAATCTTAAAAACAAATGATTAAAAAATTAAAAATTGGTTTGTTATCGCTGGCAGCTTTGTCTCTACTCGTAGGGAATGTTGCATCTGCAACTGTCACTTACAGCGTAGATACAACTGTTGACCTGTCCAGTCCGGATATCAACTTGACGATTCTGGCGACTTCCGTAGCGACGAGCACGGTGGTCGGCACTGGGACATTCACGGTTACCGTTCCTTCCGGAAGCACTTTCAAAGTAACTTCCGCGACTCGGGCTCTTACTTCCGACACGACTTCAACTTCCGCATTTATCATCAGCCAAAGCTGTGATAGTGCCTTGCTAGAAACAACGACTATTGTGGGAGTCAGCTCTTCAGGAACCGTTGTGTTTACCCCGGCTCCTAATCAATGCGTCTATAGCCCAGGAGGAGGTGGTCAAAGTAGTAGTTCTTCAACTACTACCACCACTCCGGCTGTGACTGTGGTTGCCGCAGTTCCTGCCACTCCGGCTGTGCCTGCAACGCAAGTTGAAGGCTGTGTAGCTGGTAATTTGTTTAGCGCGACCTCCGGAAAGTCTTGCACCGTGAGTGCGACTCCGGCTGTGCCCGCTACCCCTGCCACTCCGGCGGTTCCATCTTCTTCTGCCTCAACGGCATCGTACAACTTCGGCACCACAACTCTCAAGGACGGGAGCAAGGGCGAAGCAGTCAAGGAACTGCAAAGATTCTTGAATGCTAAACTCAATCTGGGTCTCTCGGTTGACGGAGCTCTGGGCCCGAAGACGATTGCCGTCATCAAACAATGGCAATCTGACAACGGTCTAGTGGCTGACGGTCTCATCGGTCCTGCGACAAAGGGGATGATGAACGCTCAAGCTGCAACTTCCGGCATAACAACCGCAATGACCAAGACTTCCTACGATTTCGGCACCGCAACTCTCAAGGACGGGAGCAAGGGCGAAGCAGTCAAGGAACTGCAAAGATTCTTGAATGCAAAGTTGGCTCTTAGTTTAGCAGTTGACGGAGCTCTAGGTCCGAAGACGATTGCCGTCATCAAACAATGGCAATCTGACAACGGTCTAGTGGCTGACGGTCTCATCGGTCCTGCGACAAAGGCGATGATGAACGCTCAAGCTCAATAGGTTTGATAAAAAAATTAAATAACAAAAAACCACCCTTTTGGGTGGTTTTTTGTTGAGCTTGCGGGTGTTGGACACCCGCAAGGGAGTTTGCTATAATGTATTTATGAGAAAAGATCCATTAATAACTGGTCAATATTATCATAGCTACAATCGAGGCGTAGATAAAAGAGATATTTTTATGGATCAAGCTGATTTAGACAGATTTGCTTTAAGTGTTAAAGAATTTAACGTAGTTAAGCCCATTGGCAGTATAAAAGAACGATTAATTGAATTAAGAGACTCATCGTCGGGTGTCCAACACCCGCAACGGCTTGTTTCAATTGTTGTTTACTGTTTTAATCCGAACCATTTTCATTTTATTTTAAAACAAGAAGTAGATGGTGGTATTTCGGAGTTTTTTAAGCGTTTACTTGGTGGATATACAAATTATTTTAATTTGGTTCATAACAGAAGTGGGGCGCTCTTTCAAGGTAGGTTTAAGTCTACTTTGATAGACGATAATGCGTATTTTTTAAAAATTCGTTCCTATGTGCACGTGAATTATTTACTACACGATATTCCAAAAGCAAAAAAACATTTAGTGTTATCTAGTGAAAAAGAATATGATACGGATAATTTTGTTCTTGTTTCAAAAAAAGAAGCTAAAGAGTTGTTGTATTTTTATGGAAATAATAAGAATTTTAAAAAAGAATGTATGAATGTTGTTTCATTCATTCGAGAAGAAAGGGGATTAACTTCTTTATTGGAAGAAGATTTACTTCCGTAAGCCGTCGGGAGTTATCGAGTCATCGGGTGTCCAACACCCGCAAAGCTCGCGGGCAACGAGGGTTTTGTGCTATAATATACAGTATGGGGAAAGAAAATCCGATGTTTGTCTTGGTTATAGTTTTAATTCTCGTCATTTACGGCTGGTGGTCGCTTAGAAACAGTCCGGCTCCGGTCGTGACAGTTGAACCCAGCCAGACGGTAAGTGATGGCGTGGAAACTGGCAGCGTAAACGCCACGATTCCCGCCACCGTTGTTAGTTATGCGCAGGCGCTAGAGAAGTATAAAGATGCTCGCATTCAATTGGATCAAAACTGCCAAGCGACTCCGAATATCATGACTTTCAAGAACAATACCAACATCATGATAGACAACCGCGCGTCCATAGCCCGTACGGTCAAAGTGGGCTCTACTTTTTCTATCAAGGGTTATGGTTTTAAAATAGTTAAACTCTCGAGCACGACTCTGCCCGCCACCTGGTATGTGGACTGCGATAAATCACAAAACGTTGCTACTATTTTAATTCAGAAGTAAAGATCGAATAAATGGTTTCATGGGAGAAAATTTTTAATTTATTAAAGCGGGATAAGGATGTATTTATCTTATTTCAAATTCTATGCGCAATTTTAGTTATCGCACTATTTTATTTCGGTGCGCAATTTTGGAACAACTATAAGGAGGAGAAAGACAATATGCTCAAGCTTGTCTTAGAGGAGAAGCTTGCTTTGGAAGAACAAAATAAGTTACGTGACCAGCAGCTGCAGGACTTAAAAAATGAACTTACCGAACTTAAAAATAAGCCGCCGGAAGTCAAAACAGTTACTGTGGAGGCTAAAGACACAGTAGCAAGTTTAGTTAAAGAGTGGAGTCCGCGGGTGGCAGAAGTGGAATGTACCTGGGCCTATACGAATGGCGCAGTTTATGCCAAAGCTTCTGGTTCTGCCACGATAATTTATCAGTCCGGTGGAATTATGGCTGTTACCAGCCGGCATGTGCTCTTGAGTCAAGGCAAATATGCGCCGAGAGACTGCTTGCTTACGCTTCCAGGCTTGGCGGCGAGCTATTCGATTTCTAATAATTTTAAGGACAATTTTTACGTCGGTGTGGAGGAAGATTGGGGTTTCATCAAGCTTGTGTCGGATAAAACTTTAAATACTATCACCCAGAAAGACGCCAAGCTCTGCTCTAACGTTGAGGCAGGGGACAGGCTCATAATTTTAGGCTACCCGGGCATTGGCTCTAAGACGGGGCTCACAGTGACGGAAGGCATCGTCTCCGGTTTTGACGGGAACTATTACATTACTTCCGCGAAGATTGACCGCGGAAATTCCGGCGGAGCGGCAATACTCGTGAAAGATAATTGTTATCTTGGCATACCTTCGGCATCTGTCGTGGGGACGATAGAGAGCCTGGGCAGGATACTCAAAGCGAGCTTCGTCATACAATAATTTGTGTCAAGGACTCCCCTTGACACTACTTGTTTTTTTATATTTTTGTAATATTATGAGGGGGAATTCAAAGGGGCGGCGTTGGTTGTCCAAATAGGAGGATCCGTATGTGGAGTCACAAGCAAGAGAGAGAGGACATTCAGCGTAGGGCGAAGGCGGCATCGACCCAGGCGCTGACTCCGGCTACGGCGGTCGGGGATGGGGTAACGGACAGCCCCACCAAGGGAGTCACTCGTCTTGCCTCGCGAGACGAGTCGTCCACCTTCGGCGGCGATGACCCGTCCGCCGTTCCCGAGGGGAAGCGGAGCGAGCGGTAGGTATCGTGGGTCT
>MFUY01000025.1:4053-9100 GCA_001787035.1 Candidatus Nomurabacteria bacterium RIFCSPLOWO2_01_FULL_41_12
ACCCACGCCCCAACAGCGGGGCATATCCAAAAACAAGCGGGCACTACTTGGAAAAGCGGCGTCTGCTTTTTTAATTTAATTTTGCTATAATCAAAGTATGTTCATGATTCTTTTTAAAATCTGGTATATGATAGCCATTTTGCCTTTCATTATTTTTCTGGAAGGGAATGATATGCTCGCTGATTTTTTAAAGAAAAAGAAAATATATTCACACTGGGATTATTGGCATTCCCTGCTTATCATTTCTATTATTCTAGCCGTTGTTTTATGGACGAAAGGGTATCGGTAAAATATAGGATTTATGTTACAATTAAAGGGTGATGACAAAGCACTTTTTTAAAACCTTGCTTCTCTTTACGGGCATGATAGCCTTAGGCCTTACCGGAATCTTTCTGGCCAGTTATTTCGGCACAGGGGAACAAAATGAACAAAATAGCGCGAATGTTGCAAAGTAAGATACATATGATATACCCCCACACCTATTTGACTTTAAATAGGTGTGGGGGTATAGTGTCCATACCGCAAAGAAAATAGGTTTACCCTGAGCGTAGTCGAAGGGCAGTAAAAATTCCTGTTTAGTGGGTCGATATCTTTGACGGCGCAAGCCGTTTTCTTAATTTATATAACATTTATGTTACAAAAATCAAAAAAAGAAGAGATCATAAAAGATCTTGAGAAAACAATTAAGGATTCCGAATCCCTTGTCTTCCTTAATTTTCATGGTCTAAAAGTAGGCGATGAGACAGTTTTACGCCGAGACCTTCGAAAAGAAGGAATAGGTTACAAAGTATCTAGAAAGACGCTTCTTGCCCGCGCATTGAAAGGGAAAGCTGAAGGTGAAGTCCCAGAGCTCGCCGGCGAAGTCGCTATTGCATATTCTAAAGACGAAATAGCATCTCCGCGCGAAATCTTTAATTTCCAAAAAACTCATAAAGGAATTCTGAATATTTTAGGCGGAATTTTTAATGGGAAATTTATTGGTGCGGAAAAAATGATGGAAATAGCCACCATACCAAGCCGGGAAGTCTTGCTATCCAAATTAGCATTCTTGCTCAAGTCACCTATGGCGCGTTTAGCAATAGCCGTGAACGAAGTCGCAAAGCTTCGCCCGTAGGTCTACAGCCGAGGGAAAAGGTAATTATTAATTAAAGGAAGCGTCGCGCCGAAAGGACTTACGCGACGTGATTCCGCAGAATCAAAAATTTATGTTAAAATTTGATCAATTTATGAAGGATCTCGAAAGTGCATCGGTCTTGGAGTTAAATGACTTAGTGAAAGCTATTGAGGAGAAGTTTGGGGTTTCTGCCGCAGCTGTCGCGGCAGTGGGTGGCGGAGGCGGAACTGCAGGAGCTCCAGTAGCTGAAGAGCAAAGTACTTATACTGTCGTTCTTGCTTCTGCGGGTGAGCAGAAAATAGCAGTGATGAAAATCGTAAAAGAAGCCTTGGGCCTCGGCTTGAAAGATGCCAAAGATTTGGTTGATGCCGCTCCGGGGACTCTCAAAGAGGGAATGAAGAAAGAGGAAGCCAATGATCTGAAGAAGAAGATTGAAGCGGCGGGGGGTAAAATAGAATTGAAATAAATATGGCCCAAAAACAGAAAGTAGCATTAATTTCTGTCTATGATAAAACAGGCATTACGGACTTTGCTAAAAGTTTAGTAGGTTTGGGCTGGCAAATCATTTCTTCCGGCGGTACTGCTAAACATCTGACCGATGCTGGAATAAAGGTGACAGACGTAGCCAAGATTACCGGTATGCCGCCAATTTTGAGCCATCGTGTACTTACCTTGCATCCAAAGATTCACGGCGGACTTTTAGCGTTAGATACACCCGAGCATAAAGCTGAACTTGAACAATATAGCATCCCCTACATTGATTTAGTTTGCGTGGATCTGTATCCCCTGGAAGATGAAATAAATAAAATCGGGTCTACTAAAGAGTCTGTAATTGAAAAAACAGATATGGGGGGAGTGGCTCTTCTGCGTTCAAGCGCCAAAGGCAGGCGAATAACTATTTGTGAAGTTTCTGACAGGGAGAAAGTTATTGAATGGCTTAAAAACGGAGAGCCGGACAAGGAAGAATTCTTAAATGATATGGCTGCCCGGGCTGAAATAATTGTTTCAAGATATTGCCTGCTTTCCAGTAAATATCATAGCGCTGGAGGATACAGGGGTCTTTTAGGAGAGAAATACGCTGAATGCGCCTATGGAGAAAACGCATATCAAAAGCCCAGCTTTTTGTATAAAAATTTAAACAAAAAAGACTATTTGAAAGATGATCCGCTGGCTATTTTTAATTGGAAGCTAATTGCCGGTAATCCTCTTTCTTATAACAATATTTGCGATGTAGACAGGATGATACAGACGATAACCCACATCGGCGCTGGTCTTGAGAAGAATTTTGGCTCCGTGCCCAATATCGCCATTGGTGTAAAACACGGGAATGCTTGCGGAGCGGGAATTGCGCAAGGACCGTCCTTGCGAGGTGACTTGCGAGGTGATTTAGACGCAGTTGAAAAAATGCTTTTGGGAGATTTGCGGGCGATTTTTGGCGGTTCGGTGATGTTGAACTTTCCGGTGGATGAAAAAATTGCGGAAGAATTGATACATAAATTTTCGCTGGAAGGCGCAAGGCGGTTGCTTGATATTGTGTCGGCGCCTTCTTTTACTGAAGAAGCCGTAGAGATTCTTTCCCGCAAGAAAGGGAAATGCAGGCTTTTGGCAAACCCGTCTATTGAGAAAGCCGGTTTGCATACCCTTGATTCCACCAGCCGGTTTCGTTATGTGCGCGGCGGTTTTCTTACCCAGCCCAACTATACTTTCGTGCCCAATCTGTCAAAGACAGTCTTTGACAACAATCTGTCAAGGACTGTCCTTGACAGCATCCTGAAAGATTTGCTTCTCGCGTGGGCTATTGGTTCCACATCAAATAGCAATACGATAACCATTGTCAAAGAGAACAGGCTTTATGGAAACGGTGTCGGCCAGCAGGACCGTGTCGGTGCGGCAAAGCTGGCAATTTTCCGCGCAGACGAAGCGGCGAATTTTGCAAAAGGACAGTCTCGAGTTCCCCAAGGACTGTCCTTGGGAGAGGGGGCTGATTTAGAAAATGCCACTGCGTATAGCGACAGTTTTTTTCCTTTTTCGGATGCGCCGGAAGTATTGATAAGTCGCGGAATCAAAACCATTTTTTCTACCAGTGGTTCGGTCAATGATGAGAAAATAATAGAACTTTGCAAGCAAAAAGGCGTAAATCTCATCATGCTTCCCGACTCGGAGACCAGGGGTTTTTACCAGCATTAAACCTTTACTTTTTTGTAAAATCTGATACTGTAGCGGGGTATGAAGAAATATATATTAGCTTCTTTCGTTTTCATTCTATCACTTATTTTATTGGGTTTTAACGTTAATTCTGCCAGTGCAGCCAACTGTGCGCCTGGCGACTTGTTTAATACGGCTACAGGGCAATCTTGCGACACGATTCCAGCTGCTAATGATTGTGCAGTAGGCGATTTGTTTAGCTCGCTTACAGGCAAGCCTTGCAATATATCACAAGATAATTCTTCTTTACAAAAAAAAGCTGCTACGTCATCTAATACTTCATCTCAAAGAGAATTAACATTAGGTTTAAAAGGGAGTGACGTTAAAGAACTTCAACAGATTTTAAAAGATGCAGGTTATTATTTAGGGAAAATTGACGGTAATTATGGAAAGAGAACAGCCAGAGCCATAAGAGAGTTTCAAGACGATAATGAAATTTCTGTAACAGGAAAAGTCGACGCTAATACTTTTGCAAAAATTAAGGAAGTTGATATTGTTAATATCGATACTTCTGAAAACATTAGACTTGAAAAACTCAAAGTTATTGAAGATAATAATCCGATGTTACCCTCGACACCATTTCCATCAACTTCTAAACCAATTCCAATATTATCTACACCTGAACCTACAACTTCTGGTTTTATTTCTGAACAAGTGAAATGTGTTTTTAATGGTTCCAAGACAAATCAATCTTGTTATACCACCAATCGTGATGGGAAGCAGTTCACTTTTTATGGGATAGAAACTGTTGTAGGCACTGTTTCTGGTTATAACGGTGAAATGCTTACATGGAAGAGTTCCTGCGGTGGTTATGCTTATACGACAATGGATGGACAAAATAAATACGCAAATTTTAGTTGTGCTACTGTTTCTCCACTTCTTTCTTCTATTACCGTTCTTTCTCCAAATGGAGGAGAAAGCATAGTTCTTGGAAGTACATATTTTATTTCTTGGAGTTCTTCTAATATGAGTGAAGGTGACTCTGTACGAATTGAACTTTATAAAAATGGAGTATATCAGGAACAAATAGCATTTAATCAACCAGTTTTTGGAACATATAATTGGATACCTTCTGGTAAAATTTTAACTGGAGCAGATTATAAAATTCGCATCGTAAAAGCATACGATAACTCAAATTCAATTTTTGATGAAAGTGATTCATATTTCTCAATTGTTTCAGGGATAAATAATAGCCAGCCCCCTGTCATTACTTCAATTTGATTTTTCTTTAAAAATCATTAGAATACATAACATGGAAATTTTAGGGAAAATACTAGGCAATGGGGCCAGGATAAAGATAATGAGGCTGTTCTTGCTTAATAGGGGCAAGGGTTTCAAGAGTAAGGATATTGTAAAGCGAAGCCGAGTTAGTCCTGATATTGTTCGCCGGGAAATTAGACTGCTCTCTTCTGTCAATTTTATTAAGAAACGTGCCTTGGATTGGTCTTTTAACTCTCTTTTTAAATACGCGGGAGAATTTGAAGACCTCTTAGTTCGGTCGGATAGTCTGAATAAACAGACCGTTTTAGACAATTTTAAAAAAGTTGGGCGCGTGAAGCTTATCATAGTTTCCGGCGTCTTTATTAAAAATAACGATTCCCGGGTGGATTTGCTCGTTGTCGGAGATAAAATGAAGCGGGGCAAAATAGAAGAAGGGGTTCGCAGGCTTGAAGCCGAAATCGGCGCAGAGCTTGTATATGCCATTTTTGACACAAAAGAGTTTGGTTA
>MFUY01000025.1:9133-10466 GCA_001787035.1 Candidatus Nomurabacteria bacterium RIFCSPLOWO2_01_FULL_41_12
TTGACTACCCCCATGAGGTCCTTTTACAGGCTAAAGAGTTATCCACACAAGCTTCAAAAAAGGCTTAAAATCTGCTATAATGGGCATATAGAAACTTATTAAGGTCGAAACTTAAAAGTACATTATTATTAACATTTTTTTATGAATAACATTTGGCTTACATGGGGTGACGTTTTCAATGCATCACTTCAGGAATTGTGGTGGGGTTTCGTTCAATTTACTCCAAAATTGGTCGTAGCGGTAGTTTTCTTTGTAGTAGGCTGGGTTTTGGGTAATGTCATTGCTCGGGCTCTCGAGCAGGTTTTCGGCACTTTGAAAGTAGACAAGCTTTTCGCTTCTGTCGGCGCGGATGATTTCTTCAGAAGGGCGGGCATGACTCTTGATACTGGATACTTTATAGGGCAGGTGGTGAAGTGGTTTGTGATTATTGTTTTTCTTCTTCCTTCACTTACTTTAGTCTTAGGTCCAAATAATGAAGTTGCATCTTTCTTAAAGACTGATGTGCTTGGATTCTTACCTCGAGTTGTTATTGCTGCTTTTGTTTTGATAATTGCGGCAGTTGTTTCTGAAGGTCTTTCTGGCGCAGTTGTGGCTACAGCGAGAACTATGAATTTACGAGCAGCAAATTTCTTCGGCACTGTTGCCAAATATGCTGTTTGGGTTTTTGCTTTCATTATTGCATTAGGTAAGCTTGGATTAAGTGACTATATGGGTGTTCTCTTTCAAGGCATCATTTACATGGTTGCTTTAGCTGGCGCTTTGGCTTTCGGCTTGGGTGCTAAAGAGCACGCTTCTCGCTTTATCTCAAAGCTTGGCGAAGAGGTCTCTCAGAAATAAAATCTTTATTACGACTAGCGAGGAGCATGTGAATGAGTATTCTCGTTCACAATGTCCAAGTCGACGTCGTATCAAAAGGCTTGATACCTTTTATATTTTTTAAAGCTTATTTGCAAAAAAGATGTCACTAGTTGACATCTTTTTTGCTTTCGTCTATACTCTTCTAATCAGTATGAATACCACAAGAAACAGTTTAAAAAGGCGGCGCTAATAGCAGACTTCTTTTTTGTCTGTAGGCCGCCTCAAAGGCGGTTTTTTTGTTGGAAAATCAGAATAGATTGAAAATTGAAAACTTAATTCTTGTTCTGGACTTGAGGGTCTTTTGTGCCAGAAACAAGAGAAAGCTTTTAGAATTCTTTGAGTCCCGAGCGGTCGGGATATAGGTTTTTCTAGAGCTTTATGAATTGTGGTTTTCAAATTTCTTAACAGGAAATTTAAGGGCGTACGGTGGATGCCTTGACTTTAAGAAGCGATGAAGGACGTGGCGTTGCTGCGA
>MFUY01000026.1:0-469 GCA_001787035.1 Candidatus Nomurabacteria bacterium RIFCSPLOWO2_01_FULL_41_12
AAGCAGCCTGGAGGGTAGAGCCACCATTGGTATGGAGTAGCGTCCTTTGCGCAAATTTACTAACAGGCCTAGTACTACCCTTGATGTTCACACTTAATGTGCCGTTCGCTTTAGTATCGTCTGGAATAATGAGTTTCCGTAACCCCGGTGAAAGTTTATTTAATGTGCTTTTTTTCATAAATTTTTTTCTATATTCGTTAATTATAATTATATCATATACGAAAGGGGTCGAACAATCGCATAAAAATGCTGTCAAGGCAGTTTATTTCAAATAAATTTCAATATTCTTCTTGTGCTCTTCGTAAGTTTTTGTACAGTGTATTTTTCTGTTTCTGTCGTGCAGGTAAAAAAGACAATTTGTCTTTTGCGGATTAAAGGCGGCAGTAATTGCGTCTAACCCCGGATTTGCGATGGCTCCGGGTGGCAACCCCACATAGAGGTAAGTATTGTAAGAGGATTTTATTTTTTT
>MFUY01000026.1:477-4815 GCA_001787035.1 Candidatus Nomurabacteria bacterium RIFCSPLOWO2_01_FULL_41_12
GAACAATCGGCTCCCACCATCCGTCTTCTTCACTTCCTTTAGCATACTGCAAAGTCGCATCTATTTGCAGTTTCATTCCTTCAAAAATTCGATTCCAAATTATTCCAGAAATTAAATTCATGTCTTTTTTGCCTGCCGCTTCACGCTGAATAATGGAAGCGATTTTTAAAGCAGTATTCTCATTGATTATTTGTTTTGATTTTGGTTTTTTGACCTTACTTGTTGCCTTATTAAATTCATCAAGCATCATTGCCACTATCTCGGGCGGGTTTTCATCTTTATAAATCAAATAAGTCTTTGGAAAATAATGTCCCTCTATATTCGCGCTATTTATAAAATTTTCTTTCTCTTGCTCACCCCAATCAAGCTTGTTTGCCACTACCTGCGCTATTTCTTCTTTACGCAAGCCCTCCTCTACTCTTACAATACGCATATAGGGGTTCGCCAGATTTACATAAAAAGAAAGCCTGGTTAACAAAGCTGGATCAAATTTATAGTAGACAACAATAGATAAAACTATCAGGGTAAAGAGAACCAGAAACATAAAAATATATTTTTTCATATCTTTTTGTGGACCGTACAGGAGTCGAACCTGCCACCCCCTCATTGCAAATGAGGTGCTCTACCAGATGAGCTAACGGCCCGCATTGTTTTTCAATTAAATTTTCAACTTTATAACTAACCCACATTCTATCTTATTTTACCAATAATGCAAATTAAATATAGTTTTTTTGGTTGTTTTTTCTCCATTTTCTGATACTATGGTAAAAGTTCTTTAGAAATTTAAATAGATTCCGGGGTAGTTGAAATGCGATATAGTAAGCATTTCAAGGGCGGAGGCACGAAGGTGCCGAGCCGGGGTCGCACAATTTTTCAGCAGAAAAATATTTGTGACCAGCGGTTCCGATGAACTACCTCGAATGAATAAATATTCCGGGGTAGCTCAGCGGTAGAGCGATCGCCTGTTAAGCGATTGGTCGTAGGTTCGATCCCTACCCCCGGAGCCAATGATTTTAGATTTAAATTTTGCTATACTTAAAACGTGAATATTCAAGATAAGGACAAAAAATATCTTGGCCGAGAAGGAGCTGTTAGATCGCTCGTAGTTAGAAAAGCAAAAGGGGTCTACCTGTATAGTGATCAAAACAAGAAATACATAGATTTTTTTGCTGGTTGGTGTGTAGGCAATGTAGGTTGGAATCCGGGTGAAATAGTCAAGCAAATTAAAAAATTTGATGGGCCAAATTACGTATCACCGGGTTATTATTATCGTGGGTGGACAGACCTTGCTGAAATACTTGCAAAAATCTCCCCGGGTAAATTGATAAAAAGTTTTCGTGCCACAGGTGGAACAGAAGCAGTAGAAATTGCGTTACAGGCTGCTATGTCTCATACAAAACGGTCTAAATTCATCTCGATTGAGGGAAGTTACCACGGTCACTCTATAGGCGCAATGAGTGTTGGTGCGAGTGACTTTCGTACCTGGTATTCAAATCTTCTTCCTGGGTGTCATAAGATCAGAACACCTCTTAACAAAAAGGCTGCTCGTGAAGTGGAGAAATTATTGAGCAAGCGAGATATCGCTGCTTTTATATCAGAACCTATTGTGTGCAATCTAGCCGTAGAAATTGCTACAAAAGAGTTTTTTAAAATAGTACAAGCTGCCTGTAAAAAATATGGAACTTTATTTATTGCTGACGAAGTAGCCACTGGCTTTGGGAGAACCGGAAAATTATTTGCCTGCGAACACTATGATATAAAACCAGATATCATGACAATTGCCAAAGGAGCAACTGGAGGATTCGGAGCACTTGGCGCAACCTTAATGACATCAGAAGTTGCAAAATCATTTGAATTTGATTTTAGTTTCTACTCAACTTTTGGTTGGCATCCGTTAAATGTTGAAGCTACAATTGCCAACATAAGGTACTTTTTAAAACATAAAGAGAAATTACTCAATAATGCAAATAAATTAGGAAAGTATTTCGAGAAACGCCTAAATGCAATGAAATTCAAAGTCAATCCAGAAATTAGGGCAAAAGGTTTGGCTATTGGTCTAGAATTTAGAAAAGCAGGGTATCCAAGTAAAATAATCAATAAGTGTCTCTCAAAGGGCTTACTCGTTGCTAATGCTGGAAGCACTAATATTATTATGTTTCCACCATTAAACCTAAATCTTCAAACAGCCCGACAAGGATTAGATATTTTCGAGTCTTGCCTCTAGAAAGGTTCAGACTTCATCCCTACCCCCGGAGCCAGCATAAACATGATTTACAGACAGTGTTTTAATTGGTATAATAAAACTATGCAAAAAATAGCTACACAGATATTTATTTATTCATCAATCGCTTTTGGTGTTATAGGAATTTCACTAATCTTAGTTGGAGGACCAGATGGAAATAACGCTACATTATGGAACCAAAGATTGCACCAACTTCTTTTAATAACTGTTTGTATTATATTACCTTCATTTGCATTAAGCGTCGCCAGTAAGTACTTAAACGATAAATCTTAATTTAAACTTTTAAAATAGATGTATAATTAAATTATTATTAAATAAAAAAATATGACTAATGAAAAAAAGATTGAATGGATTTTAAAAGTTGGAGTAGCGGGTGAATTTCTTGGTCACGGTGTTTTTGCCCTTTTAGGCAAGGCTGATTGGATAAAATGGACCGAGCAATTGACCGGACTTGATACAGCCACAGCTACAATATTTATGACGATTGTGGGGGTGATGGATATTTTATTGGCTATTCTTGTGCTATGGAAGCCGATTACTCCAGTACTGTTATGGATGGCATTTTGGGGCTTTTGGACTGCATTGGTCCGTCCGTTGGTGGGTTTGCCAATATGGGATTTCATAGAGCGTTTTGCCAATTGGGCTGCGCCGCTTGCTCTTTATTTCTTCTATAAAAATAAAAATTAGTAAATAATAATTTTTTATTAAATATATGGTTTATAACATAGCAACACATTTATCTTCCAAGCATTGCCATGTTTGCCATGGCGAGGGAGACGGATTTAAGTGCCCTAAATGTGGATATACTACGGCTCAATATGACCCTTCTCATTTCCAGAAATGCGCGCAAGCGTCAATGGTGCAGGTAAAATGTAAAAAATGCGCGGAAGCAGAAAGTAATTGTAAATGCCTGTAATCTGATTTTTAAAAGATAAAATACAAATGTGATGCAAAAGGGATTTTTAAATTTTTATATGATAGGGATAATAGTGGTAGGCATGATGCTATCCACTTTCTCTTATTATGTTTTCAAGAAAAATTCAGTTTCTGAAATTCCTAATGGCACTATAAATGTTGAAAAAAAAGAGGAGCTACCCGTTTCTGAAACTGAAAAGATACAGGAAATCAATAAACTATCGCAAGACATCACACCGGTGCCAAAAGATACCAGTAGTTATACATTTACTATAAAGGGCTATGTTTATGATGCCTCCAATGCTCCGGCGATGACGTCTGGTACTCCAATGACGGGCATTGTCATACGCGGGACTGGTCCTAAAACAGTTACAACTCAAACAAAAAGTAACGGTTCGTATACTCTCTCGTTTATTAACGCGCCAGTCGGCACATACGATGTGTGTGTTGCTGTTCCTTCCGGATACAGGATAAATCCGACGTCAGGATGCGAGAGTGTGACTGTGAGACTGTCAGAAAAGTATGATAAGACTCTTGAATTGACGGTCAATGGAAACGTAGCTCTCCACTGGACAGCCATTAATTTCAATCTAATGCGAGAGCAACCCTAGATCCAATCAATGGCTGATATTAATATTATTTTTTTAGACATACTCTTAAGAGGAGGTGGCTTTTTTGTTTTTCTTTTCTAAAAGATCTTTAATTGTTTGCGCCAAAATCTTGAAATCTGAAGACTTGGGGATATAAGCATCTACCCCGAGGTCTTTTATTATTTTTTCAGTTTCTAAAGAAAGATCTTCATTGGTAAAAAGTATTATAGGAATATCTTTTGTCTCCGCTTCTGTTTTCATTCTGGAGGATGCCTCTATCCCTTCCATCACCGGCATTCGCTGGTCCATAATTATCAAGTCCGGTTTAAGGCGCCTGGCTGTTTCTCTGCCTTCATTTCCGTCGGAAGCGTAAATAACATCATATCCGAGCCCTACCAGTCGTCCGCCAAAAAGACGGCGCAACATGGGGTCATCGTCGACTATCAGAATATGTATTTTTTTTTCGGTTGTTTCGTAGGGTTGAGTACTGGACATACAGCTTTATTCTACCAATTTTTCATTTGATTGGCAATTATTCATTGAATGTAGAGGTTTTTTGTTTGTATGTGGTATCATATAAAGATGTTTAAG
>MFUY01000026.1:4851-7004 GCA_001787035.1 Candidatus Nomurabacteria bacterium RIFCSPLOWO2_01_FULL_41_12
CCAATTAATATATACGATTATTGTCGCTGTACTTATAACCGGGTCTTTTGTTTTTATGGCGCAAAGGTTTATAGGTATTGCAAATGACGCGGAAGAGCGTTTGATAAATGTACGGATCGGGTCCCTACAGGATGCTTTTGTTTCATTTGCTTCTGATAAGATTGATGATTCTGTATACCTAAATAATCAAATTCAAAATATAATAAAAACAAATGAGACCATAAAAAGTTTTAAAGTAATTGTCAAAAAAACAATTATTGACCCCAATCTAGGGACGATACCAAACTCCTATGTGATTATTGCCTCTAATAATTTAGAAGAGGTTGATACAGTGGATAACCAAGCTCCCTTTTTATACACTCTAGCCGGGAGCGATCCCAGCAACTCTTTGACTATGCCATTTAGTGAAAATGGAGAGCGATTATTTCAAACCGCCAGAGCCATTACAGACAAAATGGGGAATGTCGTCGGGGTGGTCATGACAACCCAGACTTTATCTTTAGCTGATATGGCTATCCAAAGTAGCATCACCAGAAGCAGAATTTTGCTTTTTGTAGTTATTATCCTTATTCTGCTTTTATTTTTGCGGCATTCTAAAATTATCGATTACATGGATTTATATAAAAAATTAAAAGAAGTAAATCAATTAAAAGACGACTTTATTTCCATGGCTTCCCATGAATTGCGGACGCCCTTGACTATTATTCGGGGCTATGCAGAATTTGCCATTGGAGCTCCGGAACTTTCTCCGCAAACTAAAGATTATATATCAAAAATCGATATATCATCAAAAGATCTTGACGCTCTGATTTCTGATATGCTGGATGTCTCTAGGATTGAACAGGGGAGGATGTCGTTCAAGTTGGAAAAAATCAACCCGCTTGATATAATAGAGGGGGTAGTGACATCCCTGGTTTTACCCGCTAAAGAAAAGGGGCTTAGTATTTCTTTTGATAAAACAAAGATAGAAGATAGTCAGTATATAAATGTAGATAAAGATCGATTAAAACAGGCTTTGGTTAATTTAATAGGCAATGCCGTTAAATATACAAATAAAGGCGAGATTATTGTTAGGCAATACAAAGAAAAAGAGCGTTTATATATCAGGGTCAGTGATACGGGACTAGGTATGACCGAGGAAGAAAGAGCAAAGTTGTTTGAAAAATTTTACCGCATTAGAACTAAAGAAACAGAAGAGATAAGGGGGACGGGTTTGGGTCTTTGGATAACGGCTAAGATAATAAAAGAAATGAATGGAAATGTTTCAGTAGAATCTATAAAGGGAATCGGGTCGCATTTTATTATCTCTTTTCCAATAGTTGCTTAGTTCTATTAGTAATTTTAATTAAAAGTTTGTATAATATAATGATGAAAAAAATAAGCTCAGAGTCGATGTTAAGAACCGAGAAAACTATTCCAGTTCTTGGCCTTTTTGTTTTTTTAGCAACCTTTTTTCTAATTTGGGGAGTAATATTTACACTGGCTCCGGTTTTTGCCGCTCATACGGACATTTCTATCACGAATAGCGGTTTTAGCCCTTCGAATTTAAACGTAACAGTGACAGATGGAGCCATAAACTTTTTCAATAACGATACGGTCACTCATAATGTTTCTTCTAACGACCACCCCACTCATACCCTATATCCCGTGCTTAATTTGGGTGATATTGCACCAGGGGGCAGTGGAACAGTAACCATTAATTCAGCGGGCACCTACACTTACCATGATCATTTATTTCCTTCTCGTAGCGGGACGATTACGGTCTCTTCCGGGAGTACGGTACCGGCTACACCCACCGGTCTGAACGCAACCCTGTCCGGATCAAACGTCAATCTTTCTTGGGTTGATAATTCAAGCAACGAAGTTGAATTTATTATTTCTGAACGCCTGTCTCCGGCAACCGCGTGGAATTTTTTAGTTACCTTGGGGCCCAACACCCTCGCATACGTACACAGTGCTCCATCTGCCGGTACTCATGAATACCAGGTCGTGGCTTGTGGCAGTGCGGGAGCAGGAAATTGTTCCGGACCTTCGAATCTAGCATCAGCTACGGTTAGTGACAGTACCCCAACAGCCCCCACTGGCCTCACAGCCACTCTTTCCTCCGGCACCAATGTCAATTTAAGCTGGGTTGATAATTCTTCAAACGAAAC
>MFUY01000027.1 GCA_001787035.1 Candidatus Nomurabacteria bacterium RIFCSPLOWO2_01_FULL_41_12
AGACGAACGATGTGTTTATGAGGTCTTATTATATCCTGCGCGGCAATCAATTTCGGCTCGCCTGTAATTTCCAGCCCAGTTTCTTCTTTAACTTCTCTTTTTAGATTTTCCATTAAAGAAAATCCGGGATTTATTCTTCCCCCAACAATTTCCCATTTAGCTCCAGCTTCCGGATATTTTATGGCTGAACGCAAAACTACTAAAAATTTCCCTTCCTTATTTTGCAAAATTATTTTCACTCCGACTTGTAGTTCCATAAATTATTTAGATAGAAGTTTAAGGCCTGTTTCTTCGTCATATTTTTTAATAATTTTTTCGGGCAGCCAATCAATTATCGTTTCTCCTGTTAGAGATATGACTAGCTTCACAACATGCCCGCCGAAGGTTTCATAATTTTCATTCGAAAAAACTCCATGAGCATGCACAATCGGCTCGTCTTCAGACCAGGCAACATTGCCATTGACATTTAGTATTTCCATATTTTCTTCTGTAAATTCTTTACTGAAATATTTTCTATTCTTTAAATCATAATAGCTCAACTCCACCAAAGAACACGCGCCGATTATAGAAAAAAGGAAAGATTTATCTCTTTCTTTCGCCAGAGATTTTAAAATTTCCAAACAATCCTCACCTTTTTCTATTTTGATAACGCTCTTGTTTTGCGATTCAAGGATGATTTGCATGATTTTTATACAAACTTCTTAGGTATAGGAAATTTTTTCGCTAGAGCTTTTATTTCCTTATGCACAGATTCTTTTATTTTTTTATTGTCTTTGTTTTTAAGAACTTTAACCATCAGTTCGGCCACGCGCTTGCATTCTTTCTCCTTAAATCCACGTGTAGTGATAGCCGGCGTGCCAAAACGTATGCCGGAAGGGTCAAGAGGCTTCCTTGGGTCGTCGGCAATCATATTCATATTGAGAGTGATGCCTACTTCGTCAAGCACCGTCTGCGCTTCTTTCCCCGTTACTCCAAGAGAACCGTAAACATCAGCCAAAACACAATGATTATCTGTTCCGCCGCCAATCAGCCGAATTTTATTATCTAAAAACACTTTCGCCATTACCCGGGCATTTTTGATAATTTGCGTAGCATATTTTTTAAAAGCTGGTGTTAAAGCCTCGCCAAAACACACCGCCTTGGCAGCAATCGTGTTCATTAGCGGTCCTCCTTGAAAGCCCGGAAAAACCATTTTATCAATCTTCTTGGCAATCTCTTCATTATCCCGAGTTAAAATCATTCCTCCACGCGGACCACGCAGAGTTTTGTGCGTTGTTGTCAATATCAAATCAAAACCATAATCGAAAGGATTTTTGTGGGCACCCCCAGCGATGAGTCCGGCGATGTGAGCGGCATCCATAATAGCCAGCGCCCCGACTTTTTTCGCAATTTCTGAAAATTTTGCATAATCGAGCTCCCGCGTATAGGCAGAATATCCAGCCATAATTATTTTTGGCTTCTCTCGCATTGCTACTTCAAGCATTTCTTCATAGTCGATTTCACCTGTCTCTATATTTTTCATTTTATAGCGAATGAATCTGAAAATTTTGCTGATGTAGGTGACCGGATGCCCATGGGTAAGATGCCCGCCGTGCGACAAATCCATTCCCATAATCGTATCTCCTGGCTCCATAAGGGCAAAATAAGTAGCCACATTAGCCGGGGCGCCGGCATGCGGCTGAACATTGGCATATTTACAATTAAATAATTTACAGGCGCGTTCTATTGCCAAACGTTCTACGCCGTCGGTAAATTCTTGTCCGCCGTAATACCTGCGCCCTGGATAGCCTTCGGAATATTTATTAGTAAAAACAGAACCGTTTGCCTTTAAAACATCTTCTGAAACATAGTTCTCGGAAGGTATGAGTTCCAGCCCCTCCGCTTGCCTTTTCTCTTCGCTTTTTATAAGTTTCTCAATTGGTTTATCTCGCATACTTCCAATATAACAGATTACTTATTAAAAGAAAACTTAAGATTTTGCCCGTCAGACTTCATGATAATAGTTCCCAGCAAGTCAGTCCGCATGACTTTTACCCCGAATTGCACCAGAGTATCTAGAGTTTCCTTGTGTGGATGGCCGTATTTATTTTTTTGACCATCGGAAATCAGAGCGTAGGCAGGAGCAATCATTTTTACAAATGAATTGGAGGTGGAAGTGCGCGAACCATGATGCCCGACTTTTAAAATAGTACTTTGGAGTTGATTGTCAGAATTTGCCGCAAGAATTATTTTTTCTGTTTTAATTGAGGCATCTCCGGTTAACATCATTGAAGTCTCGCCATAAGAGAGCTTGGCTACGATTGACCCGTCATTTGTGTCCCAAAGAGACACATCTCTATCTGGAAACAAAATATCCAGCGCCGCCCCGCCGCCCAAATGAAGCCTCATTCCACGCCTAGCCAGAAATTTTGGAATTTTTTTATTTTTTATCTCATCTTGCAGGTTTTGAAAGGTCTTTGAATCACTAATTGTGCCCGGCTCAAAAACCTTGCCCACTTTGTAAAGTGAAAGTACATCAGAGAAACCGCCAATGTGGTCTTGGTCTGGGTTGGTTATAATCACCCCATCTATATGTCGGTCAAAAGGAGACATCACCCGGGCTAGAGCACTTAATATTTTCTTCGGCGGGCCGGCATCCACTAGTATCTGTGTTCCGGTCGGCGACTCTATAAACAATGCGTCTCCTTGACCGATATTAAGCATCGCAAAAGTAAGTTTGCGGTGAGAACTTTGCCAGTCAAGATAAAGAATGAAAATAACCGCCAGTAAAAGTAAAAAGACTGAAATAAACAAGCCGTATTTTTTGACTTTCTTAAACATGCTATAATGCTAGCATGAAACCATTTATACAACAGACTTTTAATATAGGAGAATTAAAAGGAATTTCTGCCAAGAATATTGAGGAACATTTAAAACTCTATGCCGGCTATGTAAAAAATACCAACCTAATTCTAGAGAAAATAGGCGAGTATATGGCTGACCCTGAGAAGAATGCCTATGTCATCGGAGAATTACAGAGAAGATTCGGTTTTGAGTTTAATGGTATGCGCAACCACGAATATTATTTCAAGTCGCTTGAAAACGGAGCAAAATCATTACCCAAAAATTCAGAACTTAAAAAGGCAATAGAACTTCAGGCGCCATCTTTTGAAGCATGGCTCTCCGGCTTCAAAATGCTTGCAATGACTCGCGGAATCGGCTGGGCGGTACTAGGCTACGATAAAAAAACAAAGCAATTCGTGCACATTTGGATTGACGAGCAGCATCTGGGGCAATTAAACGGAGTGGAGTGGATTTTGGGAATTGACATGTGGGAACATGCTTATGTCTATGACTACCCGACGTCTGAAAAGAAAAAATATGTAGAAGCATTTTTTGAAAATCTCAACTGGGACGTTATTGAAGAGAACTTTAAGAAGGCTGGTGGGGTTCAATAACCCTCCTTCGCTAAAGCTACGGACGGGCAAGGAAAAATTCTCTAATAGCTCTGCCGAAAAGCCTATAGATAAAATAGGTGTATATTAAAAGTGTAAGCCAAAACGGGAAGTCCGGGATAATTAATGAGGCAAAAGGGATTTGCGAAAAGAAATTAATGACTCCAAGCTCGCAGTGGAGTAAAAGATATGAAACATAGCCGAAAGGAATGGAAAGGAAATAATTAATCACGCCCAAAAGTCCGGTTAAAAAGCCTAAAATCATTGTAATGGGAATAAAAGGCAAAACTAAAACATTCGCCGGCAATGCCACAAGCGACAAATTCCCCATTTTGTATAGGATGAAAGGCAGAACAAAAATATAAACAGCGAAAGTGACAGACACTATGTCCCGGAGCTTGAAATGTTTCGGTACCCAAAGGAAATATTGTTCAATTTTAGGCGTGAAGAAGATGAGGGCAATTGTGGCTATAAAAGAAAGCTGGAAAGAAACATCGTAAGCAAGCACAAATGGATTTATTAAAATCATAATAACGCCTGCAAGTAAAAGCGCCCGGGCGACATCATAATTTCGCCCTGACGCCCGGGCATAGAGAGCAAGCGTGGCCATGATTCCGGCGCGAATAGCGGTCGAGGCACCGCCGGTCATAAGAACAAAAAGCAAAATCGCCAAAATTCCCGCGCCAATGCCGAAACGGATAGGCAGAAAAGAAAACAATTTCATAAACCATTCTGCCACTATGGTAATGTTATAGCCGGAAAGCGCCACTATGTGTATAGTGCCTGTGTCTATAAAACTTTTCCGCAGATCTTCACTAAAAGAGGCCTTTTCACCTAAGATAAGCCCACCTATAAGCAGGCTCTCCGGTTGCCTTGTAGCCAAATTTATCTTTTCTAGAAATTCATTTTTAATAAAAAATAATGCACTTTTTATCTTATTGCCATTGCCCCGCGACACAATTTCAATATCCGGATATGACATTACATAAAAAATTCCATCTTTTCTTAAATAATTTATATAATCAAAATCCTTCCCTTGATCGGTTATAAAGTTCTCTGGCTTTTCCAGTTTACCCTTGAAAACAACCCCATCCCCATATCTATAATTATTTCCGACATTAGTAGTGACTAAAATTTTAGTTTCTTTGGTTTGAATAATTAATTTTTGATTGTTTTCTCTTATATCCGGTTCATCTACTATAACACCCTCCATTGAAATGGCCTGCGGTGCCGGCCTATCCGCCAAATGAAACCTAAAAATTCCAAGACAAAATGTTAAAATAAAAACTCCAGCAATAATTCCCCACTTGTTTTTTGAAATAAGAGTAAAAAATAAGATTAAAGCGAAAGCAATTAATCCAAACAAAATAACCAAATAATAGTTCACAGCTAAAAAAGAGCGTAAAAATACTCCAAATATAAAACCGAAGCAAATTGCGTAAAAAATTCTATCCTGCATTCAGAAAATTATATCAGAAACGAAAAGAAATTTTAGGGCTGCTGCGACATATGCGCAGTCAGCCCCTGATGCCTATACCCCGTGCCCGTATCCGGGTTCCTCTGGGGTCTTTTCCTCCTCCGGAATCGGAAGGGGACCCGGTTCTTTGGGGTCCGGCTCCCCTTTTTTTTCGTCCGCCATTTTAGGGGCCTCCTTGCCCCGAAGAACCAAAACCACACCATCCAAAAAAGCAAAAGCCCCTTTGGAGGGCTGGTGTTTGGGTTGTAATTTTGTTTCGAGGGATTTTTACAGCGCAAATATCAGCCTTCCAAAAAAAGGCTGAGCAAGAGCGCAGTTACTGAAAAATGTTTAAATTGTTTGATATTTTGATTCACGTTTAAATTAAAGCATAATCATAATAAATGTAAAATAGACTTGTGGATAACTATTTTTTAAGATCTACAGGCTCACCCTCGGCGAAACTCGTCGCAATTAAATCTGCTCTTTCGTTCCATTTATCTCCATTATGACCTTCAACGTAATTCCATTTAGGCTTTAACTCTTGAGTAAGAGTGTACAACTCCTCCCAAAGTTCGCGATTTACTACGGACTTCTTCCCGGCATTGCGCCAGTTATTTTTCTGCCAGTTAAAGATCCATTCGGTTATCCCAAGAATCACATACTTTGAATCGGAGAAAAATTCTACCGGGCCGGAGTATTTGTGTTTTTTGGCATATTTAAGCGCTTCAATCGGAGCAGTCAATTCCATTTGATTATTAGTCGCATGTTCTACTTTTCCGCCAATTTCAAAAACCTTATTGCCCACAAAAAAAACGGCGCCCCATCCAGCCCTCCCAGGATTTCCCTTTGCCGCTCCGTCGGTATAAATAATTATTTTTTTATTTGACATAGATAATATATGTATTATACAATAAATATTGATCGAGGGAAAATTATAATTTAATTTACATTACATTAATATGCCAACAGAAGGTTTAAGGCAAAGAGATCGAGCTACGGTAGAACAAGAAAGAGATGCAGCGCAACAATTAGTAGATAATATCACAATGTTTATGGAAGCAGACCCTGTTTCAGCTGATGGGCCAGCTTTAGATAGAGCAACTCGAAGACTTGAAGCGTTAAATAAAGAACTTGAGAGTTTAGGTTAGATAAAATCTTTTATAAAAAATCAAAATATATCCACCGCTCTCAATCTTAGCTCTTCTCGCCCTCTAAATCTAGATAGATCAAAAGTCGCGAGTAAGTTTACCTTTTTATCTTGCTCAAGCGGGATTTGAAATGAATCAACCCCAGAAAAAAATGAAATAGCGACGGCCTTATTTTTCTCATCGGAAAAAATTATCTCCAGGTGTTCGCCCGAGCCATTTTTGCCGAATTTTTTGATATTCTCCACTTTTACGCCTGGAAAAAAGAAAACGGGTTTAGGATTACCGAAACCAAAAGGTGCAAGCTTTTCTATTTCACGCCAATTTTTCATATTAACAACATCCAAGCCGGACTTGATGTCATAAGCTGCTTGATTATTTTTCTTTATCCTTTTTATTTTATTAAAAGAGGTAGAAAGCGCTTCTTCTAAGAAATGAATTTTCTCGTTTTGCGCCGTAAATCCCCCAGCCAGCTCGTGCCCGCCAAAGTCTAAGAAGTACTCTTTTGTTTCTGTCATCAGCTCAACTACCGACACAGAGCCGTCGCTCCGGCAAGAGCCTTTAATATAATTATTTTCATCCCTACCCCAGACGAAAACAGGTTTTTCGTAAACATCTGAAATTTTGCCCGCCACCAAGCCCAAAACGCCGGAGCGCCAAGCTGGGTTTCCTATTACTATCACTTCTTTGTGTTCATAAGTGGTTAATTTCTTATTCACTTCGCGCATAATGCCAGTCACAATAGTTTTCCTGTCGTCATTTATTTTAGACAAATGGTCTGCCAGAACTCCGGCCTCGGACACATCATCTGTAGAGAGCAATTCAAAAGCCCGCATTGGGTCATCCATCCGGGACGCAGCATTAAGACGGGGAGTAACCATAAAGCCGATGTCGTCTTCTGATAAGTATCTCTGGTCAATATTCATCTTAGCGAGCAATTTTTGCAAACCGGGACGCAGAGATTTGCGTAAAACTTTCATTCCAAAATAAGCGATAGCTCTATTCTCTCCCGTTAGCGGGACCATATCAGAGAGCGTGGCAAGCCCCGCCATGTCCAGCATCCACTTTTCCGCGCCTTCTTTTATTTTAAAATACTCTTCATATTTTTTTATAAAACCTTGCGCTAATTTAAATACTACGCCTGCGCCACAGAGCATCTTTTCCGGGTAATGATCTGTCTTGGGATTCAAAATCGCATAAGCTCGCGGTAAAGTTGCCGGTGGCAGGTGGTGGTCGGTAATTATCACATCAATACCATCAACCTCGGCTTGCGCTACTTCCGCTACCGCGGTAATGCCAAGATCAACAGTTATTAAAAGTTTTACATTAGAATTTGCAAATTGTTTTATCGCATCCAGATTGAGCCCATAGCCCTCAGAATTTCTTTGGGGAATATATACCTTATAATTTTTATAATTAATGAGTTTAAAAAGATCTTGTAAAATTACTGCCCCGGGTATTCCGTCACAATCATAATCAGCATAAATAACGATTTTTTCGTCCGCTTCTATGGCCTCAAAAAGCCGTACACAAGCGCGCTCCATATCACGCATTTTAAAGGCATCGTGAAAGTCACGTTCATAGTTTGGGTTGAGAAAGATCTCAGCTTGAGCCTCATCCGTAATTCCTCTCTTTTCTAAAAGTGCCCGCAGTAATTCGCCATACTTTTGCATAAGTGAAATTTTAGCATATAATATAGAAAGTTTCGCAAAATAAAGTTTTTGAATGGTCTGGCTGGGATAGGGACCCAGGAAACCGAGAACCTGAGAAAATTTTGATTTTGTGAAACTTTCTATGAACGACTGCATTTTTTGCAAAATTATAAAGGGAGAAATCCCTTGCACAAAAGTTTACGAAGATGAAAATTTCTTGGCTTTTTTAGATATACACCCGCTTGGGCCCGGGCATACTCAAATAGTAACCAAAAAGCATTATAGATGGGTCTGGGATGTGCCGAATGCTGGAGAATTTTTTGAAGTTGCAAAGAAAATAGCTTTAGCACAAAAGAAAGCATTTAATGCAGATATGGTGCGCTCTCAAATTTACGGCGAAGAAATAGCTCATGCCCATATCTGGGTCTGGCCGGAAGTTGCCGGAGATGAGAAAGATTTAGCCGAAAACGCAAAAAAAATTATTGCGGCATTTTAAGCTAGAATAGAAAAAGCCCACCGTTCGTTTCCTACTAAGTGAGCTTTGATAATCAACTCACTAAACTTTTTGGGTTGGACGAGCTTCTATTGCTCTGCCCGTCCAACCCCCCTGGTTATCGCACGTATGTCTGATAGACCATAACGTGCCAGACTGCTTGCACTCTCTCTTCGGTAGCTTCGATGCGGTTGGCTCTCTCGTGGAGAAGGAGCCGCCCACGAACGAAATTCTGCTCCCGCCCTGAGAGCCCGAGCCGTTTTATGTCTATGGTGGAACCCGTAAGATGGGGCGAGGCACGTGATCCGGTTGTCCTCGCCGCGTTACCGTTACGATCCCGAAGGTCTTCTTGCGTCTCAATATCGCGCACGCAAGAATTCACTGTAAGTGATTTCTTGAATTGGTTCTGGAAGCGCGTCCCCAGATCCTTCAAGAACTGAACCGTCCACGGTCGGCAGTATCTACGGCTCCTTTCGAGCCGCGGATCGATCCTGATTCCGTATCTGCCGTTCGGGATCGCAACGAGAAGCCCCGCTTTCACGAACCGAGCAATATCTCGCTCGCTCTTGAGACGAGTGAGACCCTCCTTGTTCGCTACGACGTTCTGCTTGATGAGCGAGCCCGACGAGCCTCGAAGGCTCGGGCTTTGCGCCAGCGCAGGGGTGCTCAAGAGGAGACACCCGCAAACGACTAAAGTTCTGACTAACAGTTTTCGCACGGTTACCTCCTCCTCTGAAATGTAGGTTGATGAAAGTGAAATTTCTTGGACGAATTAGTAAATATTCAAAATATTTAAATTCTTACTACTTCGCCCAAGGGTTCTCAAAGAACTTACTATCCTAGCGAGAATAGCACATTTAAAAGAAAAAGTCAAGCACAAAAAGCCTTATAAATAAAGGATTAGCAGGCCAAAAAGCTTACTTATGCAGTTTATTCCCCCAGCGCCTTAAGCGCTGGAAGCTCCTTGCCGGCCAAAAATTCTAGGGTTGCTCCAGCGGCAAGAGAAACGTGCGAATAATTTGCCAAATTCCCGTACTGGCGCGTCATACTTATGGTATCTCCTCCGGCAATAATCGTTTCGCCATTTACATTTTTCATAGCAGCAAGTATAGCTTGCGAACCTTGCGCAAATTTTTCATCTTCAAATTTCCCCATCGGGCCGGCAAGAAAAACAGTTCTAGACCGTAGAATAATGTCAGAATAATTTTTTTGCGTTTCCGGCCCAATATCAAGCGCAGCCCACCCCGCCGGAATCTCCTCTTTAAGGATGACCCTGGTTGAAACACCGTCAGAGATAATAAGATCCTGTGGATAAATAATTTTATCTCCGTAAGACTGCATGATTTCTTTCGCATATAAAACCCAATCTTTCTTCTCACGCTTTTTTTCATCCACAAAAACATCTTCAATAAAAGAATTACCTAAAATCCTGCCTTGCGCTTTCAAAAAAACATTCGCAACTGCTCCGCCCACTAATACCTTATCTGCTATTTTTAATAAATTATTTACCGCATCAACTTTGTCAGAAATTTTTGCCCCGCCAATAATCACAGTAAAGGGCCTCCCAGGAGCTTGGAGGAGGCCAGAAAGCATATTTACCTCTTCCGCCAGATAAAATCCGGCAACTGCTGGTAGATGCCGTAAAATGCCGGTGGTCGAAGCATGCTCTCGGTGAGCTTGCGGAAAACCATCAAAAACAACTGAATCTTTGCCTTCACATAACTTTTGCGCGAAAATATCATCGTCAGTCATTTCTTCTTTGTGGAAGCGCACATTTTCAAGCATCAAAATATCCCTCCCTTGCATATTTTTTATTTTTTCTAAAACTAGAGATCCAATACAATCATCTATTTTATCAACTGGATGGTTTAAAAGCTTGCTTAATCTTTTTGCGTGGGGGTTTGTGCGGAGTTTTTCCACAACAACGCCATCCGGACGCCCCACGTATGTGAGAATGACTATTTTGCAATTTTCTTGAAGTAAATACTGCAGGGTTGGAAGCGTCACTTTGATGCGCATGTCATCAATAAGTTCTAAAACACCGTTTACTTCTTTCACATCAATGTCATAAGGTGCGCGATAAAGGATAGTTTTTCCTTTTAAGTTTACACTTTTTAAAGTTTTGAGTTTCATGTGTGTAAAGAAAATTTATGAAAATAAAGTTTTAGAATGGTCTGGCTGGGGTGGGACCCAGGAAACCGAGGACCTGATAAAACTTTGATTTTCATAAATTTTCTGCAATCTTAATAATTTCCGTAAATTTCTTCGTATCCAGGCTGGCGCGGCCGGGCAAAAGCCCGTCAACACCTCCGTTTTGCAAAAAGTCCAGGGCATCTTTCTCATTAGCTGAACCGCCATAAATAACTCTGGTTTTTTTCGCCTCCAAGCCAAACTTATCGGAAAGAATTTTACGGATAAAAATAGCCATTTCCCGGGAATCAGCCGAGGTGGCATCATGGCGATTAATTGTGCTAGAAAGTGCCCAAATTGGCTCGTAGGCGATAATAATTTTTGAGACTAAAGTTTTTTTTATTCCTTCCAGACATTCCCCGAGCTGAACTTTGACTAAATTAAAATAGCTGTGGCTTGCATCGCGCACAGACTCCCCGACGCAGACTATTGGCCGGAGCCCGGCTGAAAGCGCCGCTTTTATTTTTTTATTTACATCACTATTATTCTCCCCCAACGCACGCCTTTCCGAATGACCTAAAATTACATACTTAATGCCGAGATTATAAAGCATAAAAGGAGAAACTTCTCCGGTGTGTGCGCCCACATCTTGCCAAAAAGCATCTTGCGCGCCCAAAGATATCTTTCTTGATAGTTTTTTTAATTTTTCTAAATAGACAAACGGCGGACAAACTACAATCTCTGTATTTTTAATACTGGAGACAGATTTCGCCACACTATCAAACAATTTCTCCGCATCTTTAAGCGACACAGGGTTCATTTTCCAATTACCGATAATTATTTTTTTTAGCATAAAATTATTATACACTATTCCACCTCTTTCCAGCTTTCTATAGAATACCCACCGGACGGACCGCTTGAAAAATTTGCATTGGCCAAGCCTTGGTCGTAGGTTATTGTCGCAGTATTGTCTAAAGCAAGCTTATAAGCGGTTACTTCTGTCACGTCTACTCCGTTATGGAGATTTATCTTGCCGTTCTGAGCATAAAATATTACTCCTGTCGCATTATTGTGTATATCCACCGCGCCATCATGATGGGTACACCCCGTGGAAAAAGAACCATCACAGGCCAATGTAGTCAAAAGCATTATAAAACTGCCAGCTGTCCCTGACCCGGCAAAAGTCCCGTTTTGGTCCGTATGAATCCAACCATCGGCAACTATCAAGCATGAATTTGCCCCATAAGATACGTTACACTTAATCGTAGAGCCATTTTTTATATCTATGTTTCCATGCACGTAAACAGTGCCTGTAATTGTCAATGTTTTATTGGTACTGGTCATAAGAAGATCACCAGTTATCTCTTTTGGCCCCAAAGAAACATCACTAGTCACGCTATAATCTCCTGAAATTGGATCTCCAACTTGGGCATCGACTTTCCACTGGTCAATATTTGCCTGGGATATGGGCATATTCTCAACGGACGGGTCGGGAGAATCGGGATAGGCTGTACCGTTCGTAGTAGGCGTTCCGCAGACTTGAGTAGTGGGATTATTCAAAAAATTTAAAGAACTGGCATCTATGCTTTGATAGTAAGCATCCCCACAGATTTTACTGTCGGTAATGGTGTTAGCTTTGGCGTCTTCTAAAACAGTAACACCGTCAAGGGAACTGGCTCCTGCGCCGAAATAAGTTCTAAAATTAAGATCACCTGTAATTTGCGTCCATGGATCATCATCCCAGTCCTCGCTGTATTTGCCTACACCGCTACTGTAGCTACTGTCTGAATCGTTGCACCAAACCCAATATTTACTGTTATCTCGATCAGCATCCAAGACAATCCAGTATATATTCCCATCTACTAATAGTGGCGGAGATGAAAAAGTAATATCTATCCATCCGTACGAAGTTGTTACCAAGTCCTTGTTTAAGGTGTCAGACGCCACAGATTCATCGTCAGGAGATCCGTTGTTATCAGCTACAATTTTTACTGTCCGACTGGATGGATTTCCAACTTTTTTTAAATACAAACTTACCTTACCCAGAGCATCTGAAGAAGGTGCAATAAAACTTTGGGCATAATCAATCTCGGGATTTGCCTGACCGACAATCTTATCTTGCAGACAACTCATAGACCTAGCCTCTAGACTTTCTTCAATATACCCTGCCACTATGGCGTCTCCTTCTATCTTGGTTCCCTGATCACCGGAAATACTCCCATTAGAATAAATATTACCAACAATCTTAGAATTTTCTCCCATCTCTACGCCACCTGAGCCGACTTGGACGCCGTAATTAAATCCAACTCCCACGCTACTAATTGAAAGCACAATATTCGTTTTTCGTTGATAACTAGATATATCTCCAAGTGAAGTAATATTTTTACTGCTATCAGAGTTAGTGGTAATAGTTGTTGTGGCTGAATTAGAATCTAAGGTAATTATTTCACTATCTGGACTTTCTGAAATCGCTATACCATTTATTATCCTATATAACGCATCCTCGCTTCCGGATTCAGCCAGGAAATATGATTTCTTTGAATTTAAGTTCACCTGGGCGTTTTTAAACTCACGAACAGTCGGCGATACAAGCCCGGTAATGATTGCCAAGGCAATGAAAAGAAAAAAAACAACGGATATCAGCATCGCCGCGCCAGATTGATGATTAACTTTTCTTTTTATTTGTCTTTGCATTTTTACTTTATAACTTTTTACCTTATAAACTTTATAACTAGCTAGTAACCACCCCGCAACACAATCGTATCATAAAAATCCTGAACACGATTTAATTTGTCGTTACTGGAACGAAGTGAGAGAACTACTTTTACGGTTTTTCCTTGAACTGTAGTGATTTGTGAAAAAGTAAGACCCGTCACGACTATATTCGGCGTATTTAAATTCCCCGTAAGTACAGCATTTTCAAAAAACTGCAAATCGGTGCCAGAGAGTAGAAATCGTATGGTTTTATTGGCTCCAATAGAATCAGTAGTATTTAACGCCAAATCACTCGAGCTAATGGAACTTATGTCATAAGATGTCCTGATTTCTCGCCCTATCCTTTCCATTATTACTCCACTCTGTACCAACTCGGCGTATACGGTAGTTTCCCTAAAGATCCTTGCCATCGTAATCATCGCATTGATGACCACCAAAGAAAGAATAGAAAAAAAGACAATGTAAAAAAGAAGTTCCAAAATAGCATAGCCGTGTTTTGTTTTGTTAATTTTAATCATGGGAAAATATTTATTATGTAAAAAAGCAAGGTTTTAGTGACAGTTGTTCCACCCTCAGGCCAAGACACCGAAACTGTCACCAGTCTGGTGCCTGGGTCATCCGTGCCGATACTGGCAATATCTTTAGTGACATCATCGCGCTTGACGCCGGCAATGATTACTTGGCGGGTAAAAATTCCCACGGTATTCCCCGTAGAGGACAAGGTCCAAGTGCCTCCGGAGTATATCGGATAATAAGATGTATCCAGCGTAAGATTTGAGATATTGCTCCACCCATTGTCGCGAAGTATCCGAACTGCTTCTGCTCCTTCTTCCAAGAGAAAAGCTGCTTGCGTCGCATGAAAAGTCTGGCGGGAAATATAAGCGGATTTTTGGGAAACCGCCATGGCCGATAAAATTGAAACAGTAATAATGGAAACAGCCACTATTATTTCAACCATCATAAACCCGCACACTAACTTTGGCATTGTTTTTTGTTGCAATGTTACATTTCGACGTAATAATTTTTTGGTGACAAAATTATATTTCATGATTGATTATTTAAAAACAATTGCAAGTATACCAAAGTTAGTGTGCGGGTAAACCCTCTTAATTTACACTGGCAACCCCAGTGGCGGAAATTGTAATAATTTTTGAATAAGAAGTGGTAGAGATAGTAATGGTGCCGGTTACGCTCGGAGCCCCGGAAAGACGGTTAAAATAAATATCTGCGGCTCCGCCTGTAAGCGTAATGGCAGATATTGTCGCAGGTAAAGTTAGGTCGATTGTTTCATTATCACCCGCGACAGCTGAAAAAACTTTGCCCGTAAAGATTATAACTTTATCAGACTGAAAATGCACTCCGTATTCCGAAGAATTGAAGGAAGAAAGCGTCTTCCCCCGCGCCTTGTTTATGGACGACAACGTATCGGCAACTGCGCTTTTTAGCACTTGATTTTCTTTAAGTTTTGAAAATTGCGGAAGGACGATTAAGACTATCAAGCCAATTGCCGCTACTAGTACCAGCAGCTCTATCACAGTGATTCCTTTTTCATAAAAGTTTTTCATTACTCTATGTTGCCTAAAATAGAATACAATGGAGAAATCATGGAAATGGCAAAAAATCCGACCCCGGAACCGATGATAATCATAAGGAGAGGCTCAATAATCGTGGAAAGATTTTTAGTTTTATTTTCAACTTCTTCCTCATAAAACAAAGCAATTTGCAAGAGCATATCCGACAATTTTCCGGTTTCCTCGCCGACTTGTATCATCTCCGACATCATGACCGGATAGAAATTGTCATTGATTTTAAAAGTTTGATAGAAAGGAGCCCCCTTTTCTATTGCTAACCCGGCCTCCTTCAGAATTTTTTTATAGTAAATATTTTGCACCACATCCTCGGCAATTTCAACCGCCCGGATAATGGAAACCCCGCTCGAGAGAAGCGAAGACAGAGTGCGCGCAGTACGGGCAGTATTCAGCTCTTTTGCTAAATTCCCGATAATCGGAACTCGAACGATAAGAAAATCAATATATTTTGCCATAAATTTGGCGCGGAAAAGAAAATAAAGACCGAGAGCCGCGCTGATTATGATTAGAAAGGTCAATATCAAATTATTTGAGAAAAAATTGCCGATAAAAATAAGAACGCGGGTAGAGAGGGGCAAGACAACTCCCAGCTCTTTGAAAGTGCTGGCCAAGGTCGGCACTACGAAAGCAAACATCAGAACGCCGAGCACAATCATCGCGGAGAGGATAACTCCGGGATAAATAAGCGCTCCTCTTATTTTCTTGGTCAAAGAATGCATTTTCTCCAAGTTCATTCCAATGTCAGAAAGCGCGCCGGCCAAGTTGCCGGACTCTTCGCCAGCCTTCGTCATTGATACAAAAAGTTTTGAAAAAGTCTCGGGGAATTTTGAAAGGCCTGAGGACAATGTTCCCCCAGCATTTATATCGTCTGCCAGGGAGTTTAGAATCTTGCCGAGAACTGAATTTTTCGTCTGCTTTTTTAAAACGGACAATGCCCTATAAAGCGAGAGCCCGGCTCGAATCATTCCGCTTAAATTTTTTGTTAAAATAATCTGCTCATTGACATTTACTTTTGAAAGCAGGCCGGTAAATACGGAGATTTTGTCGGCCCAACCCCCGTCTTGGGGAGAAATTGAAATAGGAATATATCCGCGGCTCCGCAAGTCGTGAGCGAGCGCTAAACGGTCCGAGGCTTCTAGCGTAGCCTCTGTTATTTCTCCTGTCTTTGATTTTGCTCTGTATGAGAAAAGCATCTTACTGCGCCTTAATTATTCTGATACTACCCTGAATACTTCCTCTAAGGTGGTTATGCCCAAGACTGCCTGATAAACACCGTCTTCTAACATCGTCATCATCCCCTCTTTTTTCGCCTGTATCTCTATGTCATCCTGCGAACTTCCTTTTATTATCATTTCTTTTATCGTAGGCGTAATCTTTAATACTTCATGCATGCCAATACGATTGGAATATCCATCTTCAAGTTCACTCACTCTTATAGCCTTATAAAAAGGAATTTTATCCCAAGTATCATCCGCGCCGATGATTTTTTCAGCTTTTAGGAAAGAAAGCATTCGGTCCAAATCGACAATTTTTGCCAAATTTTTTACTTCCGCCCCAGATAAAAAGTATTTTTCTTTATTCGCGGTCAGTCTGCGGACCAGCCTTTGCGCAATGATCACTTTAACCGTCGCAGTTATTAAAAACGGTAAAATACCCATATCTATCAACCTCGGAATCGCTCCGGCGGCGGAATTAGTATGAATCGTGGAGAGAACTAGGTGCCCGGTCAAAGACGCATTGACCGCCAGGCCCGCTGTTTCGGTGTCTCTTATTTCCCCCACCATTATTATATCCGGGTCTTGGCGCAGAAGCGACCGAAGGCCGTTTGCGAAAGTAAGCCCGATTTCCGGTTTTACTTGCGTTTGATTTACCCGAGGCATCTGATATTCAATCGGGTCTTCCACGGTAGAGATATTGACTTCCGGCTTATTTAAAATATCAAGCATGGTGTATAGCGTAGTGGTTTTTCCGCTCCCGGTCGGGCCTGTGGCGAGCACCATGCCCGTCTTTTGCTGGAGAGACGCATGAATGCGCTCCAGCCCTTCGCCATGAAAGCCGAGGGTTTCCAGGGAAAATCCATGCGTATTTTCTTTCAAAATTCTCATGACCGTCTTTTCACCGAAAAAAGTCGGCAATGTAGAAACACGAAAAGAAATTTTTTCTCCATCCTGCTCTTTTTTAAATCTGCCGTCTTGAGGCAATCTTTTTTCATCCAGCTTTAAATTAGCTAGCACTTTAATGCGGGCGGTTATTCCGGCCCCGGCATTTTTATCGAGCACCATAGCATCATGCAAGATGCCGTCTATCCGGTAGCGCACTGTGAGCTCATGCTCCCCCGGCTCAATATGAATATCAGACGCATTTTGCAAAACTGCGTGAATGATCAGAGAGTCAACGATTTTTACTACCGGCAAATCTTCCGCCATTTGCTTCAGTTCTGTTTCAGACTTCTCTGATGTTTTTTCACTTTCTTCGTCTGAAGCGGACCCTAGTGCGGTGGATTCTTTCTGTATAATATCTTGAAATTCAACTTCCAGGCTTTTTCGGTATTGCACCAACATGGATTTGATGGAAGTCGTGTCGGTAAGCCTAGGCAGAATTTTCAGCCCAGAACGCTTCTTGATAAAGTCAATAACCGGCAGGTCATCCACATCCAACATCGCTACCTCTAAGCTATTCTCGCTCTTTTTATAGGCAACAATATTATAATTGCGCGCAATCGGTTCCGGAATGAGGGAAAGCACAGAGAAATCTATTTTCTGGGTAGCTAAATTGATAAATGGAATTCCCAAGACAAAAGCTTCCATCCGCTTTAAATCAGTTTCCGATATTTTCCCCTCAGTTAGCAAAATGTTTCCAAATTTTTGCTTTTTAGCTTCGGCTTGTTTGAGCACGGCATCAAGATCGCTCTTGGAAATGAGTCCTGATTCTAAAATAAATTTTTTCAGCTGTTCTTCGTCGATTTGCATCTCTTATAGTATACCCCGTAGTAGATTTTGGCGAAAGTGTTTTTAACTGCGCTTTTGCGCATCGCCAAAATTCACTACAGGGTACAGCAAAAAATCCCCCAATAAACATTCAGGGGGATTTTTTGCTAATTTTTTAATTCTCTATAAAGAATGGTTTCTTCTTGACTATAACCGTCCACTCACTTGTCGTCTCTCCTGCACCGCTACCGCATGAAATAGTATAAGTAGTGGTTGAAATTGGACTAACCACGACACTGCCGGATGGAGCGCCGCCGGTGTCAAAGTTTGTGCCTGTGCAAGATGAAGCGTCTGAAGACCATTCAAGAGTTGCAGAACCACCCGTGTATATAGATGTTGAGCCACCACCGCCGCCGGCGCCAGCGCCGCCCGGAGGACCAAAGCTGACAGAACATGCCGGTGCACTACAGGCTTGAGTGGAAGGTCCGGAACAATCAGCTCCTCCGCCGGAAGGAAGCGGGTTGGTGCAAGTGCGAGTCTGTGTGCCTGTGCTGCCGCAAGCCGTCACGCTACAAGCACTCCAAGCGCTCCAGCCGCCGTTGACAGGAGAACCCGGAGTCGGGTATCCATATGGGGTTTGATATGCATATCCAGGGGCAGGGCTTGGGTATTGATAACCATATGGACTTTGATAGTCATAATTATTACCGGAATTTTCTTCAGCACCACCGCAATCCCAAGTGCCATCTGAGCGCTGTCCGAAATCGCCACAAGGAGGCATATCACAATTTCCCCATTCACAATAAGTGCACCCATTAACATTACAATCATGGCCTGATGGAGTGTTATAACAATCTCTCTGGTTTGCATTGTCAGAACACCCTAACCAGGGAGTTGGATATTGGTATGCGTATACGTTTCCGGGAGGAGGTGTTGGGTAAGGGTAAGGGCGACTTGGGTCGGGATATTGATAGTAATAACCTTGAGCGTAAGTAGGTGCATAACTAGCTTCGCTATAAGTAGGAGGGGTTTGATAATCTGGTGGGGTTGGGTAATCATATGGTGGGGTTGGGTAATATTCACCTTCGCTTGGTGGGGTTGGGTAATATTCACCTTCACTATAATAGCCTCCTTCACCGTATCCCCACCAATCATCCCACCAATATCCGCCTT
>MFUY01000028.1 GCA_001787035.1 Candidatus Nomurabacteria bacterium RIFCSPLOWO2_01_FULL_41_12
GATGTAGCTAAAAGAATACTTGCCCGTGATGGAAAAGAAAGCATTCTTTCTATTTCCGTAAAGGCATACGGGGAGCCAAAAATGATAATGAAGGTAGAAAAGCGGTATTTTTCACCCAAGCCGAAAGTGGATTCGGCGGTCATAAAAATCAGCCATATCAGCCGAAAAATGTTTACAGAAAATAGGTTAGCTGAAGATAAATTTTGGGAAATAGTCAAAACAGGCTTTGCGCATAAGCGAAAAAAGCTCTCTGGCAACCTAAAAGACATAATGCCCTCACACCCCTCGCAAGCTCCTCGCAAGGACCGTCCTTGCGAGGATTCTTGCGCGGTTTTGCAAGGTTTTAGAGACAAAAGAGCCGAGGATTTATCGCTGTCGGATTGGATTAAACTTGCAAAAAATTAACTACTCTTTTAGAGAGGTGACGAACCAAGCATTGGGGTAATAGTACCTTGAGTAGGAATAGTGATGGGAATAATAAGAGCAGGTATTATGCAAACGCCCGGTGGTGTATAAGCCCCAAGTAAAAATCTGATAACAGGTGTATTGAAGCTTGCAAATCCTTGAGTTCCTGGAAAATAACTGAGCAGGGCTGGGAAGCTCGGCGGAAGGGGGGTAAGACCTATCATCCAATTAGCGCTTAATGGACAAAAAAAGGGATAAATTAAAGCCCCACCAAAAGGTATACCGACTTGCGCGTGAGCTACAGGAGGATTAATCCCTAAAAAGGAAAGGGTTTTGGCAACAACTTTGTCAAAAACGGTCAAGGACGGCTGGGTTTTAAAGTCAACTAATTCCTTAGTAAGTAATTTTTTAAATTCTTTATTGTAATCCATATTACTACTCAAGATTGCTGTCCTGAGGGTATTAACCATAAGTCGAAGCTCTTTTTTGCTAGAACCTTTTGTCTTGTTTACTTTAACAACTGTTTCAATAAATTTTTCCATGTTCACAAGATTAGGGTTTGTATTTTTCTTATTACTTGTATTTACTGGAGAATTTTCTTGCAATTTAGAAACATCCACGCTTTTGCGTTGGATTTTAAAATTTTGGCCAAATTCGTAAGCAAAAACAGTCTGCAGGGAGAAGAAAAAGGCAAGAAGAATAAATAAATAAAGTGGTCTCATTAAGAGAAATTATAACATAGACACAAACCCCCTCCTAGGCAAGCCAAAAAACTAGTCTCTTCCTAAAAAGTGGTGTATAATTAACCCATAATTAAATTAGATTGGTTAAAACACAAAAGGACGCTTTGGATTGCTTTTGCAGTTGTTTTTGTTGTTTTGCTTTTTTTCTCAAAAAACAAGTCGGTATTTAAAAGTTTAGTAAGTCAAACAGAGAAACAAGAAGGATTAACCTATGGTAATGAAATACTTGGGAACTTGGTGAATAAAGATACCGACTTAGACGGAGTTCTGGACTGGGAAGAGAGCCTATGGGGAACAGATCCGACCAAGAAAGATACTGATGGCGACGGGACAGAAGACGATGTTGAAATAGAAGATCTTAAAAAGGAGGCAGGGCAAAGTGAGAGCTTAAAACTCTCACTGGGGCAAGGTGCCGAAAACCTAACGGAAACAGACAAATTCTCCAGAGAGCTTTTTACAACTATTGTCACCCTCAATCAAAATGGGCAAATAGACCAAGCCACGGTAGATAAATTGAGCGAATCTGTGTTTAATCAGATACAAAATTCTATTCAAAAAAAAGTTTTCTTAATTTCTGATCTTAAGCTAATAAATAACGATAATAAACAAGCTATACAAAAATATAGTGATGCATTGAACAATATTTATACAAAATATCCTATAGAAAAAGGGATGGTCAGTATATTACAAAAGCTAATAGCTGATGAAGAAAATACCGATTTAGAGTCTGAACTCAACCCAATCATAAATCAAGAAAATAAAATTATAAGTGAATTAGTGAAGATGAGCGTACCCCAACCCCTCTCACTTTTACATTTAAATTTAATAAATACTTCTCAAAAACTAATAGAAAACATCTATGATATGAGATTTTTTCATACTGATGTGATTCTAGCCATGAGCGCCATGAGCCAATATGAAGAAAATTCTACAGCTCTGGATTCTGCTGCCAATAAACTCGCGGAAGCAATCAGGCAAAAATTGAATAATTAACAAATAAGTTATATAATGAAAGAGTAAAATGCAAAAAATAATAACTAAAAATAAAACAATACAAAAATTTACTTCTTCTTTGATAATTATTTTCATGCTCATGCCTGCTGTTTTTTTATCTTTTGGACCAAGGCAAGCAGAAGCCGTAAATCCAGTCGGCGTGCCGACTAATGACTTTACCGTCCAAATTATCGGGTGGAAGACTATTGCCAAAGAAGTCTGGAAACAATTGATGATGTCTCTCGCCAGAAGATTAATAAACAAAGTGACCCAAAGTACTATAAATTGGATTAATTCCGGTTTCCATGGTAACCCACTATTCTTAGAAAACCCGCAATCTTTCTTTAAAGATATCGCAAAATACGAGGTACGAAATCTAGTGGATACATTTGGTTATGACAGTCGCAGATTTCCTTTTGGTAGAGACTTTGCATTAAATATCATTGATAGTTACAGAAGACAGTTAGAAGACAATGCGGAATACAGTTTGAGTAAAGTAATAAATGACCCCCTTTTATTGGAAAGATACAGAAATGACTTCTATGTCGGTGGTTGGAATGGCTTCCTGATAAATACGCAATATCCGCAAAATAACTATTTAGGGTTCCAGATGCTGGCAACCGAAGTGGCCGCCAGAAAATTGGCTGGTACAGCGCAAACTGCTACACAAAAAGTAAACACCACTTTGGAGCAAGGACTTGGCTTCCTTTCTCCAAAAGTTTGCCCAACAAACCCTGCTTATAACAATGGAATAAATGAATTCAATCGACCAAGTTTCCAGCCTACAATACGATACAGCCCACCCAAAGTAGAGGATTACGCTACTGTTGAAGAATTCAACGCAGCATGGATTGCTTACGATTACCAGTTTAATATTGATGTGAATGTAGAAAGAGCTGATTGGGATCAGACAAACACTTGCCCAGGGGGACTAGTGTCTACCACCCCCGGCTCTGTGGTAGCAAATCAAATAATAGGCGCCATGGGGTCAAAAGGCCGTCAGGGTGAACTCGCAGCAGCTATGGGCAACAGTCTTTCTGCTTTTTTTGACGCTCTCTTAACTAAGTTTTTAGATGTTGGTTTAAATGCTTTGTCTGATAGGGTCAGCCCGCCCGAACCAGTGGGAGATGGTTTTAATTATGGAGTAAATCCAGAACAAGGAGCTGCAGACGCCCAAAATATTATTAACAACCCGCCGGCGCCACCAACACCACCAGAGCCACCAGAGCCACCTACAACCGATGAACAATAACACTTTGTGGTATAAAAAGTGATGAAAAATACGCGCCATACATCCTTGTCCCGTACTAAATTTTTGGCAAAGTGACATTAAAATAAAGATGATTATAAAAGATAAAAATAAATCAAAATTAGAAGCTAAAAGTAAAATTTTAGTACTGGGATTAATACTCCTTGTACTAGCCGGGCTGTTTAGCCCAGCTAGGGAAGTACAGGCGCAAGTGGTGTGTACGTCAGTAAGTAACGGTAGAACCCTCCCGGCTGGCTGTACGGTTCCACCTGGAAGTTGTTTTGATATAGGCAATAACCCCAGCAACCTTACTTGGCAACAATGCAATATTAACCCTGGTTATAGGTGGCTGCCACCTGGTCAAACACCGACGGGACCAGTAGTCGCACCCAGCGCAGGAGGGCTTGCGCCAGGTACAACCGCAAGAGCAACAGCAGCTGCATCAGTAGTTGACGAGACAGAATTTCAAAGAGAAATAGGAAAGAACCTTTGTTGGGTGGGTTTCCTCGATGGAGCGATTTCTCCAATTGGGTGTGTGGTTCAGTTCTCTTATATCATTTTCTACACCATCCCGGCTTATCTGCTTTGGGCGGCGGCGCAGTTTTTTAATGTTTTAATATTTATCACCTTAGGCAGTCAATTATTAGACCAAGCCACTTTTATTTCTGCCGGCTGGAAAATAGTCCGTGATCTTTCTAATATTTTTTTCATACTTATTCTTCTCTATATTGCCGTCAAAACAATCTTAGGTATAGGGGGCTCTGAAGTTAAAAAAATAATAGTTAATGTCATTATTACCGCTCTGCTTATAAATTTCTCCATGTTTATGACTAAGGTAGTTATTGATACTTCAAACATCTTAGCGTTGGTTTTCTACAACAAACTTGAAGTCAAGACAGTCGACAGCAACGGACAACCCGTGTCCATAGCTCATGACCCTATCTTAGCAAGTACATTTGGAGTGGAAAAAAATATTGCCGGCGCTATGACAGCCGCTTTTGATCCCACAAGTTTATTAACTGCGGACTTTTTTAGAAAAGCCGGAGAACAATGCAGCGGCATCCCTGGAACTTCATGCACCCCAGGCAGCCCATCAGCCCCGATATTAATCGGAATCACTATTGTTGCCGGAACATTGATGTTTTTTGCCGCTTACTCATTTTTTGTGGCGGGGATAAGCTTCGTCGGCCGACTAATTGAACTTTGGGTATTGATCATCGGTTCTCCTTTTGCTTTTATGTCTTTCTCTCTGCCAATCCTGGCAGGGGTTGAGTATGTAGGGTGGGACTCCTGGCATAAACGTTTGCTAAAAGTTTCATTTATGGCTCCGATTTTCATGTTCTTTATGTATTTCATATTTTTATTATTACAACAAGGAAACCCTTTTGGAAATGTCATAACAAGCAACGGAGGAGTAATAAATACCATCCTATTGGTAGTCATCCCGACAATAGTAATTTTAACTCTTCTTCTGAAAGCAACTGAATTTGCGAAAAAAGGAGGGGGTAAATTAGGAGAATTCGCTTCAACGGCAGGGAAAATGATAGGCGGCCTTGCAGTAGGCGCTGCAACAGGAGGCACAGCATTAGCACTCCGGGCAGGTGTTGGTGGAGTAGGTGGGTGGGCTGCTAATAAAGCCGCATCAAGAGCAAACAGATTAGGACTAAATAAGATGGCTAGTGGATTAACAAGTGTTGGCGCGCTTGCGCAAAGAAGTAGTTTTGACATAAGAGGGGTCAAAATCGGCGGGCAAACTTTGGCTTCTGCTACCGGCATACCTATGGGAGAGGCGCAAAAGGGTGGAATTGCACAAGCACGTAAAGATAAAGTGGAAAAAAGAATGAAGAGGGCAGAAATGCTTAAAATGCGAGAAGATGAGGGATTAAAACAAGCGTTAAATAAAGAAGAAATTAAATTACAAGAAATATTAAACATAAATATAAAAAGCATTGAAGAAAAAGATAAGGCCATAGCTGAAGCAAAAGAAACAATGGATCCAGTTCTAATAAAAGCTGCGATAGCTGATAAAAAAGCACATATGACTAGTTTGGGGGTAGATACTATAAAACAAGAAATCAATAAAATAAAGAATAATATAGACATTGAGAACAGAAGAAGAACAACTACCTTTGCTAATAGGAAGGGGGGATGGGGGATATTGAGTAGCACGGCCAATAAAGAAGCAAGGCATAACATCATAATGGGATCAAAAATAGAAAGTAAGGGAAATCCCAATTAGTA
>MFUY01000029.1:0-3134 GCA_001787035.1 Candidatus Nomurabacteria bacterium RIFCSPLOWO2_01_FULL_41_12
CAATACGCCCTTTTTTCAAGCGTTCTATGATTGATTTGTATTCTCTTGTATAAACTGACTTATTCACAGGTATTGTAATAATATATCCCTTTATGGTATAATCCCAAAATAGGATTATTCAATATTCCTATCCATCGCCCATTCCAAATTTAAAAAATCTTCCCGCCAAACTAAAATAGAATGGAAATGCGATGGGGTGAGGGCAGGACACGCACGCTTGCGTGCGTGGGGCGGAGTTCATTCGCGCTGGCACATTAGTGGAGCGTAGTAGAGATATTAGAAAAATGATAGTCGTCGAGCGTGAGATTAGCTTTCTAGTTTTTCAAAATAAATTCGAGCAAAGGTTAGTAATACTCCACAAAATTTTATCTATAAAACTATTTCACTTTTTAGGTTTTTTGTTGTATTCTGTGTAAATGAAAATAAATTTTGATTTTCTAAAACAGAAAGGTTTGCCAGAAGTTCCAAGTGTGGGAAGAGAAAGTGATCCTTCTATCTTAAGGAAAAATATAGAAAGTATTGAAAAATCAATATTGGGAAATTGGGACAAAGCTTCACTTGTTCTTTTAGAGTTAGACAGAAAGAAGATTGCTGATATTGCTGACCGAAAAGCTTATACTACCCCAGCGCAAGTTGATGAAATTCGTCAAAGACTTCAGGCTCACATAGAAACTGTGTTAGCTCTTGCTTCTTCTTTGGGATTACAGATGCACAATTCCGGAATCCAAGCCGAGGAAGTTGGTAGTATAAAATTCCTCTACTTTGTGATTATTTTAGGAAAAGATCCGAAATATATTGAACAAGAAAAAACTGCCAATGAAGATGGAGATGTTGTAACTACAGGTAAACTGCGAGGATATCCCGACACTGCTGCAGAATGGTACGGGCGTAATCATAAATCAGTTAGCGTTGCAGAACATAATAGTTTTATTCTTAATCTACGAAAAGAAGGACTAGAACAATCTGAAATTAGGAGGCTCACTCAAGAAAGATTTCCCTTTTTAAAAGAACCCACCAGTAGCAGCGAAGTTATAAAGAGAGAGGGATTGGGCCAATTTATGCATTTTAGATTATCTCCTGAACATTGGAAAGATGAACTTGATGTGGTCCGACAGAATAGAGACGCAATTCGTATTAATGCCCCGAAACTTTACGCTGAATTAACAGGAAGTAATAAATAATTTTATATAAAAACCATTTCACTTTTTAGGTTTTTTGTGATACCATTGTCGGATGGATTTTAATTTTCTTAACCAAAAAATAGACCAGAATAAAGGTAAGAAAGGAAAGCCGGGTTCTAATTTTTCTAGCAGTATTGCTGGCGCAATACTTATATTTATGCTCATCACGGCAGCTTATTTGGCAGTATCCGAAAATGAGAAAGCCGTACCGGAAATTCCGATTTCCAATTTAGCCCAAAATGTTTCAGAAGGAATTGTGAAAACAATCGTAGTTGCAGGCGACAAACTCACTATTACTTATAAGGATGACGAAATTAAAACAGCTAAAAAAGAAGTAGGCTCCTCGCTCTCGCAGACACTTTTTAATTATGGCGTTCTAAATGAGGCGCTTTCCAAGACCGAAATAGAAATAAAAGACGAAAGCGGATTTATGTTTTTACTGTTGAATATCTTGCCCTTCCTCCTGCCGATAGTTTTTATCTTGCTCTTCTTTTGGTATTTATCGCGGCAGGTCCGGGGTGCCGGCATGCAGGCGCTCTCTTTCGGCCAGTCCAAGGCGCGCATGACCGACCCGAATGACAAAACCAATAAAGTGACCTTCAAAGATGTGGCCGGATGTAAAGAGGCGAAAGAAGAACTGAAAGAAATCGTAGATTTTCTAAAAAGCCCGAAAAAGTTCCTGGATATCGGGGCGAGGATACCGAAAGGCGTGATGTTAACCGGCGCTCCGGGTACGGGAAAAACTCTATTGGCGCGAGCTGTAGCCGGAGAAGCCAGCGTTCCTTTTTTCCATCTCTCTGGAAGCGAATTTGTGGAAATGTTCGTAGGTGTCGGAGCCAGCCGGGTGCGGGACCTTTTCAAAATGGCTAAAAAAGCGGCGCCGGCAATAATCTTCGTGGATGAAATTGATGCGATCGGACGGACGCGCGGAGGCGGATTTGGCGGCGGCAATGATGAGCGCGAGCAGACCTTAAACCAAATACTCGTTGAGATGGACGGCTTTGAGCCGAATGACAAAGTTATAGTAATGGCGGCGACCAACCGGCCAGACGTGCTTGACCCGGCGCTGATTCGCCCGGGCCGCTTTGACCGAAAAGTACTGCTTGATTTGCCCGACCGTGCCGACCGTGAAGCAATATTGCAAATCCATGCGGTGAAAAAACCGCTGGCCGAAGATATTAATTTGAAATTAATTGCCGAGCGGACTCCCGGCTTCTCCGGTGCTGATTTATACTCTCTGATGAACGAGGGGGCGATACTGGCTGCCCGGGAAAATCGCAAAAAAGTTTTTCAATTTGACTTGATTCGAGCCATCGAGAAGGTAATGTTAGGTCCGGAACGTAAGAGCCACTTGCTTTCCAGGAAAGAAAAAGAAATTACCGCGTATCATGAAGCAGGACACGCGCTAGTGGCTTCCGTGCTGCCTTATGCCGACCCGGTGCACAAAGTGTCCATCATTGCGCGCGGGAATGCCGGAGGCTATACTTTAAAATTACCCCTGGAAGAGAGACGGCTTCAGTCTAAGAAAGAATTTATAGACGATATTGCCATGTCTCTCGGCGGTTATGTCGCCGAGAGAATAATCTTCGGAGATATTACGACTGGTCCGTCAAGCGACTTGCAAGTGGTGACCAATCTGGCGCGGGCTATGGTTACGCGTTTTGGGATGTCAGACTCCATTGGTCCTATCGCTCTAGTCGGCGCGGGCGGGAGATCTCAATATGGTGAAATAATTGAAAAAGAATACTCTGAAGCGGTCTCTAAGAAAGTTGACGCCGAAGTTTCAAGAATAATCAGCGACGGGTTGAAATCGGCGGAAAAAGTTTTGACTGAAAACAAAAAAGCATTCATCGCTATCGCCAACAAATTAATAGAAGTAGAAACTCTGGAGCAAGAAGAATATGAGAAGATATTGACCGCGCACGGAATAGTCTTGAAGAAGAAAGACCCGCC
>MFUY01000029.1:3152-7727 GCA_001787035.1 Candidatus Nomurabacteria bacterium RIFCSPLOWO2_01_FULL_41_12
GCCTGCAACAGCTATGCTGTAAGCATTGCGGGCAGGAGAATAAAAATTTAGCAATGTTAAACACATTTTGGAAATGGTATGAGGAAAAGTATTCAGTCATCGCGCCTCTCACAGCTTTGCTTTTTTTATCGCAAATTGTGCATTTGTACTGGATGACAACAAATGTCGCGTTTTTTAGAGCATTTGGGCATGCCTTCTCCGACCCAGGTCCTCTTTGGAATACTGTTATTGCGTTAGTTGATTACATTGAAATACCCGCTATTATAACGAGTTCCATTTTATATGTTTACCAATTTCAGAGGGGCGAAGGAAAAAAGTGGCGAAATATTCTATTCCTTTTTCTAATCAATTCGCAATGGCTTCACTTGTTTTGGATTACGGATGAAATAATTTATGCGCAGTTTACAGGCACGGCTGCATTTATCATACCGATATGGCTTTCATGGATTGCCATATCCATAGACTATCTAGAGCTTCCGGTAATGTACGACACAATCAAAAAAGCCATTATATCTTTGCGGAAATCTGCTTAATTTTGTAGTATTAAAAATACCCGCCCTTAGCTCAGTTAGTTAGAGCACCGAGCTTATACCTCGGGGGTCCTAGGCGCGAATCCTAGAGGGCGGACATGAAAAAGACAGCGGAATTCGTGAGCCCCAAACATCCGGACAAAATATGCGATTTTATTGCGGATAGCATTTTAGATGCGTATCTGGAAGGTGATAAGGAAAGCAGGGTAGCCATTGAAGTGATGGGCGGGCATAAATTAATTACAGTAAACGGTGAAGTCACCTCGCAAGCAAAACCAAACATTGAAAAATTGGTGCAAAACATCGTCGGGCTTGATTATAAAGTTATTATAAATATAGCCACTCAAAGTAAAGAGATTGCCAAAGGCGTGGACAAAGGCGGCGCCGGCGACCAAGGAATCATGAAAGGTTATGCGACCAGCGAGACGCCCGAATATTTGCCGCTTGAATATGTACTTGCGCGCGACCTTTGTAAAAAAATTTATGAGGTGTATCCACATGACGGCAAAACACAAGTGACGATAGAGGGCAATAAAATACTGACTGTCGTCGCTAGTTTTCAAAATACAAACAGTGAAGAACTTTTAAAATTAGTAAAAAGCATGATTGTTGCAAAAGAGTATTTGATAAATCCGGCGGGTGAGTGGACGTATGGGGGGTTTGATGCGGATACCGGTCTGTCGGGCAGAAAGTTGGTAATTGATGACTATGGTCCGGAAATACCGATTGGCGGAGGTTCGCTTTCCGGTAAGGATTATACAAAAGTAGACAGGTCCGGCGCTTATATGGCGCGCAGAATCGCTGTGGAACTTTTAGAAAAGAGAAAGGCAAAAGAAGTATTTGTTAAGCTTGCTTATGCGATAGGCAAGAGCGAGCCGGTCATGGCGGTGGCCGTCATAGATGGTAAAGAAGAAGAAATAACGGGCTATGATTTAAGCCCGAAAGGTATCCGTGAATATCTCAAATTAGACAAAGTAAAATTCACCGACACTTGTACTTGGGGGCATTTTGGCAGAGGTTTTGAGTGGAGATAGAAAATATATTTATTCGAAGTGAAATTCAGAAACTTTTTGTTTTACTTTTTGTTTTAACAGGGGATATTTAGTAAGTTCAGGGTCTTCTTCTATTAAGCGGGTAGCCTCCAGGCGGGCTGCTTCCACCATTTTTATATTTTTTATGGCTTCCATGCCGAGGTCGGTAATGCCCCATTGTTTCGTGCCTCCCAATTCACCCGCGCCGCGAAGGGTCAGATCCAATTCTGCCAGTTCAAAGCCGTTTTTGGCTGTTTTTAAAGCTCTTAACCGGGCAATAGTCTTTTCACTTTTGGCTTCAGCGAAAATAAAGCAATACGCTTGATGCGAACTTCTTATCACTCGCCCGCGCAGTTGGTGTAGCTGGGCCAGCCCAAAACGCTCCGCGCCTTCTATTATTATAACAGTAGCATTCGGCACATTTACTCCCACTTCCACGACGGAAGTGGCGCACAGGATATTTATTTTTCCATTTACAAAAGCGCTCATTACTTCTTCTTTTTTATCTTTACTCATCTTACTGTGCAATATGCCTATTTCATATTCTTGAAAGATTTCTTTTTTTAAACGTTTAGCTTCCGTGGTAACTGCTTTCATTTCTAGCTTCGCCCCTCCCTCTTTTTCGCCCCTGCGCCCTTCTTTGGGCGCTTTGGGCTCAAAGCGGGACCCTCGGGGACTCAAAATAGGGAGGGGCTCAGCTTCGTCTTCTGCTTCAAAAATTCTCGGGCAGATAACATAAAGTTGCCGACCGGCTTTTAACTCCTGCCTTACTTTTTCATAAGTATTTTCTCTTCTATTCGGCGTGATAATTTCCGTAATTATTTCTTTTCTGCCGGCGGGCATTTCATCAAGCAGAGAGAGGTCTAGGTCTCCATAGATGGTGAGCGCGAGGGTGCGGGGGATAGGGGTGGCAGTCATTGAAAGCAGATGCGGAGCGATATTATCCTTGCGAACAAGCTTTCTTCTTTGGGCTGTGCCGAACCTGTGCTGTTCATCTATCACAACTAGTGCCAGGTTTTTGAATTTAACGGTTTTTTGGATTAGAGCATGCGTGCCTATGAGAATCGGTATTTCTCCGTTTCCTACCCATTTTAATAATTGAGCCCTTGAAATAGTTGTCCATCCGGATGGATTTAATTTAGAAGGGAATTTTCTGCAACCAGATCCGGTAATTAACCCTATGTTTATTGGAAGATGTTGAAAGTATTCTATAAAAGATTCAAAATGCTGGGTTGCCAATATTTCAGTCGGCGCCATATAGGCTACCTGCAAATTGCCAAAATTTTGGCGCTGACCGTCTTTTTCGGGCCGCTCCATTACCGTCACATAGCTGGCGGTGGCAGCCACCGCGGTTTTTCCGGAGCCAACATCACCCTCAAGTAGCCGTGACATCGGGAAATTTTTCGCCATGTCGTCCAAGATAACTCCGATGGATTTCTTTTGGGAATTTGTGGCATCAAAAGGGAATCTTTGCAGGAATTCTTCTACCATTTTTTTAGGAGGATTAATTTGGAAAGATTTATTTTTTCTATATTCCAATTTATCATGCTGGCGCTCGAGCTGGATGCAAAAAACTTCTTCAAAAGCGAATCTTTTACGCGCGGACTCCGCGTCTTTGGCATTTTTTGGTTTATGAATCCAAATAAGGGCGGTTTTTAGCGTTGGCAGATTATATTTTTTTAAAATATCTTCTGGAATATAATCATTGATATTATCTAGTGTTTTTTCTCTTAATATTTTTTCTATTGCGTGATAAAACCACTTGCTTGTTATTCCCCGGGTTTCAGTGTAGACAGGATAAGAAAATCCTTCGTTTTTTTTATCTCCTTCTTTCTTAAAAAGCGTATCATGCGAATCTATCGGCATGTCCGCCATCCTTTCCAATTCTGGGTTGGCTAAATAAATGCCTTGTTTGCCGGCCGTTACTTTGCCTGTCAATTTCACATTTGAAGCATTATGAATCATCTTAGCCAGATAAGCCTGATGAAACCAAATTATTTTTATCTTGCCGGAGAGATCTTCAATCTCGCCCTCTGCTCTGCCAATTTTTGAGCGAAAGCCCTTTTTGGTTTTTAAGTTTGAAATTTTGCCGTAAATCGTGGCTGTATCGCCGGGGGTCAAATCTGCGATTTTCATAACTACGCTGATATCGCTATATCTAACGGGGAAATGAAAAAGCAGGTCTGCCACAGAAAAAAGCTTGAGCCGATAGAGAGCCCGTTTTTGATTTGCATCTAGGCGGAATTTTAATTCCAATTTGTCGCTTAATTCCATTTAGCAATTATATAACTATTTGTATTATAAGGTAATTTTGGTACAATTAAGGTGTCCTAAATAAAGAAAATGATACATAAAAATTCTTTTAGGATATCAAGGAAAAGATTTTTTATCTCTGGACTTTTAGTCTTGATTCTTTTGGTGCTGCCTGTTTCATCCGCCAGAGCATTTTCAATGAATGATTTTGTGAAAGTAGACATCGACTTCTCCCCCACCATCACCAAACTCCACTCCCTAGGCCAGAGCATAACGGCCACGGGCGAGGCTCTCAAATCCCAAACCGCCAACGTCTTCGACAGCCTCCGTAATGCCTGGAGAGCATATGTTAATCCTCTCCCGACCACAGTCGGGACCCCGACAGAGGTCGGGGCCATCGTCACCGTAGCCACCCCTCCTCCCATCATCACAGACCAGGCTATCTTGCGAGCTTTACGTATTCTCTTTGCTCAGGAAGACTACTTGGGAGACTTGGAAGAGTTCAGAGGTGCTCAAGGTCCTCAAGGTAAGGAAGGTATACCGGGAACTCCCGGTCTCCAAGGAATACCAGGACCATCAGGCTCCTCCTCCGTCACCTACATACCTTCCAATCCTTCCACTAACTTCGGAGGAGCTTCCATCTTCTCTGTTACAGACCTATCTTCCAATAAGTTAATCACAGAGACAGCTAAAGTAACTACCTTGAATGTGGAAGGCACTTCTACCTTAGATGGGACACTCTCTGTTGGAGGGAATACCAC
>MFUY01000030.1:0-7525 GCA_001787035.1 Candidatus Nomurabacteria bacterium RIFCSPLOWO2_01_FULL_41_12
GAGCCCCCCTGCGTTCGGCCTGTCCCAAAAACGTTGGACAATACGGCCCGAACAATAGAAGTAATTCTTATTCCGCTGTGATTGTAAAATTCAGAATCCTCAATGGCCACAGTGGCGTTTTTAATATTTACCCCCATCTCGGGGTAAGCTATATCTGTTCTTTTTGTGTCCCGGTGTATGTCGTAGAGCAATATTTCTCCCGTGCGGTCGTAAATTTTAATGGAATTTTCAATTTTCCTGTTTTCAAATGAATTGAAGTCCGGAATTCTTAAAGAAGAAAGCCAGATAATTATCATCCCAGCCATAAAAACCGCAATGCCGGCGGTAAAGAGAATAAGATTATTCCGGAAGTTCCTATTTCTATGTAAGAATTTCATTCTTTTAATCATAACAGAAAGTGTGTTACAATTCGAGTATGAAAGTGGTTAAAGACGATGGTAAAATTGACGAGTTACTTACTCGGGGAGTTGATAGGATATATCCTTCCAAAGAAAAACTGGAAGAACTTCTGCGTTCCGGGAAAAAGCTCCGGCTTTATCAAGGATTTGACCCGACTGGAGACAAACTTCACATTGGCCACATGGTGGGATTGCGAAAACATCGCCAGTGGCAGGACCTCGGACATGAAGTTATTTTCCTCGTCGGTGACGGCACTGGCCAGGCGGGAGACCCGACCGGAAAGGCGAAAACGCGAGAAAAATTCTTCACCCAAGAAGAACTGCGTGCTAATGCAAAAAATTATCTTACCCAGGCAAAAAAAATAGTCCGTTTTGACGGGCCAAATCCTATTAAAATCATGTATAATGGCGACTGGCTCAATAAATTAACCTTGGTTGATGTCTTAAATATTGCCCAGCATTTTTCCGTTCAGCAGCTGATTGAGCGGGACATGTTTCAAGGTCGCTTAAAAGAGGGTGTTTCCATAAATCTGCGGGAATTTTTATACCCTCTTCTGCAGGGCTATGACTCTGTCGCAATGGATGTAGATTTAGAATTAGGTGGTTCGGATCAGACTTTCAATATGCTTGCCGGGCGCATGCTTATGCGCGCCATGAAAGGTAAAGAGAAATTTGTGATGACCACACCGCTTTTATCCGATTCTAAAGGGGTAAAAATAGGTAAAAGCGAAGACAACATAATTGGCCTGACTGACGAGCCCAATGACTTGTTTGGCAAAATTATGTCTTTAAGTGACGATGCTATTATTCCATTATTTACGCTTCTTACGGATGTGCCGCTTGATGAAATAAATTCTTTTAATATTAAAAAGAATCCGATGGAATTAAAGAAAAAAATAGCTCATCTTCTGGTTGCAACGCTTCACTCCGAGAAAGAAGCAAAAGAAGCGGAAGAGTTTTTTTTCAAAACCTTTCAAAAAGGTGAAATTCCAGACGAAATGATGGAGATGAGGGGGGATTCCCTTATGGATGCTGCCGTCTCAAGTGGTATTGTTTCATCAAGGACTGATTTTCGAAGGTTAGTAGAGGAAGAAGCAATCGTAAACTTAGATTCCGGAGATATTGTATCGGATTCAAACTTTACTCCAGACTCTGGAACTAGATTTAAAATAGGTAAGCGTAGATTTGGAAGATTTATTAGTGACCCTAGTTAACGATCTTTGTCTGGGTCTTCTTCATCCAGTCCGAAGTCAGTTATTTCTTCCGGCACATCTAATAGTTCATCTTCGCTATCATTATTTATTCTAAAACTCTGCTCTTCTATTCCCCCCTCTTCGTCGTAACTCATATAGTTTAAAAGTTATTATTAATAACTTTTACTTTGTAACAAAATAGGAGAGGCTTGGCAATAGAATGTGTGGATAACTCTAAAAATGCAGATGCGCAAAGGCTGTTAGGGCCGTGGCAATGGCGTCTAATTCGTCATCGGAGGTCTTTTTTTCTTCTATTTCTACCAATATTTGAATCATTTTCATTACTTGCGTTTTATCTGCCCGTCCGTAGCCGGTAGTGGCTATTTTTATCTGGAGTGGAGTTGCTTCAAAGATTTTGAGTCCTACTTGTGCTGCTTCATACATCACCACCCCCCGCGCTTCTGCCACGCGCATGACTGTCTTTTGATTGGTATTTAAAAATAAAGTCTCAATCGCCAAAATTTCCGGCTTGTATTTTTTTATTATTCTTCTTACCTCTATACCGATTAAATTTAATCTTTCCGAAAATTCCAACTTTGCCGAAGTCTTAAAACATTCAGAAAAAATTACGCACTCTTTTTTACTTTTACTTTTTTCCAGTATTGCTATTCCTAGCCTCTCAAACCCTGGGTCTATTCCTAAAATTCTCATTTTCTAATTTTAACATCTTTTTAGTTTTGTGGATAACTTTTTTGTATTTTTTAATCATTGTGTTAGGATAAAATCTTCGGAGCCCAGAACAAATGGCTCGGGGGTTGGCCACTAGCCCGTGACGGGCACAAGTCTGGTGGCTTAGGAGGAGGCGGTCGTAAGATGCACCGTTATCTGGCCTAAACAGGGTGTCCGAGGCATGGTTGAGCCTGCCCGCTAAGCGCGCTGTTGCGCTAGTGATCGACCTGGGGGACGTAATCTCGACAGGGCAATACGTCGAGGTCCCCCAACTTTATCACGTTGATTTTATATCAGCGTATCATACAAGGGTCGCAAGTTGACCCTTTACTTTGTAAAGATTCTTGCGGCCCTTTACTATTTCAATTTTACGATTCAGCAATAAGCCGCGACCGCGTACTAATGCTGCGCAAGCTTATAAAAGTTTTTCCTGGCCTTTCTTTAAATCAAAACCCAAATGCTCATAGGCTTTCTTGGTGGCGACACGGCCGCGGGCAGTGCGTTCTAGCAGGCCGAGCTGGATTAAATACGGCTCTATTACTTCCTCAAGAGTTGCCTCCTCCTCCGAAAGGGCCGCTGCCATGGTTTTGAGCCCGACTGGTCCGCCGCTGAATTTTTCAATTAATATTTCCAAAAATTTTCTATCAGAAGCATTAAGCCCAATATCATCAACTGCAAGCATATTAAGTGCTTCTTTTACTGTTTTTTGGTCTAATTTTTTTTCTTTTTTATTGACTTGGGCAAAATCGCGCACTCTTTTTAAAAAATAGTTTGCCGTGCGGGGAGTAAACCGGCTTCGCTTGGCAATTTCTTCCAGGGCATCTTTATCAAAACTAATTTCTAAAAGTTTACTGGATCGCTCAATAATTTTCGCAATTTCTTCATTTGAATAAAATTCCAAGCGAAAAACTCCGCCGGAAAAGCGGGAACGGAGAGGGGAGGAAATAAGCGCCACCCGCGTCGTCGCCGCTATCAGAGTAAAAGGCGGCAAGTCCAGCTGGATGGTGCGGGCCGAAGGTCCTTTGCCGATGATGATATCCAAGACCCCGGACTCCATGGCTGGGTAAAGTATTTCTTCTACCATTTTATTAAGTCGGTGAATTTCGTCTATAAAAAGTATGTCTCCGGAAGCGAGATTGGTAAGGATAGAGGCCAAGTCGCCAACTTTTTCAATCGCCGGACCGGAAGTTATCTTCATTTGCCTGCTGGTTTCTTTGGCGATTAAGTGTGCAAGGGTAGTTTTACCTAACCCTGGAGGACCGTAGAAAAGAATATGCTCGGGAATATGCCCGCGTTCTTCTGCAGCCGTGAGGAGAATTTTGACATTGTCTTTTATGTGTTTTTGGCCTATATATTCATCCCAGCGCGTAGGGCGCAGAGTCTTGTCTAGAAAAGACTCATCATTTTCTTTAATTTTCGAACTGGAATTTGCTATTGACTTTTTTTGCATAATATGCTATATTGTCTACGTGGTACCTTTATCAACAGGGTATCAACATAGCTATCAACATTATAGCATTTACACAGTTTTACATGTAGTAAAATTGTATTTAAGGATTAGTGTTTAAGAAGGCATTAATCTCTAAGCAATCAGCCATCGGTTATATGATTTTACATAGGACGTTCTGGCTCTATTTATAGTCGCTGGGTCTATCCTATAAAAATTCGTTACTCTCGGGGCCCAGCCCTGAAAGGATTGTTTAGAGATTAATGCTTTTTTGTTTTTTATTCCTCCAATAAGTCAACTACGCTTTGCACTTCTTCCAGCGAAGTAATTCCATTTAGAATTTTTACCATGCCGTCTTGGCGCATAGAAAGTATTCCTTGGGTACGGGCAACTTGTTTTATTTCTCTTTCACTTGGGTTTTCCGGCATTATTTTTTCTATAGCTTCGTCAGTTTTAATAGCTTCAAAGACGCCTATTCGCCCACTGTAACCGATATTATTACATTTCTCACAGCCCACAGGAGAGAAAATCTTTAAAGAACCATCTTTTATATTATATTTCAATAAATTTTTCCCCTCCTCTTTCATGCTATTTAAAACTAATTTTATAATTTTAGCTTCTCCCGGAGTCGGTGCACTTTCTTTTTTACAAAATTTACAGAGTTTGCGTACCAGGCGTTGAGCCATCGAAAGCGACAAAGCTGATACAAGAATTTTTGGATTTACTCCGAGGTCAATCAAGCGGGGAATGACTCCAGCAGCATTGTTGGTGTGGAGGGTTGAGAAGACCATGTGTCCAGTCAATGATGATTGCACCGCTATTTCGGCGGTTTCTCCGTCGCGGATTTCTCCGACCATTATTACATCTGGGTCTTGACGCAGGATCGAACGCAGTCCTTCCGCGAAAGTATAGCCCCTTTCGGGATTTATTTGCGTCTGGGTTATACCGGGTAAGTGGTATTCTACTGGGTCTTCAATTGTCACCACATTTATTTCCGGAGAATGGATCTTCCTCAAAAATCCGTAGAGAGTCGTGGTTTTCCCGGATCCTGTCGGGCCGGTGACCAAGATAAAACCATTTGGTTTTGCGATTTCCTTTTTAATAATTTCAAAAAGGTACGGCTCAATGCCCAGCTCTTCAAAATTCACCTGGATGGATTTCGGGTCTAGTATGCGCATGACGATTGATTCGCCATAAGAGCCTGGAATGAGCGAAGTACGGATGCTAATCTCTTCTTCGCCTTCCATAATATTAAAGCGTCCGTCCTGCGCTATTTTTGAAGTTAATTTCATCCCCGAGAGGAGCTTGATGCGTGAATTAAGCAGTCGATATACATCTAATCCAAAGAAATTTATGTCTTGGAGCACGCCGTCCAATCGCAAGCGCAGGCGTCCGCGCTCTTTTTCTGGTTCTATATGCACATCCGAAGCTTTAATGGCAATTGCGCCGGCTAGAATTATCTCAAGCAGGCGGGAAATTTTGTGGATTTTATTTCCTTCCAGTGCTTCCACAACCAGTTTTTCGATATCTTGAATGTACTCGATATTTTTTGCAATATCTCTTAAGACTTCCCCGGAAATTTCCAAACCCCCGACTTTTGAATTTTCGGCCATTGAAATTTCTTTATATCTGCCCCAGACTTTCTCCAGACTTGCGCTCGAGACCATATAAAAAGCAGGAACTAAATTCTGTCTTTCCATACTTTCTTTAAGATTTCCCAGCAATTCGGGAGTTGGTGCGCGCACGGCTATAAAAATATTTTTCCCAAAGAGCTTAAAAGGCGCGACTTTCATCTTAATGGCCTCTGCTTCCGGTATTGCCCTTAATGCTTCATTGTCTATGCCCAGGCGGTACAGGTCAATATAAGGGAGGCCATATTTTTGTTCTGCCAAAGCCGCCACCAACTCTTCTTCTTCTTGTTTGTACAAATCTTTCAGTTGTTTATTTTGTTTTTCTTCGTCAAAATCCGACATTACACATAAAGTATACCCCCACACCTACTTTATTCAAAGTAGGTGTGGGGGTATAGCTTTAATGGTACAATTTAGACAATGTCTAAAGAAAATAATCAGCATAATACAACTTTAGTTTTATTGGATGCTCACGCCATTATACACCGTGCTTACCATGCATTGCCGGAGTTTTTGTCATCAAAGGGCGAGCCGACCGGCGCACTGTATGGCTTGTCAACGATGCTTATGAAAATAATCTCTGATCTGAAACCGGACTATATCGCGGCTTGTTATGACTTGCCGGGTAAGACTTTCCGCCACGAGGCTTATGACGGATACAAAGCCAAGCGAGCCAAGACCGACGAAGCTCTTATTGTCCAGCTCATTAATTCCCGGAAAATTTTTGAGGCTTTTAATATACCCATATATGATAGTCCTGGTTTTGAAGCGGATGATGTATTGGGAACAATTGTGGAGAAATATAAAAAAGATAAAAATTTGAAGATAATTATTGCTTCAGGAGACATGGACACGATGCAGCTGGTAGATGGTAAGAAAGTGCAAATTTATACACTCAAGAAAGGCATTAATGATACGATTTTATACGACGAAGAAGCGGTTGTAGCGCGTTTCGGGTTTAAGCCGGTCCTGCTACCTGATTATAAAGGGCTTAGAGGTGATGCTTCGGATAATATTATTGGTATTAAAGGTATAGGGGAAAAGACAGCCACAACTTTAGTTGCTACGTTTGGCACAGTTGAAGAAATTTATAAAAAAATACAAAAAAGTCCGGAACTTTTCGTTAAAGCGGGTTGTAGTCAAAGGATAATAGAGCTTATAAAAAATAATAAAGAAGAAGCTTTGTTTTCAAAAACTTTGGCGAAAATCAGGATTGATGCCAAGGTAGATTTTAAAATACCACCTAAAACTTTCTGGGAGACTGCGGATCTGGGGAAAATTGAGCAGGTTTTTGTTCTATTTGAATTTCGGTCTTTATTTGCGAGGCTGAAAAACTTTTTTGGAAATGGGGAGAAATTTGAGAAAGAAAGTTTTGGAGCTGGTCTGGCTGGGGGAGGGGACGGAGAGTTCCGAGGACCCGAGAAAACTTTACTTTCGCAAATTTCTCTCCAAAAGTTGCAAGAAACGAGCATTGCCCTATGGCTTCTCAATTCCGACATTGCCAATCCAAAGTTAGAGGATATTCTTGTTTTTTCTAATAAGAAATCTTTTTCGGAAGCCCACAAGTATATTTTTGAAAAGTTGAAAGAACAGAATTTGGAAAAAGTGTATGAAGAAATAGAGCGTCCGATAATGCATATAGTGAAAGAGATGGAAGATTATGGAATATTGATAGATAAAAAATATTTTGAAAATTTAGGGCGAGAATATCATACAGAACTAGATAAGCTTACAAAGAAAATTTATAAAATGGCCGGTACTGAATTTAATATCAACTCACCAAAGCAGTTAGGCATAGTGCTTTTTGAAAAAATGGGTATGAAAAATGCAAAAAAGAAAAACGCAAGCGGGTCCTTTTCCACTAAAGTTTCAGTCTTGGAAGAACTGGAAGAAGAGAATCCGATAATCAAAGAAATACTTGCTTATCGGGAACTGCAAAAATTGCTTTCCACTTATATTGACGTAATTCCCAAGATGGCAGGGCAAGACGGCAGACTGCATGCGAAATTTTTGCAAAACGGCACCACGACTGGCAGATTTTCTTCACAGGATCCGAATTTGCAAAATTTACCGATCAAGAGTGAACTGGGTAAAAGAATCCGGAGTGGATTTATCGCTTCCAAGGGT
>MFUY01000030.1:7566-7888 GCA_001787035.1 Candidatus Nomurabacteria bacterium RIFCSPLOWO2_01_FULL_41_12
AGTAGCAGCAATGCTCTCAGAGGATGAAAAGATGACACAGATTTTTCGGGAGAAAAAAGATATTCATGCAGGAGTGGCTTCTTTTGTTTTTGGTGTGCCGTTAGATAAAGTGGACAGTGAAATGCGCCGTCAGGCGAAAGTGATCAACTTCGGCATTATTTATGGTATGGGGGTTTCGGCCTTGCGGAAAAATCTCGGTGACACGCGGGAAGAGGCGCAAAAGTTTTACGATAATTATTTTAATCAATTTTCTGGCGTGCGAGATTATTTAGAGAGAGTTAAAAAATTTGCCGCAGAGAATACTCACACGGAAACTTTATTT
>MFUY01000030.1:7918-34930 GCA_001787035.1 Candidatus Nomurabacteria bacterium RIFCSPLOWO2_01_FULL_41_12
AAGAATATGGCAGAGCGGACTGCTACCAATGCGCCAATGCAGGGCACCGCGGCGGATATCATCAAGCTAGCTATCAGGTATGCGGAAGAGGATTTAAAAAAAGAAGGGTTACTGGGGAAAGTACATCTAGTACTCCAGATTCACGACGAGCTAGTATATGAAGTAGAGGAACAGGTATTATTAAAAGCTGATAGAATAATAAAAAATGCGATGGAGGGTGTGCTGGGGAGGTCGTATTTACATTACAAAACGGACATTCCGCTTTTGGTGCATTCCGGCTATGGAGATAATTTTGGGGAGGTAAAATAAAGTCTTTTATGCTACAATCAGAGGATGGAAACTAAGAATTCTTATACAGGCACTATACATGGAGTTTTAGCGCACTCATACTCAATTTATTTCATCTTGTTTTTAATCGGTATTTGCCTCGACCTTATTTTTTCCACCCGAAGCGGATCCGCCTTTGGCGGAGAGATTTTTACGGACTCTATTATGGTACCACTCGGGCTCCTTTTTTTAGTCTTGGCTACCATTATAATACTTTGGGCGCAAAAAACTGGACGGGATTTTAGAAAAGTGGCAGAAGTAAAAACAGAACATTTCTGCCGCGGACCGTATTGTTATACTAGAATTCCCACGCAGTGGGGGCTTTTCTTCTTAATGCTTGGTTTTGGAATTATTACTAATTCGTTTTTTATAGTTTTGTTGACCACTATTGCATTTTTTATTTCTAAATTTATTTTCATCAGTAAACACGACAAAATTCTTATAGAGAAATACGGCGCGGCTTACATGGAATACAAGAAATTAGTTAAGTTTTAATATGATCTATCTTTTTGCTGGTGATGATGCCAAGAATAAACTTCTTGCTTATGAGAAATTTTTAAAGTCTATACCCTCCGGCACAGAGACTTTCTTTATCAATAGGAATGACTTTAACAAAACTCAAATAGAGAGCCTTTATTCCGGCTCCGGACTTTTTTTCTCAAAGTGCGCGGTAATATTTGAAAATATTCTTGAATATGAAGAAAATCGAGATTTTATTTTAGAGAAATTGAAACCAATGAGCAAGTCCCCAAACTCTTTTGTCTTCTTAGAAAGCAAATTGAATAAAATGATACTGGACATTTTTAAAAAGACGCGCGCGGAGTTAAACATTTTTATATTACCCAAAGCACAGACAGAAAAATTTAACAATTTTCTGGTAGCCAATGCGTTTGGGCAAAAGGATAAATTAAATCTCTGGATTTATTTCCGCCAAGCGGTAGACCGCGGGGTGGGGATGGAGGAGCTTATTGGTGTTCTTTTCTGGAAAGTTAAAGATATGCTGATAAAAAAAGATTTCCGCAAGTTCTCCGAGGCCGAACTTAAGAGTTCGGCCTCTCGTCTCTCTTTTCTTTTACCGGAAGCCAGAAAAGCTGGCCTTGACGCCGAAGCCGCTTTTGAGCAGTTTTTGTTGGAAGCTTTCTAGGAATCTTGATTTTTAGCCTTATTTCATATATATTTTATTTCTATGTACCCGTAGCTGTTTTGGTAGGTCGTTCTTATATGCGCCCGTAGCTCAGTCGGTAGAGCAGATCCCTTTTAAGGATAAGGTCGTTGGTTCGATCCCAACCGGGCGCACACAAATTTATCTTTCATGAAAGACAAAATTTTTTTTAACCTAAAAAGCCCTTTCAAGCCGGCAGGAGACCAGCCGGCGGCTATTTTAAAGCTTATTAAAGGGCTAGAAAAAGGAATGAAAAAGCAGACATTGCTTGGCGCCACAGGCACTGGCAAGACTTTTACTATGGCGAATGTGATAGTAAAGTACAATAAACCGACACTAGTGATAGCGCATAACAAAACTCTGGCGGCCCAGCTGGCGCAAGAATTTAGGGGATTTTTTCCTGATGCGGCGGTGCATTATTTTGTTTCTTATTACGATTATTATCAGCCGGAAGCTTATATGCCAGCATCCGATACTTATATTGAAAAAGATGCTTCTATAAATAAAGAGATAGATATGCTTCGTCATGCTTCTACGCAAGCGCTACTTACCCGGCCTGACGTTATTATCGTGGCATCAGTCTCCTGCATTTATGGTTTAGGTTCTCCGGAGGAATATGAAAAGGTTAATTTAAAGTTAGAAGTTGGGACGAAGATGGACAGGTTAACTTTAATGAAGAAATTGATTGAAATTCACTTTGAACGTACAAATGCGGATTTAAATCCTGGAACTTTCCGTTCTATTGGAGCGCGAGTAGAATTTATGCCAATTTCAGAGACGATAATGTATCAGGTGGAATTTGAAGGGGGAAAAATCTCTAAAATTATTAAAGTAGACCCTATTTCTTCACAGATTATTTCCAAAGAAAATAATGTGTTTATTTTTCCCGCAAAGCATTTCATTACCGAAGATGTGAAGAAAAAAAAAGCTTTAGTAGAAATTAAAAAAGAATTGAATACCCAATTAAAAAAATTTGAGCAAGAAGGGAAATTGTTAGAAGCTGAACGTATTAAGCGCCGTACTAATTATGATCTCGCGATGATGCGCGAAGTAGGATATTGTAGTGGCATAGAAAATTACTCACGCCACTTATCGGGAAAGAAAGAAGATGAACCGCCGGAAACACTTTTGTCTTATTTTCCCCGCCTGCTCCCGACCAATCGGGAGGGCGGGCAGGCAAAGCCCAATTTTCTTACTATTATTGACGAGTCGCATGTTACCCTGCCTCAATTACATGGCATGTATGCCGGAGATGCTTCTCGCAAGAAAACCCTTGTAGAATATGGTTTTCGCCTACCTTCAGCGAAGGATAACAGACCTTTAAAATATCCTGAGTTTAGCGAGAGAATCGGGCAGGTAATTTATACATCCGCAACCCCATCGGATTTTGAAAGAAAAGAGAGCGAGCAAATCGTGGAACAGATTATCCGCCCAACCGGACTGGTAGATCCGGAGACAATTGTAAGACCCGTATCGGCTCGGGGGCAGTCTTTTGCTCAGGCCCGGACCCAACCAGACCATTCGCAAAAGTCTGATCCTTCGCCTCAATACCCTGGCCAAATTCAGGACTTTATCATAGAAACAGAAAAGACAATTAAAAAAGGTTTTCGAGTCTTGGCGACGACGCTGACAAAAAAGATGGCGGAAGATTTGACTGCATATTTAAAAGAACGTGGGTTTAAAGCTGAGTACTTGCATTCTGATATTAAAACTATGGACCGAATCAAGATACTTACCAAATTTAGGCATGGAGGAAAAGGAGAACCTGCCCCGTCCCAAGCCGAAGGCTTTGGTTCGGGGTTTGATGTATTAGTAGGGGTGAATTTACTTCGCGAGGGGCTTGATTTGCCGGAAGTAGCGCTCATTGGCATATTAGACGCTGATAAAGCAGGGTTCTTGCGTTCCGAAACGTCTCTTATTCAGACGATAGGTCGTGCTGCGCGTAATTCAGAGAGCAAAGTTATTCTTTATGCAGATATTATAACAGGTGCGATGGACTACGCTTTAAAGGAAACTGCCCGTCGCCGCAACACCCAACTTGCCTACAATAAAAAGCATGGCATTACTCCAAAGACAATTATGAAGCATATTAAAGACATTACCGAGGAACTGGAGAGTGAACACGGGAAAGTAGTAAATGCAGAACTGGCGCTTGATTTGGAAATTTTCAGGAAGGCTTACAAAAAAGAATTAACAAAACCCTTCAAGCCTGCCGGCTTGGGAGAATCTCGCCTTTCAGACCGAGAAATTGAGATGTTGACTTATGAGAAAATAATAAAAATAAAAGAGAAAGAAATGAACAAGGCGGTAAAAGAACTGGACTTTGAAACTGCGGCAATATTGAGAGATGAGATCGGTGTGCTTAGAGCAAGATCAGATAAAAAAGACAACATATAAGAATTAAACATTGTGATATAATTATTATTATGGAAAGACCACCAAATATAAATACACCTCGGAGTCAGGATAATTCTAAGCCCATAGATTTTTCACCCTATGAATTAAACTATAATGAATTTTGGGGCTTGGTTTCGGTGGTAAACTCTAAAGATCCTAAAATAACAGCTAAGGACAAAGCTGACACTAAAGCCCAACTTGCGGCGCACAATGCGGCTTTAGCTAAAAAGAGAGGAACTAAAGGAAAGGAAGCATACTCCTCAGAGGAACTTTCTCACCTTTCTGAAACTGGAGCTTCGAAAGAAGAATTTGATTTTTATCAAAATCATTTTAAAGGTATGGCTGACAGGCACAATAAGCGGAAGGGATGGGAAAGGATTGTTGATAAAAATATATTAGAAAATGACAAGCCTAAACGTCCCAAAAAAATCAGCAAGGAATATGTCATGCAAGAGCGGGCGGAGATGGAAAATCGGGATTTTGATCGGATGTTAGATCAAGAACGACGCGAATGGGATCCAGATCTGCAACGAGTTGTTGAAGCTTTAAAGTCCAAACGTGACGATCCGGAAGGAAAGGGAAAAAAGCGTGTTGTTGTTATGTATCAATTAGGAGGAGGGCTTAAAGGACCAGCTGGAGGAGCAGTGGTTGCCGCGCTTCACGAAATGGGAATTACACCAGCTATATTTAAGGCGCTAGTAGGTTCATCTTGTGGTCTGGATAATGAGATTTATTATGCTGATGGCAAGGAGTCTACTTACCGGGGTATTTCTATATATTATGAAGAATGTAATACAAAAAAATTCTTAGATGTAAGACCGGGTCGCTTAGATCAAATAATGGATGTTAGTGTAGTGGAAGATGCTATGCGAGAAGGGCCAAAAGCACTCAATCAAGAACGTATTAAGAATCAGCCATGTGAGATTCACGCAGTTGTAACACCAGTAAATAGCGGTAAAGCTAAATTAGTTGATGTGAAAACGGCAGTTAATGAATCTGGAAAACCTGATATGATTGCCGCAGTAAAAGGGTCTATGAATGTCAGATTATTTCGTGCTCCCGGTACTATGGTAAATGGGGAACTGGTGGAAGACGGAAGTTTTGGTAAAATGGAATTACAAACAATAATTGATAAATTTAAACCAGATGATCCTGATGTGGAATTTTCTATTTTAGTAATACCTAATACACCTTTTAAGAAGTTGGAAGAATTTAAAGCGTCAGACAGTTTACTTGAACATCTTCCTGACACTGATCTTATTAATTCAGGAAGTGTTGGCACATTCAGGAAATTTCAGCGAGTTTCTGCCGGAATGCGTGATATGGTAAGAGAATTTAAAGAAGCCAAGGGGGTTAACATTGGTGTTCTTTGGCCACCTGATACAGGGCTAGATACCCTTGATCAGGACCCAGATCAGATGAAGATTGCTGTAGTAGATACTATTAGAGATACAGTTAGACAATTTGGGGAATTACCACTAGAAAAAATAAAAATATACGAGAGTGAAGAATCCCAAGATCAAAAAGCAGCTTAGTGTCTTTACATCAATGAGATTTTGAGAATTTTTTATACTTTTATGAAAATAGGAATTGATTTGGTGAAAATTACAGACCTTCAAAAAACAATTTACGGGGATTTAGAAAAAATTTTTACCATAGATGAACTTTCGTCGACCCCCAAAGAACTCGCGGGCATATTTGCCGCTAAAGAGGCCTTTTTTAAGGCATTGGGCCGCAAAGAAGATTGGTTGAGTGTTTGGCTGGAGCATGAAGATTCAGGTAAGCCGCTACTAAAGACCATATTACCTCTTGATAATAAAAAAACAGAAGTTAGCATTAGTTATGCCGGAGAGTATGCAACGGCAATAGTAATAATTTTTTAGGCTATGGAAACCCTGGTAGATTTATTTAAAAGTTTTAAGGGAAGAGGGGATAAAACTGCTATTATTTACCGGACGGGCGTTAGACGATTTGTTTTTTCTTATTTTGAAATATTTCAGATGAGTTTAAAGTTCGCCAGCTGGCTTAAGAGTCAGGAAATTGTTAAAGGAGATAAAGTTATAATTTGGGCACTCAATAGTCCTTGGTGGGTAGTTGCTTATTTTGGTTCCATAATTTCCGGTGTTGTAATTGTTCCTATAGACTTTGCTTCAGGAAAAGACAGGGCTCAAAAAATTTTAGAACTTACAAAATCAAAATTAATAATTCAAAGTCAGTATAAATTTGACCGTTTTCAAGACCAAAAAGCAATTAATATAGAGGATTTAGAGTATTTGGTTGCCGGTTTAGAACCAAGCTCAATTGACTCAAATGACATACAATCATCTATTTTAGTAGAATTAATCTACACTTCAGGCACGACAGGGGACCCAAAAGGTGTCATGCTTTCTCATAAAAACCTGATAACCAATTTAAAACAAGTTACTGCGCATATTTCTATAGACTCATCTTATAATTTTCTCTCTCTTTTGCCGCTTTCCCATATGTTTGAACAAACTTGCGGTTTTTTAAGTCCGCTTTATTTAGGCGGGAGTGTTATTTATTTACGAACACTTAAACCCTCTGCGATCTTTGAGGCATTTAAAAAAGAAGATGTATATGTTGCAGTTTGTGTGCCACGATTATTGCAACTGCTTAAAACTTCAATTGAAAGAGAGTTTCAAAATAAAAATATTACGTGGCTTCTACATCCGTTGTCATTTTTAATTCATAATAAATTCGGAAAGAATTTTAAATTCTTTGTGTCGGGTGGAGCGGCGCTTAACATTCAGACTGGAAAATTTTGGCAAAAGATTGGTTTTAAAGTTTTAGAAGGATATGGACTGACCGAAACAGCTCCTGTTCTTACTGCCAATGTTCTAGATAAACAAATATTAGGAACTGTCGGGAAGTGTTTGCCCGGAGTCCAGATTAAGCTGGAAGAAAATGAAATTTTAGCTAAAGGAGAAAATATATTTAAAGGATATTATGAAAATGATGAAGCAACCAATAAAGTTTTTACAAAAGATGGTTGGTTTAAGACCGGAGATCTGGGGGAGTTTGGCGCCGATGGATATTTAAAAATTAAAGGCCGATTGAAAGATATGATTGTCACAGGGGCGGGCATAAATGTTTTTCCAGATGATGTGGAGGATGTTTTAAATAATATAATAGGGGTTAAAGAATCTTGCGTGCTTGGGGTTGATCATGGTAATGGGGACGAAGTTCACGCTGCCCTTATTTTAGAACAGGAAAAGTATAAGTCGGAAGAAGTTATTCAGTTGGCCAATAATCAACTTGACCCCGAACAGCGCATTACCAGTTATTCCGTATGGCCTTATCCTGAATTTCCGAAAACTACGACCTTAAAAATTCAAAAATTTCTTATTAAAAAAGAAATAGAAGAAAAGCAATCTAGTCATTCGGAAGAAATTTTAAGGGATAAGCTGATTAATCTTATTGCAATGGTAACACATAAGCCTCTTCTCTCCATTGCAGAGGATTCGGTAATTGTGCGTGATCTTGACCTTACTTCTATTACCAGGCTAGAGTTGGTAAATTTTATTGAATTGGAATACAAGATGGATTTGGATGATAATATGATTGATCAGAATACTACTGTCAGTACTTTACGCAAAACTATTATTAACCGTGAAAAATATAAGGTAAATAATCATCTCAGATTTTGGCCCAATAGCGCCTGGGCGCGGGCACTTCGTTTTATTTCAGATACCTTAATTACTTACCCGCTTTTTAAACATTATGTAAAACTTGAAGTAGTTGGGGATGGTATTTTTAATAATCTTTCATCTCCAGTAATATTCATCTCAAATCATATAAGTTTTGGTGATCATCCTTCTATTTATTTTGCTTTAAAAAGAAGGTGGCGCAGTAAGACCGCCACAGCAGCTTTTGAGGAATTCTTTTTTCCAGAAAATGGCTCAAAAGGTAAAAAGTTGCTGAGACGCATATTTTTTGACACAGGAAGTCTATTCTTGAATCTTTTTCCACTTTCACAAGTGAAGGGTTTTAGAGAAACATTAAATTTCATGGGTAAATTAGCCGACAATAAAATAAATATTTTAATTTTTCCTGAAGGCACCCGATCAAAGACAGGAGAACTTCTGCCATTTATGTCTGGTATTGGTATTATTGTTAAGGAACTTAAAATTCCAGTAATTCCCATTAAAATTTCCGGCATAGATGAGGTTCTTCATAGAGACATGAGATGGCCTAAAAGGGGGTGGGCCCAAGTTAAATTTGGAAAACCCATTTTTTTTACCAAAGAAAGCCCTAGTGAAATAGCGGGAAAATGTCGTGAGGCTATTTTAAAGCTTTAAAATCATTTAATGAAGAAAAATAATAAAAAAATAATATTATATTTAGGAGGAGGAGCAATGTCCGGAGTTTATGGAGCCGGAGTTTTAAAAGGTTTGCACGATCTTTTATTAACAGAATCAATTGAAGCGATATATAGCGGGTCGGCGGGATCCGTTAATGCCGCGTATCTTTTATCTGATAAGGTTGAAATAGGATCTACAATTTATTGGGAAGATTTAAGGCATGGCTTTTTATTTCCTTTTAATATAATTCGAGGTACGATCGATTTATTTTATAACAGGTTTATAAAAGAGATAGAAAAAGAAAAATTCCATAATGTGGTTAATGTTGATTACGTATATAATATCTTACAAAACATAAAACCCCTGGATTTAGATATGATTAAAAATCATCCCATAAGTCTATATGTAAAAGTATTAGATATAGATACGGGAGAGACAGAGTATAAAGTTTTTAAGGATTATGCTAATTTAGCTTTATTAAAAGCAGCTATAAATGTAAAACCATATTCTTTTGAAGAAACCATACTTAATGGGAAACGTTATGTTGACGCTACTATTAAAGAACCGTTAGGCATTGAATATTTACTAGACAAATATCACGACAGAAAGATAGTAGTGATTTTAAATGAACCAATTAAAAGGGGTTTTAGACATTATCTTAAAAATTTTCTTGAAGGCACCGTTTCCGGTCTTTATCCGTACAACATTTCTCTTTATAAAATGTTTATGAACAGGGAAAATCTTATTAGAAAAGATATCCAAATATGCTTGAGTGATGAAAGAATATTATTACTTTATCCGAATTTTAAGAATCGAGCCAGGCCTAGAACCACAGACCCCTTAGTACTTCAACAAACATTTAATTTAGGGCTTGAGGATGCTAAAAAAGTAATAGACTTCATACATTAGTTTATAATATACTCAATCAAATAAGCTTTATTTGATTCCTCTCATAGTATTTTTATAATAAAGTGTTATATTAAGTTAATATCATGCGTCAGAATTTAGAACCTAAAAGTATTGAAACACAGGCTCCAATTGATACTCAAGGAGATTGGGCAAAAGATTATCCAAAATCCCGCGAAGAAGCAGATGCTCTGGTTAAATCTGCACGAGGTGCTTTTCATGCTTTGAAACTTCCTGATACACCAGGATTAGCTGATACACCTCGCTTGACCCTAAATAATCTCTTTACGATAGCTCGACACAGGGCACAACTTAAAGATTTTGACATAAACAATGACGGTGCCGGGGGCATAATTCTTCCTTTTAAAAATACCACAAAAATTCCGGAAGGATTTGAGGATTGGGCTAAGCAAAAATATTTACTCGCTCTAAGTTTGCGGGATGCTTTACATAAAGAATATATTTACACTTACCGCATTGCACACGAAAGAGATGAATCTGAAGATTTTAGCAATCGTCCCAGAGTAGGCAGGTTCTCTCATTTATCTGACGAAGAAATAGATTTTTTAAATAGAGAAAGCAAGGAAACGGGTGACTTGATATTTGGGACATTTGCAATTGTTATAGAAAACGGAAAACCTATATTTAAGTCAACTTCTCAAGAGGGGGCAGTCAATGAAGTACTTGATAGATTAATTGAACACCATAGTGCATGGCTTGAGCGTTACAAGTCCTCATTCCTTTCAAGGTTTCCAAAAATCTCTAAATTCTTAGCTGTAATTGATACTGCCAGGGAAGTTGGTTTAAAAAACCTAAAGGACTCTGACCTCTTAATAAGTTTTATATGGGACAATATTGTGGCTTTTCAAATCATGGCTATTAAACAGATTAATATAGAAAAAGTAAAATGATTAAATTATTTAATTCACTTTTAAAAACACAGGGTCTTGATGAGCAGGTGATAGAGAAATTTGAAACTGAATTTAGAGGCCTGATTTTATTAGCTTTGATCGCTACAAGCCAGAGTAGATTAGATAAAAGAGAAGAACAGTCATTATTAGAATATTTTAAAATAGGGGATGAAGAAGCCGTAGTGAATACTTTAACTACTCACTATTCTAAAATTGAATGGGAAAAAATGCTTAATAGTGAGATAAAACCTATAATTCAAACTTACTTAAAAGATGTTGTAATGGTTTAGAAAATTCACGTAGATTATTACTTTTTATTGAGAATGTGAAAACTATTGACCAAAATGGCTGATATTTCATCTATATTCTTATTGCGGGCATCGGTAATTTTATAAGGATTTCCAACAATAACACTCATTTTTTTCTTTCCGAATAGGAATGCACTAAATTTGATTTTGCCCACTGTTTGTAAAAATATAGGCAATATAGTGAGATTATTAAATTCCTGCACAAGAGTAGATGCTCCTCGGCCCGGTACAGGGCGCGCATTATCATCCGAAACCATTTTTCCATATGGGAAAATTATCACCACTCCTTTGTTTAGAAGTATTGATCGGAAATCTTTTAATGACGTGTCCAACCCTTTTCCTTTATTGGCGTGACATACACCGGTGGTAGTTAAGAAGAAATTATAAAATGGATTAAGAAAAAATTTATCTCCTGCCATGAATCCGAGTGGTAGATATTTATTAGAAAAGAAAGGGAAAAGAGTTCCCAGAATCATGGAATCCCAGTAACTTTTATGGTTTGAGATTACTAAAAGCGGGGTGGAGATATCTTTCAAATTTTTTTTTCCAGTGACAGAGAATTTATAAAAGATTCGCATACAAATAAATGTCACAAGCCATACAATACGTTGAGTTATCCCGTAAAAAATTTGCATTATTGAATTATATAAAAAATACTATTCTTTTCCTATTTTTCTGCTATACTCTTATTAGTTTAATATAGATACACACCCCCTATGAGCATAGCGGGGTGTGGTTGCGTTATACGGTAAAAATCAAATGAAAACAGAGCAAAACATAGACCCCGAACGAAAGCAAGCTTCATACGGGGCAGATAAAATAAGAGTAAAAGGGGCTCGGACCCATAATTTAAAGAATATAGACGTTGAAATGCCACGGAATAAAATGGTGGTGATTACCGGTGTATCAGGGAGCGGTAAAAGTTCACTTGCTTTTGATACTATTTTTGCCGAAGGGCAGAGGAGGTATGTGGAGTCTCTGTCTTCCTACGCGCGCCAGTTTTTAAATCAAATGCCGAAGCCAGATGTGGATGAAATCACAGGCTTGTCGCCGGCAATTTCCATTGACCAGAAATCCCGTTCTAACAATCCGCGCTCCACGGTAGCGACTATTACGGAGATTTATGATTATTTGCGCGTAATGTACGCGCGCATCGGGCATCCGCATTGCCCTTTATGCGGGGAAGAAATTAAAAAACTTAGTAATGAAGAAATTTTGAATTTTGTTTTGGAGAATCTTGGCAAGAAAAATTTCTCTGGCTTGACCCTTCCCCGAGTGCGGGGTGGGACCCACACCATTCGGAATTTTTCTTCCCAAGATTCTAAGACAGAAATAAGTATTTTTTCTCCGGTTGTGCGTGGGAGAAAAGGGGAGTATTATCAATTGCTTTATGATTTACTCGGCAAAGGTTTTTCTGAAGTTAGATTAGACGGAACGATAAAAAAGCTTCGGGAAAAAATTATTCTCTCTAAATACAAAGCTCATAATATTGATGTTTTAGTGGATAGCTTTACAGTTGATGGATTGAAAAAAGAAGAATTGCGTATGCGCCTTGCCGAAGCTATTGAGCGAGCACTCATTGAATCTGACGGGCTAGTGGTCATTTCGTTTGAGGATCCTACGCGGAAGTCTGCTTTTTCTCAGGTCCTCGGTTCTCCGGGGCCCCACACCCCGGCCAGACCATTCAAAAAAGCAACTTCTGCTTCGGAATTTGTGATGTCTGCAAAATTTGCCTGCAAGAACGATGGTTTTTCTTTTCCGGAAGTTGAGCCGCGACTTTTTTCTTTCAATTCTCCTTATGGGGCTTGTCCGTCTTGTAACGGTCTCGGTACGAAATATTTTGGTGGAGATGAGCCTTGTGAAGCTTGCAATGGTGCACGATTACGTCCAGAGGCCTTAAATGTATTTTTGACTGCGCAAGATAGCGGGAAAAGAACTGTCCTTAAGGGAGTCCAAGGACAGTCCTTGAGGAGCCGAGTGAATATTTTGGATCTTGCTCAGCTATCCATCAAAGACGCGCATGATTTCTTTAAAAATTTAAAGCTCTCCGAACAGGAGCGCGAAATCTCTGTGCCGGTGGTGCGGGAGATAGAGGCTAGGCTCCAATTTATGCTGGATGTGGGGCTGGACTATTTACAGCTCTCCCGCAAGGCAAATACTCTCTCTGGAGGGGAGGCACAGCGTATTCGTCTAGCTTCTCAACTTGGCTCACGATTAGTTGGCGCTCTTTATGTGCTAGATGAGCCCACCATAGGACTGCACCAGAGGGACAATGACCGCTTGATTCGAACACTTCAGAATTTACGTGACTTAGGCAATAGCATTTTAATTGTGGAGCACGACGAAGACACGATTTACGCCTCGGACTATATTGTAGATATCGGCCGGAAAGCCGGAGTACACGGCGGAGAAGTTATCGTTTCCGATTATCTAGAAGATCTTTTGACTGCCAAAAAGAATACAAATAATTCCCGTACACTTTCTTATCTACGCGGCGAAACGAAAATAGAAATTCCTAAAAAACGTCGTCAGTCTAAAGGAAGCCTTCGCATTACCGGCGGAAAAATTTTTAATATAAACAACATGAATGTAGAAGTGCCACTTGGCGTAATGACTACTATCACTGGCGTCTCCGGAAGTGGCAAGAGCTCTTTTATGTATGAGATTCTTCATAAGAATCTGCAGGCGCGCCTAGAACGCAAATACCGTACCGCCAAAGTTTTCAACTGCTCTTCTTTCTCTGGGACGGAATATCTCTCCCGCGCAATTCTGATTAATCAGTCGCCTATCGGCAGGACCCCCAGGTCAAACATCGCCACCTATACTGGAACATTTACTCATATTCGCGACCTTTTTGCCACGACGGAGGATGCGCGGCTACGCGGCTGGAAAGCAAACAGGTTTTCTTTTAATGTGAAAGGCGGACGCTGTGAAGCTTGCGAGGGTAATGGCGAGATAGCGGTGGAGATGCATTTCTTGCCGACAGTTTATGTGACTTGTGATGTGTGTAATGGTAAACGTTTTGACAAAGAAACTCTCACCGTGAAATATAAGAAAAAAAATATCTATGAAGTGCTTCGTATGACAGTGGAGGAGGGATTAACTTTTTTTAAAGATATATCGGCAATTTCCGACAGACTGCAGACATTGATGGATGTGGGCCTCGGATATTTAGAGATGGGGCAATCAGCTACCACACTCTCTGGCGGGGAAGCGCAAAGGGTGAAAATGTCAAGCGAGCTTTATCGTCCACACACGGAGAAGACAATTTATCTTTTAGATGAGCCGACCGTGGGCTTGCATTATGATGATGTGCATAAGCTTTTAGAGGTCTTGAATAAGCTTGTAAATAAAGGGAATACTATCGTTTTGATAGAGCATAACCTTGATATTGTGAAAAGTTCGGACTACATTATAGACATTGGTCCAGAGGGAGGAGTGTCGGGGGGCAACATCATAGCGAAAGGTACGCCGGAAGAAGTAGCCAATAATACTAAAAGTTATACGGGGAAATATTTAAGGAAGGCACTAAGAAAATAATAAATATAAACTTTTTCCGGTACAGATTTTTTGAAGCTTAAAAAATCCTGAAATTTGCTCGCCGTCGCTTGCAAAACCCCTCCAAAAGTTATATTTATTATTTTTTAGCAACTTTATGAAAATTGTAGCATTTAAAAAATTAAAATTTCCCGATTCTCCCGGAGTGTATTTCTTTTTGAAGGGTAAAGAAGTTTTGTATATCGGCAAAGCGACATCATTGCGGGATAGAGTAAAAAGCTATTTTGGCAAAGATCTGATAGAAACACGCGGGCCGATTATTCTGGATATGGTTTTCAAAGCGGACAAAATAAAATGGAAGATTACCGACAGTGTGCTCGAGGCGCTTATTCTGGAGGCGGAACTCATTAAAAAGCACCAGCCGAAATATAATACCAAAGAAAAATCCGACAAAAGCTTTAATTATGTTTGCATAACGAAGGAAAAGTTGCCTAAAGTAATTGTTGTCCGAGGAAATAATATTAAACACTTGGTGTTTAATAAAATATTTGGGCCCTTCCCGAGTAATTCCCAGCTTCTAGGCGGTATGAAAATTGTCCGTAGAATTTTTCCGTTTTTGGACGACAAAAGTAAAAATTATATGGAATTTTATAGACAGATAAATTTAGCGCCGGATTTAAATGATCGTAAGTTGTATTTACAGAATATTAAGAATATAAAATTATTTTTTTCCGGGGAAAAGCGACAAATCTTAAGGAACCTAAAAAAACAGATGATTGGTTATTCCAGGGAACATGAATTTGAAAAAGCAGGAGAGACTAAAAGGCAGATTTTCGCATTACAGCACATAAATGACGTAGCATTAATAAAAGGACAGTCCTTAGGAATTCCAGAAAGGACTGTCCTTGATAAAGTTTTTCGTATCGAAGCTTACGACATTGCTCATATGGGGGGCAAAAATATGGTTGGTGTAATGACCGTGGTAGAGAACGGGGAAGTGGTAAAAAGTGAATATAAGAAATTTTCCGCCCGAGGCGGATCCGCCTTTGGCGGAAAGACTGTTTTAGGTGACAGTAAAGCCAACGATATAGCTGCGTTAAAAGAAGTGCTGGAGAGGCGTCTGGCGCATAAAGAATGGGCTTATCCAGGCTTAATTGTCGTAGATGGGGGTAAAGCACAGATTAATATAGCTAAGGCTGTTTTGGTTAAAATGGGTTTAAATATAGAAATTGTCTCGGTAGTAAAAGATGAAAGACATAAAGCAAAAGCTATTATGGGTGATAAAGAATTTGCATTAAAATATAAGAAGGAAATTCTTTTAGCAAATAGCGAAGCGCATAGATTTGCTATCAGTTATCATAAAAATATGAGGAATAAGAGCTTTTTGAGCTAAGTGGATAACTTTTTTGCATCATTTTGGGCGCGATGTATACTATTCAAGCAATCTTTATTATAAGATATAATTACAAAATATATGGGATTTCATGGAATACCAGAAAAAAGAATATTAAATGATGGTGAAAATAGGATTATGAATGACGCCGAGCTTGTAAAAGAGGGTGCTCACGTCGTAGAGAATGGGAGGCTAGAGGTAACCGGAAGTCAGCTAGGTGACGCGAAAGACGAAATGAACAGCGAACTTTTTGAAAAAGCTGTAAAGCTTGCACAAGAAAAAGCAGAGCACGACCCACAAAATCCTGGACAAAATCTTACCCGTGAGATGCATTTTGATAGTTTTTATAAAGGCCTAAGGGATGTAGAGTTTCAGCTTCATGACGGCAGCGGGCGTGGTTTTAAAGATATTCAAATTCCATCTCCCAACGATTATCTTTTTCGTGATGCTAATTTTTATAAAGTATCAGCATTTATTAAAAATCCACAGTATCAAAAATTCATAGGAGCTGAGGCGGGTGTACTTGAAGTGGCGCTTGACGAAATTATGCGCAGATATAATGAAAAAAATGGTCAGGGTGTGATATTTACGTCAGGACCATCCAAGGTAGTGCATGACGTAATAGTACAAATTTTAAGGAGATATCGTGAACAACTTGAGCAGGGGCAAGCTGCGGCTTGAAGGCATTTGATTTAGGGCCTAAAAAGCATAATATAAGAATATGAACTCCGAAAGCAGGATATGTAAAAACTGCGAGAAAGGCTTCACCATTGAACCCGAAGATTTTTCATTTTATAAAAAATTAGGAGTTCCTCCACCTTCTTGGTGTTCCAACTGCAGATTCATACGCAAGCTTACCTTTCTTAACGAACGTTCACTTTACAAAAGAGTTTGTGGTCGCTGCCAGGCTCCTACCATATCAATGTATGATACGGAAGCACCGTTTCCTGTTTGGTGCGTAAAGTGCCACATAAAAGACGATTGGGATGGCCGAGATTATGAAAGAGACTATGATTTTTCCCGAAACTTTTTTGAGCAGTTTCAAGATTTAAAAAATTTAACTCCCCATAGAGCCCTGGAACAAAATGAGAAAAACGGAGAAGGATGTGAATATGCCAATTTTTGTTTCCGTTGCAAAAATGTATACCTTTCTTTTCTTACTGTTGGCGACTCTGAGAATATTAAGTATTCCAGATGTTTTTTGAGAAATAATAAGAATTGCCTTGATTCGTTGATTGTTCAAGATAATGACCGAGGCTATGAACTTGTCCAAGCTATTGGAAACTACAATTCATCTTTTTTAATTGAAAGTGACCAATGCATTGAATCACATTTTCTTTACGATTGTTCAAACTGTTTAAACTGCTCCATGTCTTCAAACCTTCGAAATAAGAGTTATGCGTTTAGAAATAAGCAATTATCAAAGGAAGAATACCAAAAAGCCATTACAGCACTTAGTCTTGGGAAATATGAAGGACAACTGCGAGCTAAAGAAGAATTTGCTGATATGGCGAAAAAAGCAATTCATAAGTATGCGCACATTAAAAATTCCGTAAATACGGTGGGAGATTTTATAGAAAATTCAAAGAATGCCTATCATTGTTATGCCCTAGTAGATTCGGAGAATGTAAAAAATATATTTTTAGGGGTAAGTAGCCTTCGAGATTCTCAAGATTTGATCCTGGCCGGTAGACTTGAAGAATGTTATGAGTTTACGTCTGGAGGCAGAGGAGGTAGCCGAATAGTTTTATCTTTTAGCTGCGGTGGAGGGAGCAGGAATTTGTTTTATTGCTATGGCTGCAGAACTTGTTCAGATTGCTTTGGCTGCGTAAGTTTGGATAAAAAGCAGTATTGCATCTTTAACAGGCAGTATTCTAAAGAGGAATATGAGAATTTAGTGCCTAAAATAATCAAGCATATGGATGAAATACCTTATATAGACAAAATTGGCCGAAAATACACTTTTGGCGAATATTTCCCGACAGAGCTTTCTTCTTTTGCCTATAATGAAACGATTGCCTTTGAGGAATACCCAATGACAAGGGAGAGAGTACTTTCTTCGGGTTATAAATGGAAAGACTTGGAAACTAAATCTTATGCTTCTACTTTTAAAAGTAGGCAATTACCTGATGACATTAAAGATGTAAAAGACTCAATCTGCGATGAGATTATTGAATGCCCAAATCAAGGTCAAATAGAAACTCAATGCACCTCGGCGTATAGAATATTGCCCGACGAATTATCATTCTACAGGCAAATGAATCTGCCAATACCGAGATATTGCCCCAATTGCCGGTATCATCAGCGTTTGGTCTGGAAAAATCCTTTTCATTTTTATGAGCGGGAGTGCATGTGTGAATTGTCAAATCATGACCATGATGGGAAGTGTACTAATGCATTTGAGACAATGTATGCGCCAAACAGGCCGGAGAAAATTTATTGTAAAGAATGTTATCAAAAGGAAGTGTACTAAACAATATGAAACAAAGTCTCCTTCGCCAAGGCTTCGGCGGACCAAGGGAAAACATCTTAATCCTACACAATATCCGAAGCGTAGAGAATGTCGGCGCGATGTTTCGCACCGCGGATGCGGCCGGGGTAAATAAAATTTATCTGACGGGCTATAGTCCGGCGCCGCTGGATAGGTTTGGCAGGAAAAGAAAGGATTTGGCAAAGTCCGCGCTCGGCGCGGAGGAATTTGTGCTATGGGAACAGAAGAAAAGCATTTTTCCACTAATTACAAAATTAAAGAAAGAGGGATTTTTTATTGTAGCTATTGAGCAGGATAAAAAATCTGTTGATTACAAAAAAGTGAAATTAAAAAACAGAAATGCTTTTATTGTCGGCACGGAAGTTTCCGGCATCCCCAAAAATATCCTGCAAAAATGCGATATAATCGCCGAGATTCCAATGCGCGGCAAGAAAGAATCCCTAAATGTTTCCGTGGCGCTCGGCGTTGCTTTGTTTGCTATACTAAAAATCTAAATTTCTTAACATATCATATATAATAGATTAAGACTTCAGATTCCTAATTTAGCTTTTATGGATTTATGGTCTGAAATATATTCTCCTAATTTAATATCAACTACTTTTATGTCTTTAACAATAAACCAATCTAATTTAAGCTTGAACAATTCCCAAATTTTAGATTTAAAGGGCGACCAGGTGGGCGTATATAAATCCAGGGATTCTTTGAAACCATATTGATTAATAGTTTGATTAAACAATTCTCTCTCGTCATAATCAATAAATTTACCATCAATGAACATTTCTTTCTGTGGCTCTTGATGCCATAGTTTTATAATTATTCTATTCCATCCCACTTTTGGAATCGTAGCATTCATATCTCCGCAAATAATAATTGGACCATTGTGACTTTGAGCGTCAAACAGTATGTGTTTTAATTGTCCTAAGCGAGTTTCTATTCCTGCTTTAACAATTGCAAGTTGGCAATTATAAATTCTTAAAACTTTATTATCTAGCTGTATGTCTACCTTTGTACAATTTTGTAGTTTAATTTTCTCATTCCAATTCGGGAAAATAATCTCATCAGCTTTTAGGATCGGATACTTGCTAATAATTACATTATAATTATAACCCTTGATTCCGTTATCGACCGTTTTATTAATAGTAGGAATAAAAACGTTACAAGAATTTATTTTTTCAATGCCTTCCAATACTTCTTTTGCATCACACATTTCCTGTAGTACAATAATTTCAGCCGAAAAACCCTCTAAATGATTTCGTAGCTTTTTAATAGAAGTACGCCCGGTTAAATTAAGTTTTCTTTGAACATTCCAGCTTACGATAGAGAAATTCTGCATATAATTTATTTCTGATGTATAGAACAAAAGTGGGCGCTGCGGTCGTTGATGACTTTGCGCAGAATTATACCTTTGCATTTAGGTTTCCGGCATTTTTCCCCGGTGCGCTGGTAAGCTTGATGGTGTAGCTGGAAACGCCCGGGCAAGCCGTGGATGTTGCGGTAGTCGGACATTGAGTCTCCACCAAAATCTATGCCTTTTGATAAAATTTTTTTGATTGCTTTAAACATCAGCTTAATTTCTATTTCTCTTAATTTTGAAACTTTTCTCTCCGGGTTAACTCCTGCGCGCCAGAGTATTTCATCGGAATAGATGTTACCGATGCCGGCAATTATGCTTTGGTCCATCAAGACTGTCTTTGTCTTGCCACCGCGTTTTTTACTTAAGCGTTCTTTAAACATCTTTAAATTAAACATTTTTTCCAATGGTTCTGGGCCGATATTATTTAGATGTTTCGTGTCGTGAGCAGTTTTCGTGTCCAGTAAGGTTATTTTGCCGAATTTTCTCATATCTGAAAAATATAATTTCTCTCTATTGGTGAAAGTAATTGCAAAATGAATAAAACGATTTACGGGATCCTTTTTATATTCTCCGTAAAGCAGATGCCCGGTCATTTTCAAGTGGATTAAAATAGTTCTGCCACCTGATATGTTTATCAAAATATTTTTCGCCCGTCTTTCTACTGAAAGTATTTTTTTGCCAGAAACTTCTTTTCTGAAAACAGTGAAGAATTTCGGATTGGCCACCGTTTCCTTTTGACGCTTATCTTTTGTAGATAAATCGGTCCAAACATCTTTTATTTTTAGGCCCACGATTGTTTTTCTTAGGCCTTTTACTGTTGTCTCAACTTCTGGCAATTCCGGCATTTTTTTACCTGCCTTTAGCATGGCCTCCTAAAATTTTTAATGCCTCACGGATTTTTTTATTTATGTCTAATTCGGTAGCCTCGCCCGTACGGCTATGGCCGAGGGGAACTTTTTTTAATGCTTCACGCGCTTCATTTTGAGAATAGCCCAGAGATTTGAGTGCCTCTAGAGCATCAAGCTCTCCCTGCAGAGAACTGCCTTTTAATTCCGTTCCCATTTTATCCCGCAATTCAATCACAATTTTCTCGGCAGTTTTTTTACCAATACCGGAAACTTTCGTGAGGTAACTCGTGTCACCCGTACCGATGGCTTTTCGGAGTGTTTCAATTGACGCGACACCCAAAATTGCGAGCGCTCCTTTCGGCCCGATGCCGGAGATATTTATGAGCATTTCAAAGAATTCCAATTCTTGTCGTTCCAAAAATCCATATAAATCCAAAGTGTCTTCCCGCACATGCGTATGAATAAAAAGAAAAACTTCTGAATCTTTTTTCATTTTAGATAATGTGTCGGGAGAGATGTTTACTTTATAGCCGACCCCGTTTGTCTCAACTATTAGGAATTTCTCTGTTTTTAATGTTATTTTTCCCCTTATGCTACCAATCATAGCTTTATTGTACAGCAATACTTATATTTATTCCTGATTGACAGATAGCACTAATTCTGCTCTAATCATAAATGGAAAGGCGAGGGTGTCCTCGCAACTGGTCCGGCAGTGTCTGGAATATACCTGTGAGTAACGGGTGAATGCTTTTTCAAGGGGGAAAAGTCGTGAGTAACGACACCAGCGTCAACGTGCACGAAGTGTATGGACGGATCCAGAAACTCTGGTTCATGATCGGCAAGATGATCATGGACGGAACTCGTGATCCGCACAAGGTCGTGAAAGCCCTCCGCCAACTCGTTGGTGAACTGCCGCGTCTCGATCATGTCAAGAATGTCTACGCAGAGCTCCTGTGGCTGTGGTACTCGCTCATCACCACGACATCGTATCTTGGTTCGGAAAGAGTGATGGATGTACTCCAGGCGATCGTCGACGATTCCGAAAAGTTCAGACCGACCCCCACCCGAGTCCCCGCCGAGTTCAGTCTGCTCGCTTATCTCGGCGTTGTCAGTGTCGACGGGCGGAAGCTGAGCGTCCGTGCGTTTAGCCTAGTGACCTCAGACGCGACCTTCCAGGAATGCCTGTCTTTTCTCGAAAGAGAAGAGGCAGTGCTCGTCGGAGAACCAGGCGTCAAGGCCGTCTTCGCCGAGAAGGTCAACCGAGTGCCGCGAGGATACTGGTGTGTTTCCTTCGGCGAGAATACCGAGGAAGAGGCGACGGAGATGGCCGTCTTCGCGTACCCCGGCGGTCCCTGGTCGCGATCGGTTCTGGCCAAGCACGGCCTCAATGAGACCAGCGCTGTTCTCGTTTTCAACGAGGTGTCTGAGTAGTTGTTTCCCATCTCTTGAGCCTTCATGCCGCTAAACACGGCGTGAAGGCTCGGTAAATAGTTTGCAATCATGCACCGTATTACTTTGGAAACCCCTTTGTAAACGGTGTGTTTTTAATTCAGACGAGTTCTAAGTTGCCCTTTTTAGGCTTTTCTGTTAGATTGTCTTTATGCCAATAACGCAATCAGCTAAAAAAGCAGTCCGCGGCTCACTTCGCAAGAAGGCTTTTAACGATGCCAGGAAGAAAGTGATGAAAGAAATAATAAAGAAAGTTGAAAAGATTGCTAAGACAGACAAAAAAGAAGCTCTCAAGATGCTCCCGGGCGCTTTTAAGGCCATAGATAAAGCAGCGCAAAAAGGTGTCATAAAAAAGAACAATGCTGCCCGCAAAAAGTCTCGCTTGTCCAAATTAACTAAGTAATCATGAGCCACTTATTAGAATTTTACGGAACTGAATGCCCGCACTGCGTGCGGATGCATAGGCAGGTGGAGCGCCTAGAGAAAGAAGAGGGGATAAAGATTGAGAGCTTGGAAGTCTGGCATAATGAAGAAAATGAAAAGCGCTTATTAGAACTAGATAAAGATATGTGTGGGGGAGTGCCCTTTTTCTATAATATGGAAACTAAAAAGTGGATTTGCGGAGAGGCAGACTATGAAATTTTAAAGAAATGGGCCAAGGGAGAGGAATTTAGTCAATAATAAATAGCAAATTAAAAAAATATTTTCTTAGCTTTTATCCCAAATAGTTTTAAAAACTTCACGCATATTGTGTGCCATAACAGAGTCGTGAATTTCTACAAGATAGTAAGGTCTTTGTTTGGTTACAACTAAAACGATATATGAGCCTCCTATCCATTGCGTGCCGGTAAATCTATTATTGTCCCAGAATTTAAGCATTCTTCGGTCGCTATATTTTTTACTTTTCATCTTCTCTTCTATATCAGACTCATTAGTAAGCAGTTTTAGTTTAATTGGCTGAGGTGCTCTATCCCAACTCCAATCAATCCATTTTTCAAATTTTTCCACAAAGGTGTGATCTTGAAAACCAAACCACGTTGCATCGGTAGTAAGCATACTCTCGTACCACCTCGTAGTTGCTTCATATAAATATTGTTCGAGATCAGCTTCATCTATAAATCTTATTTTCGGCACAGAGTAAGTTTTTGATTCGGGGGTGTTTTTTAATATTTCTTGCAGTTCACGAATAGAGTTCTCTTTATCTTTCACTTTTTGGTTTTCTTCTACAATTATTTTTTCGAGACCTTGAACTCTCACAGGAATATAGTAAAGAGTTTTACCGCCCAAGTCTTCTTCTATTAGTCCTTTTAATTTTAACTCATTTGCAACACTATAGACCGTGGTTCTGTTTATTTTTGCTAGACGCGCCAAGAGAGCAGGGGCTATTTTCCCGTATTCCAAAATAAGCTTATAAATTATTTGCTCCTTATTTCCGAGTCCTAATTGATTTAATACTTTCTCTAACATATCCATATTCTATCATATTTGTTGAAAATTTGTCAACACTTTTTACTAAATATTTTATTTTTCCTTGTAAAATAAGGATATTTTTGCCATTCTTTATTTGACAATAAATAATAATAATGATACAATATCTGATATGGAAAACAATAAATCTTATATTGTAATTGCCCTCGGTATTATTGTAGTTATCGTTACTATTTTAGGGATGAATCGTGGCGAACAGCGGGGCGGAGATGAAACACTTGCTCGAATACAAAAAAACGAGAGTGTTGATGTTTGTGTTATTGTGAATCCACCTTATGTTATGAAAGATGCGAAAACCAGAGAACTTTCTGGTCATATGTACGACGCAATGAAAATGATCACGGAACGTATGAATGTAAAAATGAATGTTACTGAAACAACCTATGGAAATGGTGCCGCCGAACTTCAATCACGTCGTTGCGATGTTGTGGTTGCAGACTTCTTTGCAAACATTCCCCGCTCAATGTCTGTTGCATTTACACGACCACCTTTGTTTTTTGTTGGTGAAAGCGCGATTGTCCGTAGGGACGATACTAGATTTCAAAATGTAAAAGACATTTTTGAATTTGATAAACCCAATATCACTGTGGCGGTTGCCACCGGCGAATCGGGTGATATCTATGTAAAAGAAAATTTTAAAAACGCAAAAGTAAATCAAATTGATGTCGGGTCATCCGACTTATCACGATTTGCGGTGGAGGTATCAGCAGGGCGTGCGGATGTTGCTATAGCTGACGCTAACAGCATCGCTTTGTATGCTAAAGCGCATCTCGAAGTTATTGACCTGTTTAAAAATAATTCTTTTGGCTTAAATCCTGTCGGTTGGGCCGTAAGACAAAATGATACCGCATGGCTTCACTTTCTAGAAGGTTCTTTACAGTTCCTTGAAACACAAGGAACACTCCAACAACTTGAGCGTAAATACAATTCTCATTGGCTTCACGAAGTCAAAGAGTATAAAGTTCGCTAATAATCATTTATGTATAATTGGAATTGGCACATAATTTCGTCGTATAAAATCGTTTTCGTACAAGGGGCGTTAGTCACAATTGAGTTAACATTTTTTGCTGTGATTCTCGGTACTGTGTTGGGGGCTGCGTTAGCATTTCTCAAAAAATCTCGTAATCCTATGTTTTCATTTATTGCAAAAGTTTATATTGAGATTTTTCGAGCCATACCAATTCTTGTTCTTTTAATTTGGATTTTTTATGTTATCCCGATTTTGTTTGACTGGCGAATTTCAGCTTTCGTCGCTGCCGTAGTTGCTTTATCAATGAATCTGTCGGCATTCGTAGCGGAAACAGTGCGAGCAGGGTTAGAGTCAATACCACAGAGTCAGTCTGAATCGGGATTGGCATTGGGTATGACATCTCGACAAGTTACGGCAAAAATTGTTATGCCGCAGGCAGTTCGTAATATGATTCCTAATCTTATGGGTCTTTACATTACCGAACTTAAAAATTCATCACTTGCCTCCATTATCGCTGTGAATGAAATTTTACATCGTTCAAACATTTTAATTAGCGAGACATTTCGACCTTTGGAAATTTATACGGTCGTTGCCGTAGTTTACCTAATTATCATTTTACCCCTTGTCTATCTTTCAAGATGGTTTGAGCGCAGGCTCGCCAAAGCGGATAAACCAATTTTTGGAATGAATTATGAAATCAGCCATTAGTATACAAAATATATCAAAAAAGTTTGGGACGCTCGAAGTTCTTAAGAACATTTCTTTTGATGTTCCGGTTGGACGAGTTTTAGCCATCATTGGTCCAAGCGGTTCCGGGAAAACAACACTTTTACGCTGCTTAAATCTCCTTGCGCGTATAGACGATGGTAAAATTGAAATGAATGGCTTTTCTATCATAAATAAACCCACCAATTTTAATATTCGGGTTCTACGTGAGAAAGTCGGGATGGTTTTCCAACAATTTAATCTTTGGCCACACAAAACCGTTATTGAGAATTTGATTGAAGCTCCAATGCTGGTACGAGGATTATCACGATCTGAAGCCACGGAAAAGGCAAAAATTTTTTTAAAGCGCGTTGGTTTAGCAGATAAAGCGAATGAGTATCCATCTCGACTTTCCGGTGGACAGCAACAAAGAGTGGCTATTGCCCGTGCGTTGGCAATGGAACCGGAAATTTTACTACTTGATGAGATTACCTCTGCACTTGACCCTGAACTTGTTGGAGAAGTGCTAAATGTGGTAAGAGAAATTGTCGCGGAACATAAACGTACAATTCTTTTAGTTACTCACGAAATGGGCTTTGCGAGAGATGTTGCTGATGAAGTAATTTTTATGGATAAGGGAATTATAATCGAGCAAGGAAAGCCCGATGACCTTTTTCGTGATCCAAAACAAGAACGTACACGACAATTTCTCCAAAGAATTTTGAATTATTAATTTTAAATTTTAAGCACAAAAAAATCGCCCCGAATGGAGCGATTTTCCTGAAGAGAATATTACGCGCGTTGTACGTTCGTAGCATTCAATCCTTTTGGTGATTCCTCTGTTTCAAAAGAAACAGAATCACCTTCTTTGAGCTCGTCAAAAGATACGCCTACCAGAGAATTGCTGTGAAAGAATAAATCCTTCGCAAGCCCTTCCGCTGTAATGAAGCCGAAACCTTTATCAGTGAGCCTTTTTATTGTACCAGTCATTGATTTGATTTTTTAATTAAGTTGTTAAATACAAATGGGTTTACCCCCACACTTATTTTTTGATAGTTTTATAAACGCACCTTCAGTGCAATCAAAAGATAAGTGTGGGGGTGTACTTTAGAAATCGACTCTTTTCGCACCTACTTTGTCCCACAAGCGTAGCACAATACCGCCTATTTTGTCAACCCCAAGGACTCAAGAAAAGCAACCAATTCTTCATCTTTTATTATCCGTAAGGTATTAGGTTTAAGGGTGCCTAATTTTATATTCATAATTCTCTCACGCTTCAAGTCTGCAACTTCCTGGAAAAGAGCGGAGCACATTCTGCGAATCTGATGTTTCTTGCCTTCGGTTAATATTACACGAAATGCAAAGTCAGTTAAAATTTTCACCTTACATTTTTTTGTTAGATAACCTTCAATATTTACCCCAGCTTCCATTTTCTTTTTAAAACTGGAGCGCAATTTATTTGAAGTTCTGACTATGTATTCTTTTTCATGAAAATATTTAGGATTTAAAAGAGTATCCGTGATTCGCCCGTCATTGGTCAATATTAAGAGCCCATGCGAATTTTTATCTAACCTTCCTAAAGGGAAAAGGTCTTCTCGCGGAGAATTTGTTTCTATCCCAATAGGTTTATTGTAAGCGTAATATAAGTATTCTTTTTGTTTTGCGCCCCCTATTTCTACTTTATCTGTCACGCTAACTTTACTTCCCAAGACTGCCAACTTTCCATTAATAAAAACCTTTTTATCTTTTATGAGTTCGTCTGCGCCTCGCCTGGTGGAGATTTTTTTAAAAGCTAAGTATTTATTGATCCGCATTGGGTAATTATTCATATCGGAGCGCATCAATTGGGTTGAGCATAGCGGCTCGGCGAGCCGGATAATAGCCGAAAATAATTCCGATACTGGCTGATACGCCGAAGGCCAGTAGTACGGAGGACAAAGAAACTTGCGTAGCAACTATACCAGAGGACGTTACCGCGAAGGATATAAGCCACCCTAATATAATTCCCAGAATTCCTCCGATAAATGTGAGAGTTACGGCTTCGGATAGAAATTGTAAATTTATGTCTTTCCTTTTTGCCCCGATTGCTTTCCTTAAGCCGATTTCGCGAGTTCGTTCAGTTACGGTTGTGAGCATCATATTCATAATGCCTATGCCTCCGACTAAAAGTGAAATTGAGGCAATAGCAGCCAAGAAAAGAGTGAAGGTGTCTATTACTGTAGTTAATGTGCCCAAAATATCTTCCTGTGAAATTATTGAGAAGTCCGCTTCATCTACGCGATGTTTATCCAAAAGTGCATTGATTGCCAATTCTTTAACATAACCCATTTGATTTTTGTCGGCTACCGAGACAGCCATCATGGAGAGATAATCCACCCCCGAGAGGATTTTTTGCATAGTGGAGAGGGGAACAAATATCATATCATCTGGTCCGGAGAATCCGGCTCCGCCTTTTGCAACGAGTACCCCGATGATATTAAAAG
>MFUY01000030.1:34958-44477 GCA_001787035.1 Candidatus Nomurabacteria bacterium RIFCSPLOWO2_01_FULL_41_12
AAGTGGATCTTCGTCCGCGAATAAATCAGTCGCAACCATTGCACCCAAAACCGCTTGCCTGCCTATGCCTCTTTGGTTACTCTCGGTTATAAACGAACCCTCACCAATTATGATATTATGCACATTAAGATAATCCGGCGTAGCGCCAGTTATGGTGGTATTGGTGTTGTTACCCATAGCAACAACTTGGAATCTTCGGGAAACTTCAGGAGAAACAGCCGCAACTCCGTTAATCGATTTTATAATTTCAATGTCCTCATTGTCCAAGGTTTGCGCCGCGCCGCGGCCGGAAGAAACTATTCCTCGTCCTGGCTGTACCACTCCCGGCAGAATTGTCAGGAGATTTGAACCGAGGCCTTCAATACTTGATTGGATGGATGCTTTAGCGCCATTACCGATGGAAATCATGGCAATGACGGAGGCGATGCCTATCACAATACCCAGCATTGTCAGGCTTGACCGCACAAGATTAGCGGAGAGGGAACTATATGTTTCATTTATTATATCTATTATTTTCATTTGATTTTACGAAATCATGTCGCGCAATCGTCCATTAAAGCGCGACGCTTCTTTTTGTATGGTTTGTTCTGTCTTCAACCAGTTTTCCGTCTTTTATAAAAAGAATTCTATCAGCATGTTCGGCTATTTCTTTTTCATGGGTAATCAGAATTATCGTGCGGTTCAGTTCTTTATTTAAACGCTCTAATGTGCCGATAACGATTTCTCCTGTTTTGGAATCCAGATTTCCCGTAGGTTCGTCCGCTAAAATAAGCGATGGATTATTAACAAGCGCTCGGGCTATTGCCACACGCTGAATTTGCCCACCGGAAATTTGATTGGAAAGGTGAAAAAAATGACCTTCATCCAAACCCACGGCGAAGAGAGCTTTTCTGGCCCTTCTCTCCCTCTCTATACCATGTATACCGGCATACACTAAGGGCAATATTACATTCCGCAGCACCGTTGTTCTTGGCAGAAGATTAAAAGACTGAAAGACAAAACCGATTTTGTCCCTTCTGATATCCGCCAATCTATCGTCAGACAAAGCAGAAACATCTTGATTGTCCAGAAAATATGTTCCAGAGGTCGGACTATCAAGTGCGCCTAAAATATGCATTAGAGTTGACTTGCCGGACCCTGAAGGCCCCATGATGGCCACAAACTCTCCGTCGGTAATATTAAAAGAAACATTACTTAAAGCATTAAACTCAATATCTCCCGTCTTGTAGGTTTTTGTAATATTTTTTATTTCTATCATCTCATTAATTTTAACGTGTTTGAATTCGAGTACCTCTATTGCCTCCTGTCGCAGGAGAGCCGAAAATACTGGGCGCTACCGCTTTGGCCGCCGCTCCCAGTATTGTTTTTATTATAATTTCATCGCCTTCTTTTATTCCGGAAACTATCTCGCTTTCTCTGTCATTAGAGAGGCCGATTTCTACCGGAATTTTGTCTGGAGGAATTTCAGAGACAGAGCCGGCGAGTTCGTCCGTGGATGGGGCAAGAGACATATTAAAAGCCTCAACATAACTTTTTCCGGATTGGGATTTTACAGCGCTATTCGGCACGACCAGCACCCCTTCTCTTGTGTCTGTGGTGATTTCTGCCGATACGCTCATTGCGGTTTTCACTCTTTCATCCTGGGCGCTAAAGCTTATTTTTACAATATAAGTTACGACTCCTTGTGAAATTGTGCCAACAGTATCAATGTCTGCGACAATGCCGGAAATAGTCAGGTCCGGGATAGCGTCGAAAGTAAGCGTGGCTTTCTGCCCAATTTTAATTTTTGCCACGTCCACTTCATTAAGGGAGATTTCCGCAAGCTGGGTCTTAGTTATAAGTGTTGCCACGATTACGCCTGAACTTATCGTGTCAGATTTTTTAATATTTATTTTCGCTACAGTGCCGTCAAAAGGCGCGCGAATAAAATAATCCGCCAATTTTTCTTTCGTGTCCTGCAATGCATTTTCTTTTTGTCTTATTGTTAGTTCAGCAGACTTTATATCTAAATCAGCATTTAGAAAAGAATCTTTGTAGTCTTTTATGCTTGTTTTAGCCGTAAGCAGGGAAAGCAAATGCGCATTGGTTTTGGAAGTATAAGCGCTTAGGCTTGATTTATGAGTGGCTATGATAGCCGGAGCATCTAAATCATGTCTTTGGATTGAATCATTTACGAAATCAATATAATTATTGGCATTTTTAACCGCGTCGGCAATCATTTTAGAAGTATCATAAGTTTCCAAAATTATCTTTTCGATTATTGCATTATCGGATGTTCTTGAGGTTGATTTATAATTTTCAAAATTAACATTGTAAGCTTTTACTGCTAGGTTATAAGAATTTAAAAAGTTTTCTTTGTATAGTATTGCTTTTCCAGAATCTTCACTTGCAACTTTTCCTATATACCATTCTATATTGGACTGGCCTGCACTTAAATCGCTATTAAAAAACATGTCGTCTATTCCCGTCATAATTCCCGGCAAGTCAAGAAATACATTTGAAACATTATTGAAACCATCATCATAAGCCTGCGCCAAATCGGCATTCATATTTTCTTTTGATTTTTCGATTTTTAATTTCTCCAGGGTAATTTTAGCGGATTCTAAATTCATTTCCGCGTCGCGCACGGCTTTTTGGGCATCCTTATCGTCAAGCTTCGCAATCAGCCCTCCCGCTCCGATTCTTTGCCCATCTTGTGTCCCCAGATAAACAACATCCCCAGAGACCTTTGTTTTGACGTCCACTTTACTTAAAGAAGAAACCTGGCCACTACCTGACACGGAGGCGACTACGATACCTCTTTCCACTTTGGCCGTTACATAACGGGCAACTCCCTCCATGTCGGTGAACTTTTTATATCCCCAATATCCAGCATAGAGGAGCATAATCAGAACAATAACGCTGATTATTTTATGGGCAATAAGATAAAATTTTACTTTTTTGATAGTTTTTTCTATTTTTTCGTTAAGTTGCATAGACTGAGTATACCATAGATTTTTTCTACTTTTTTGTTTTATTTAAGAGGACAAAAATTGCTTTTATGAGTGCTTTTTATCCAAGAATTTACTATAAAGATGCTTACTTAGAATTATTAAACTTAATACAAGAATAAGCAGGATAAGCAGTCCCAGGATACTAGTTGGGAAAAAAGAACCAGCTCCAAAAACAGCTGCTCCGAAAGTAGGCTGATTTTCATTTGAGCTGTTTTCTTTTATCGTTGAGTTGGCATTTATATTTTGTATTTTAGTTTGCTTTTCACTGCTCGTGACAAAACTTAAAATAGAACCGTTATTTCTCCAAGAAGAGTTCTCTACGACAGCGCGGAAATAATAAGTCGTGCCAGGCAGGAGTCCTGTAATCGTATTTACATGTTTAACGGACGGAACTACCCCAGTTGATATTGGGGTAGTTATATTACCCAAATTTAAACTTGTGCCCCATTCAAACCAAGCATTTGAAGCATCATTGGTTTTATTAAGGATAAGGCCGTTTAATCGTGCACCATTATTTGATATAGAATTCGCCGGCGTTGTTATTGCGGTTAAGGCTGAAGGAGAAATAATTGTCGCGTCGTTATCGTTTATATTCAAGTAGTCAGTGGTAAATGAATCCATGTTTCCATATTGTATTCCGTACGCATTCTGTGTCACAGTCCGAAAGTAATAAGTAGTATTTGCCCCAAGCCCTGAAATATTATAATTATAGCTAAAATATCCAGAGCCGTAAGAAATGCGTGGTGTAGAATAACCCAAGTTAGTATTTATGCCATACTCAAACCAAGCGGCGGTGTACAGATTACTTATTACACTTACCGAGCCGTTCAAAGTCGCGCTGGAAGTAGTAATGTTGCTTGCTGGATGTGTTGTGGAACTTGATTGGTTGCTGGTGTAGATATTTGAATATTGCGCGTAACTAAGAACAGGGGAACAAGCAAACAACATAGCTCCCAAAACGGCCATTAGAGTTATTTCAAAAAATTTATTTCTTTTATTGAACATCTTTCCATTATAGCACTTACTAAAATAAAAGTCAAGTTATTTGAATTTTTGGTTAGAAATTGCTAGGCTTCAAACAGCCCTCATAGTTTAATGGATAGAATGCGAGCTTGCGGAGTTTGCGATCCAGGTTCGATTCCTGGTGAGGGCACCAATTAAAACCCCAATACTTCCATTATTTTTTCAGACGCATGCTCTCTCATTTCTTCTTCAATTACATTTTTCCCAAGCATTATGGAACGGATTTTTTCCGCCTTTGCATTTTCTGTGGGTATTCCCATCACGGGCATAAACAATCTCTCCGACTTAATAAAGAGCGTGGGTTTCACCTCCGTTTGCACCCAAAAAGATTTGATATTTTCATAGGGGTAAAGACGAGTTCTGATTTTTAACCCTTTTTCATTTAATTCATAAGGGACCATGTCGGGTTGCTTAGTTGCGAAAAATCCAAGCAGAATTCCGGAGAGAATAATAAGCGCCGCAAAAAAGTAATTGCCGTAAATAATAGACGTGAGAGACGCCGTAAGAGTAATAATTCCAAGCGCCCAAAACCAATCAGCGCTCCGCTCACGTTCTTCATATTCTAAAGCAGACCATTCCAGTTTTTCCATAAGCTAATTATAGCATTTATTAATATATTTTTGCAAAGTAATGGATTAATCCAGCCCACTTGACAATACCCCCTAGGGGGTATATATTGGGTTCATGCAAGCAAATAAACAAAAACTAGTCAGAAGGCTCAAAATCCTAGAGGGGCAGGTTAGGGGTCTTCAAAATATGGTTGAAAAAGATGCTTACTGTATTGATATTATTACCCAAACTTCCGCCATCAAGCAAGGCTTATCCAATGCTGAAGATGTGCTTTTGGAGGGGCATTTGAGTCATTGCGTAATCAACCAAATAAAAAAGGGACAAAATGATAAAGCTGTTCATGAGATTTTAAAAGTTTACAAACTTAAGAGGAAATAACATGGATACGCAGAAAACTTATAGAATAAAAGGAATGCACTGCGCTTCTTGCGCCGGCATCATAGAAAGAACTTTTAAAAAGACGGAGGGCGTTTCTTCTGCGGAAGTGAATTATGGTACTGAAACGGCGAAAATATCTTTTGATGAATCTAAGGTTAATCCTGAAAATTTATCTAAAAAAATAGAACACCTTGGTTATTCGCTTGTTCAAGGAGACCATAGCATGCATCCCGGAGGGATGACTGCAAAAGAAATGGGCATGAGCGAGGACGAACATAAAGCACATCTCGGGCTTAATCAGTCCAAAGCCGAAAAGTTGGCTGAAATAAAAGACATGAAAATAAAAGTAATATCTGCTGTTCCGCTTTCAATCATTAGCGCTGTCATTTTGGGTTGGGAAATTTTGATTAAATATGAAATTGTTCCCGAAATGAACCCTATTTTAATGGAATTTTTCCATCACCTTCTGCCTTTAATGGCGACTTATGTACTTTTTGTAGTTGGCAAGCCGTATTTGCTCGGGTTTTATCGTTTTTTGCGCTACGGCAAAGCCAACATGGACACCTTGATCGGCATTGGCACCGTTGCCGCCTATCTATATAGTTTTGCGGTTACGGCTTTTGAAGATGCGCTCAAACCTTTTATAAATGTTGATGCGACATATTATGATGTGACGATTATCGTTATCACTTTTATTGCGCTTGGAAAATATCTGGAAGCCCGGTCAAAATTAAAAACTGGCGATGCCATTGAAAAACTTTTAAATCTGCAGGCCAAAATTGCTCTTGTAAATCGGGGCGGAAAAGAAGTTGAAATTCCGATTAATCAAGTAATTCACGGCGATTTAATTATTGTAAAACCCGGAGGAAAAATTCCCGTGGATGGAATAATCACTGAAGGAGAATCATTCATTGACGAATCAATGATTACCGGTGAACCGATGCCGGCGCAAAAGAAAACCGGAGATAGTGTTGTATCAGGAACAATAAATACTACTGGATCATTTACTTTCAAGGCGACTAAAGTCGGCTCGGAGACATTACTTGCTCATATAATTAAGATGGTGGAGGAAGCGCAGGGTAGCCGCGCACCGATCCAAGCCCTAGCCGACAAAATTTCATCTGTATTTGTGCCGATTGTTCTCTTAATTGCTTTTTTGTCTTTAGGAGCATGGCTTGTCTTTGGGACTCAATATTTAGGATTTTCACAAGCTCTCTCTTACGGCCTGGTCTCTTTTGTGGGAGTGTTGGTGATTGCTTGTCCATGTGCACTTGGGCTTGCTACACCCACGGCAATAATTGTGGGAGTAGGGAAAGGCGCGCGGGAAGGGATCTTGGTTAAAGATGCGGCAACTTTGGAAAAATTACATAAAATAGATACGGTAATTGTGGATAAAACCGGCACGATTACAAAAGGTAAGCCAACTCTCGTTGATATTGTGAATCTTTCAAATTTAAATGACGGAGAATTCATATCCATAATTGCTTCTCTGGAGAAGAAATCTGAACATCCTATTGCTCACGCTATCGTCAATTATGCCGAAGGGAATCAGAAAAAAAATATAAAAATAGTAGATGTGATAAATTTTGAAGGTATCCAAGGCAAGGGGTTAAAAGGATCAATTAGTGGTTCAGAATATTTTATTGGGAATGCGAAACTTATACAAGACTTAAAGCTTTCTTTTGATAGTTCAAAATTAGAACAATACACCATGCAAGGCAAAACCCCAGTTATTCTTGCAATAAAAGAAAAAGTGCTTGGTTTTGTGATGGTGGCTGACGAAGTAAAGGCAGAGTCAAAACAAGCTGTTGCCGACCTTCACAAACTTGGCATTAAGGTTGTAATGGTGACTGGTGACGATGAGAGGGCGGCTAAATACATAGCATCACTTGTCGGCATTGATGATGTGGTGGCGCATGTAATGCCCCAGGAGAAATTAATTAAAATAAAAGAATTGCAATTACAGGGCAGGATAGTGGCAATGGCGGGCGACGGTGTAAATGACGCTCCGGCCTTGGCGCAAGCCGATGTGGGCATCGCGATGGCGACCGGAACGGATGTGGCAATAGAAACAGCAGGAATTACTTTGCTTCACGGGGATATTTCAAAACTTGTAAAAGCGATTAAATTATCAAAAATAACCATGCGTGGCATAAAGCAGAATCTTTTCTGGGCTTTTATTTACAATATTGTCGGTATACCATTGGCGGCCGGAATATTTTATCCAATTTTTGGCTGGCTGCTTTCGCCGGTTTTTGCCGGGTTCGCGATGGCGATGTCTTCGGTATCCGTAGTCGGCAATTCGCTTCGGATTAAAAGCAAGAAATTATAAGAATTAACTTAAAAATTTTATGGAACTTGATTACACCACAACAACGACAAAAAATTTTGATGAAGCAGTCCGGGGAGTGCAAGACGAAATTACTAAAGCTGGCATGGGAGTTTTGTATGTTCATGATGTGCAGGAAGCTTTAGGCGAGAAGGGTTTTCCAAGAGAACCATTTAAAATTGTTGAGTTTTGCAACGCTAAGTTTGCCAGTGATTTTTTGAATGCTGATATAAAGATTGGGTTGTGTATGCCCTGTAAGATAAATGTGTATACTAAAGACGGAGAGACTTTTATTTCCGGCATGCGTCCGATTGTGCTGTCTCAGTTTTTTCCACACGCTGATCTGGGTGAAAAACCAAAAGAGGTTGATCAAATTATTCAAGATATTATTGATAACGCAAAATAGTATGAAAAAATTACTTTTTATCACAACTTTTATTTTTAGTTTCGTGTTACTCCTCAATTTTTCTTTTGCCCAAGGAATAGCGGAGGATACCGCAATAGTTCCCGATAACCATACCGCCCGCGAAGAGGCTGAAGGGAAAATAGTTTGGGAAAAACTTCAAACCAAGGAGCTGTCTTGTGAGGATTTATCTGACGACAATTTTGGAGTTCTCGGTGAATACTTTATGGGTCGGATGATGGGGGCCTCCCATGAAGCGATGAATAACATGATGATTATTATGATGGGTGAGCGAGGCGAGGAGCAAATGCATATAGTCATGGGCAAGCGCTTGAGCGGTTGTGATGCTTCTGCTGCGTTTCCGTCGCAAGGCGCTGGGTTTATGCCTATGATGAATATGATGTGGGGAGGGTGGTCGTCTCCCACAGGACTTAATCAAGAAAATAATTCTATGATGAATTTTGGATTTACGCCTTTTGGCGGGTTCAGCTGGATATTTATGTTCATTTTTTGGGGTTTCATAATTTGGGCGATTGTCGCCTTGGTAAGAGGCGGTTTCGGAAAGGGTCATATGTGCGGACACGACCATGGCAATGATATGCTCGGGAAAGATAAGTCTCCGCTTGAAATCTTAAAGGAACGTTACGCTAAAGGAGAGATTGATAAAAAAGAATTTGAGGATAGAAAAAAAGATTTACTTAGTTGATAAAATTATAAAGGTCGAAATTATTAGATTAATTAATTAATTAATTAATTAAAGAATTTTATGGGAAATCAAAATTTAGGTCAATTAGATAGAATATTTCGCTTCGCTTTGGCCTTCTGGCTACTCGGACCATGGGCTCCGTCTTTTGACGCGAGTTCAACAAATACGATTATCGTGGTTATAGGATGGATCGCCCTTGTTGAGAGTTTCTGGGGTTATTGTTGGATTCATAAAGTATTGGGTATTGACAATAAGAATCAGTAGCTTTTTGGTGGTTTTTTGGGTCGATTTATTATGAATAATAATTTAACATAATTATATGATGGGATATGGATATGGTTATAGCGGGATGATGGGAGGGGGATTCGGTTCTATCGTTGCCTTATTGGTTTTAGTGAACCTCGTCTTGCTCGGCATCTGGCTATACAAGCAAATCAATAAATAAACGCTCGTATGTGTTTACAAAGACCGGTGTTCGCAAGAACGGTTCTTGCGAGTTGTTAAGATGAAGATAAGACTATGAAAGAAATTAAAAACGACGACATAAGCTTATATCAATGTGAGGAATGCGGATTTAATTATGCGAGCCCTGAATGGGCAGAAAAATGCGAAGCGTGGTGCAAAGAACATCAAAGCTGTAATTTGGAGATTATAAGCCATGCAGAAGAAAACAAATGATTAGCAAAAAACTTAAAAATATTTTCGCATTATCAATTCCTGTTTTCATAGCCCATGGCATGGAGGAAATTTTTAACGGTTTTTATAATGTTGACTGGAGCGCTAAGCTTATGTTTGGCTTTTTAAATGGCATGTCTGTGTCGCAGGCCACCTTCATTGTTTTTCAATTTATGCTATGGTTGGTTCTGGTAGTTTTTGCCTTGCTTATCGCGAGCGAGAAGTGGCGATTGAGGTTGATGTTTCTTCCCGCAATAATTTATATCGTTGAGTTGCAGCATATTTGGATGGCCGTCAAAACGTGGAGTTATTATCCCGGCCTTATCACCGCAGCGCCTCTCGTAATTATTGGTCTGTTTTTCTGGAAAGAATTAATAAAAAATTACAAGCAAGAAAAATATTAGTATGAATAAATACACTTTCCATGTTTCCGGCACTCATT
>MFUY01000030.1:44491-52292 GCA_001787035.1 Candidatus Nomurabacteria bacterium RIFCSPLOWO2_01_FULL_41_12
ATCTTGATTGAAGATATTTTAAAAGAGCAGGATTTCGTAAAAAATGCGCAAGTAGATTTAAAAAGAGAAACCGTTAAGATCGAAACAGATACTGATATAAATCCAGAAGAACTGGCTCAACTACTGACAAATAAAGTAAAATCAAACGGCTACACTCTTTCAGTCAATAAATCAGTCGTTAGACAAGACCTAACGACTGCACAAAACGGTGTAATTTGGCAAGCTCTGCCGATTGGCCTCTTGTTTTTAGCGCTATTTTTCATATTGCAGAAGTCGGGTATTTTAAATATCGGCATCGGCGGGCAAATTACTCCGATTGCCAGCTTTTTTATCGGGCTAATTGCTTCAGTTTCCACTTGCCTAGCTATCGTCGGCGGGCTGGTGCTTTCTCTTTCGGCTAAAATTTCACAAGATAATATTAGCGATACCAAAACTTTTATACTTTTCCATGCCGGCCGGCTTGTGAGTTTCGCTCTTTTGGGCGGGCTATTAGGAGCGCTTGGGGGCGCGATCGGCATCAATTTCACCTTGACCGCAATCCTGGGGCTAATCGCTTCTTTGGTGATGTTGTTGCTCGGGCTAAACTTGATCGGAGTCTTCGCGAAAAGCAAAATTACCCTACACCCGGGCATCTTCAACTTTTTCAGAAAAATAGAACACAAAACTTTAACCCCTCTCATCGTCGGTTTTGGCACTTTTTTCCTGCCCTGCGGTTTTACCCAATCAATGCAAGTGGCTGCGCTTTCTAGCGGATCTTTTTTCTCTGGCCTTCTGATCATGGTTGCTTTTGCTCTCGGCACTTTACCAATGCTTGCCTTATTATCCTTTGGCTCAGCATCTTTTGCGCACGGAAGACATGCCTCACTTTTTTTCAAGTCTGCCGGAGTCGTCGTGCTGGGGCTGGGAATTTTTGCGTTTTTAGCCGGACTAGCAGGACTGAGAATCATTAATCCGTTATTCAGTATATAATTAAAATAGCGTCACGCTTTGATCGAACTTGCGCGACGTGATTTGCAAAATCAATGAATAAAACTGCTTTAATTATTATTACTCTAGGCTTGGCATTTGCCCTTGGTTTTATATTTTTGGGTGGGTCCGATACTCAATCATCTGTGCAAAATGTGGAAATAAAAAACGGCGTGCAGTATGTCACTATTGATGCTAAGGGCGGATATTCTCCCCGCAAGACAACAGCTAAAGCCGGAGTACCCACAAAACTAATAGTGAACACCAAGGATACTTATGATTGCTCGGCTGCGCTTGTAATCAAATCCCTAAATTACCAAAAGATTCTGCCGCAAAATGGCGAGACAGAGATAGACCTCGGCGTCAAAAAAGCGGGAGAGACTCTGCAGGGCCTCTGCAGCATGGGTATGTATAACTTTAAGATTAAGTTTGAGTAATTTTTCTGGCGAGGTTTTGGTATGCGGCTAGAACTATTTCCTAAACAAAATGAACTTTTTTATAGCGCAAACTTGCTAATATGCGAGTTATGATTCTGATAACTATAAATATAATTATAATTATTAAAGGCTGTATCGAAAACAATAACGTCACAGCAATCAAAATTCCGGTAATAATTGCTTCAAATATATTAAAACGCATCCAGGTATCTAAAAATAGTTTATCAATACCTGTCGATTTATATTCTTTTTCCGAACTCCAAAGCCAGAAGTAGTCTAAAATTTTAAAAACAATAAAAACGGTTAAGAAGTATATAATCGTCAGTTGAGTAGAGTATATGTATAGGAAAAAAGTAAACATAATACCCAGATCAAGAAAAACATCAATTTCACGTTTAGGTGGAAATTTCTTCAGTGAAGGAGAATAGTCAATCCAGTTATCAACAATATCAAGGTAGACAAAAATAAAAGCCACATATTGCCATGTGGAGTCTAGTACAAGCCACCACTGAAAACCAAGACCAAGAACAATTCCAATCATAACGTCAATAAACTTTAAACTGAAGTTTTTCATATATATTTATTATATCAAATTTATATTTTCCCAACTGGCGGAGGGCAGAGGAGTCGAACCTCTAAGGGATTGCTCCCGATAGTTTTCAAGACTATTGCCATACCATTAGGCGAGCCCTCCATTCACCTAACATTACTTCTTTTTGGCCCATTTTTCAAGCTCAAATTATTTACTTTTTTTGTGTTATATTATCTCCATATGAAAATTCTTGGCATTGATTATGGAACAAAAAGAATCGGAGTAGCAATTTCGGATGAGAACAATCGTTTGGCTTTTCCGAAAGAGATCGTGCCCAGCGACATAAATACTTTTAAAACACTCGGTGAGGTTATAGAAAGGGAAAAGATAATGGAAATCGTTGTGGGGGAGTCGGTGGATTTCTCTGGAAAATTAAACGCATTGTCAGCCCGGATTGATGTTTTTATTTTAGAACTCAAAGAGAAATTTAAGTTGCCGGTTCATAAGCAAAAAGAATTTTTAACGTCGGTAGAAGCGCGGAGGCCTAAAGACGGTAAAGCTGAATTGAGCCGTTCGCAGGCGCACAGTAAGGTAAAAGCCATAAAAAGAGGCCGGGTAGATGCAAAAGCGGCAGCATTTATATTACAAAGATATTTAGATAGATTAAATGGTAAACAATAGCGGTGTCGGAGTATATATCGTATAATATCTGTATGTCCAGTCTTTCATTTAATAAGTTTTTCTTCCGATTTTTTCCTGTGCCCAAATTCCTCTCAACACCCTCTTTTGGTTTGGATATTTCCGACGAATCACTGAAATTCATAGAACTCATCAATACCAGAGATGGCATCCGGGTCGGTCGTCATGGTGAGCGCAATATTCCGCAGGGTATTATTGAATCAGGCAAAATCAAAGACCCGAAGCGGATGGAGGAAATTTTATCACTGCTTAAAAGAGAAGAAGGGCTGAAATTCGTTCGCGCTTCCTTGCCGGAAGCGCAAGTTTATCTCTTTAAGCTTCGACTGGAGAAAACAGGACTGGTCAATGTCAGGGAAAGCATAGAGTTTTCCCTGGAAGAGCATATACCAATTTCGGCGCAAGATACAATTTTTGATTATGAACTGCTCTCCGAAGACACGCAAAGCTTAGATCTTCAAGTGGCGGCGATACCAAAGAATGTAATTGAGAACTATCTCGCTATCTTTAGAGATACCCAGATATCTGTTGTCTCGCTCGAACTCGAAGCCCAAGCAATTTTCAAAGCAGTTATTAAAAAGGGTGATCTAGAGACTTACATGATTGTGGATTTTGGAGAAAAGCGCACAGGTATTTTTATCATATCTCACGGCGTTGTGATGTTTACCTCTACTCTTGACGTGGGGGGAGTGATGCTGACAGAAATGATTGCAAAAAATTTCAAGGTAAGCTTTGCAGAAGCGGAAAAAATGAAGAAAAAATACGGTCTCCAGCGCAATACTGAAAACAAAGAAATATTCTCAGTGCTTCTAAACAGTGTTTCTATTTTGCGCGATGAACTAGTCAAGCATTTTTTATATTGGCATACGCATAAAGACGAAACAGGCAAGAATAATCCGCCGATTAAAAAGATAATTCTTTGCGGAGGCGACTCTAATTTGACAGGCCTTGCCGATTATTTTTCCGTCAGCATGAAGACTAAGGTGGAAATGGCCAATGTTTGGGTTAATATAGTAGACACGGAGACCTATATTCCAGAGATAGACTTCAAGCAGGCGCTTTCTTTTGCGGCTGCATTGGGGCTCGCTTTGGGAAATTTTGACAACGATTAATTTATGATTAATTTAATTCCACAAGAAGAAAAGAAAGAAATGATTACCGGTTTTTATTATAAGCTTGTAGTTTTGTTTTTGATGACGGCAAGCGTCTCTGTTCTTGTCTTTTTTGTCGCTATTCTACCGTCTTACTTTCTTTCTGCTACTAAGATAAATATTATCAATGAAAAACTAGAAACACAAAAGCAGGAATTGGTGCCTTTGCCCGACCAAGAGACTCTCCTGGTGACAAAAGACCTTGATAACAAACTTAATATGATTGAAAATGCGGAAAATGACAGGTTTATCGTTTCTCAAAAAGTGATCAATGCCATTATTTCAAAGAAAATGCAAAATATCAGAATTACTGATATTTCTTATGGAAATGATCCGCTTAAGGGGAGGACTACAAGCATCGAAGGGGAAGCGCCTTCTCGGGAAGTCCTGCTTTCATTCCGTTTAGCTCTGGAAGAGAGCAGTTTATTTAAACAAGTTGACCTGCCAATTTCAAATTTTATCAAAGGGTCCAATATCCGATTTTATTTAAATTTAATTCTCCAATAACATGCAAAGTAGCTTTTCCAAAATACCGTTATTTCTTTCCATAATATTTTTCCTGTTTTTCTGCGCTATTTTTTTGTATTTTTTCGGGGCAATCAGTAATCATAACAAGGAGTCGCAATTAAAGGAATTAGAATGGCGGGCAGAAACGAGCAGGCGCGAAGAGATAAAGGCACTCGATCTTTCAATTAAAAGGCTAGAAGGAGAGAGAGTGCAATTGGAAACTCATTTTGCCAAGAGTTCTGACGTTGTTCCATTTTTAGATACGATTGAAGAGTTGGCGCCTCAAGTCGGCGCTGAAGCGGGAGTTTCCTCTGTTGATATTTCTGAGGACCGCTTAAGCCTCTTGGTTGGGCTGAAAGCGTCGGGAACCTTTGAAAGCCTTTATAAATTTTTAACACTTTTAGAAAATTCCCCATATGAACTTGAGTTTCTTTCTATGGATATCCGAAAAGGAGACATTTCGAATGTCCCTGATCAAGGTCAAACAAGTTCAAAATGGGGCGCGACTTTTAAAATAAAACTTTTGAGCTTTATTGAGTAAATTAAAAAAACTATGATAAAATTTTTCAAAAAAGAAAAGAGTTTTAAAAAAAAGAGCTTATCGCTCAATCTGAATCTTTACTGGAAATTGGCAATTTATTTCGTGTTCGCGATGATTCTACTTTCGGGTTTTTATGGTTTCTATCTTTTTACGCAAATAAATAAAGAATCAATAATAACTTTAAGTGGCGGTGGGCAAATAGGAACAGCCAGAAAAGAAAAAATAGAAAAAGTGCTGGAATATTTTTCCTTGAGAAAAAAGAAATCAATTGAAATAATAAATTTTCCTTCGCCTGTCGTTGACCCATCTTTATAAAAATGGTAATTTAAATTAATGCTTTCATGCGCGCTTAGCTCAGTTGGTAGAGCACTCGATTTACACTCGAGGTGTCGGGGGTTCGAGTCCCTCAGCGCGCACTTGCGTCCATTTTGCTCCCGTAGTTTAATGGATAAAACGAGGCTCTTCTAAGGCCTTGATGGAGGTCCGATTCCTCCCGGGAGCACATGCGAATAAAAATTCTATACGAAGACTCTGATATTTTGGCTATAAACAAACCTTCTGGTGTTTTGGTGCACCCCGTACCAGAGCATCCCAGTAGTAGAACAAAGTTCACTACGGGACAAAAAGCTCGGTACGGGGCAGGCCCCGATAAACAGAAAACTATTAGAGATATCTTCGCTAAAAAATACCCCAAACTAGAAATAGTTCACCGCTTGGATAAAGAAACATCGGGCGTTCTGCTTCTTGCAAAAAACAAAAAAGCGCACGAATTTTTGAAAAAGCAATTCCAGGGGAGAGAAGTAAAAAAAGTTTATAACGTAATTGTTTCAGGCAGAGTTAAGAATGACCACGGAATAATAAATAAGCCGATTGGACGAAGCCCGAAAGATTTCCGTCGGTATTTATCAGGCCGTGGGGCAAGAGGGACTATGCGTGATGCTGAAACTTCATATAAAGTACTAAAACGATTAAAAGATTTTACTTTTCTCGAAGTCAGACCAAAAACAGGCCGGACGCATCAGATCCGGGTGCATATGAAGTTCATAAATCATCCGGTTGTTTGCGACTCTCTATATAATCCAAATGGTTCTTGCCCTAAAGGAATAAAACGTTTAGCCCTTCATGCACTTTCTATAGAGTTTAAGAACTTAAAAGGTAAAACCATAAAAATAGAATCGCCATTGCCTAAAGAGTTTCAGAAAATGTTAAAATAATCTCATGGAGCCAGAGACAAAAAATTGCCAGAACCCCGAACGAAAGCGAAGCCTCATACGGGGCAGGCTGCAAAAAAGTTATGGAGTATAAATCTCAAAATGTGGTATGTCAGAATTGTAAAGGTTCATTTACGATTGAGCCAGAAGATTTTAATTTTTATGAAAAGATAAAAGTTCCAGCGCCGACCTGGTGCCCGGAATGCAGAATGATTCGGCGTCTAGCCTGTCACGGCTCGTGGTCTCTTTTTTGGCGTAATTGTGACAAGTGCGGGAAACGTACATTGTCTATGTACCCAGCTTCCCAAAAAATCACTGTGTATTGTCAACCTTGTTGGTGGGGGGATACCTGGGACGGTACAGAATATGCTATGGATTATGATTCAAATAAGCCATTTTTAGCGCAAGTAAAAGAACTTTCCGAAAAAACTCCATATCCGGCGCTTGAGACCACGTACCTGACTTTAAAAAATTGTGATTTTAGTAATTCTATAGGTTATTCTAAAAATTGCACCTTAGCGATTTGGGCAGATTATTGTGAGAATATTTATTTTTCTTCCATCTTAAACGAGGCCAAGGATACCGCTGATTCTTTAAGAATTTTTAGTTCTGAATTATGTTATGAGTCAATTGGACAACACAGATCTTATCGGGTTTTTTATTCACAGGAATGCGATGCGTGTACAGATGTGTGGTTTTCTCGTAATTGTTATGGGTGCATGAATTGTGTCGGCTGTGTGAATTTACGTGGTTCTTCTTATAAAATTTTCAATGAGCAGTATTCTAAAGAAGAATATTTTAAAAAATTAAAAGAACTCAATCTTGACACTCGTTCCGGAATAAATGCGCTCAAAAAAGAGGCGGAAATATTTTGGAAAAAGTTTCCTTATCGTTTTTATATGGGGGACACATTTAATTTAAATGTTACCGGTGAATATGTCTATGGATCAAAAAATTCTAAAGAAATGTATAACTGCCAAGGCGCAGAGAATTGCAAATGGTGTCAGTTTATAACTGTTCGTCCAGCGAAAGATTGCTTTGATTATTCTGGCTGGGGTAATGGTGCCGAACTCATTTATGAATGTATTAACGTGGGTGAAAATATAAGCAACTCAAAATTTTCCGGTTTTTGTTTTCCTGACGTAGTCAATACAGAATACTGTTTGTGGTGTATTGCTTCAAAAAATAATTTTGGTTGCGTAAATTTAAAAAGGAAAAGTTATTCCATTTTAAATAAAGAGTATGGGAAAGTTGAGTATGAAAAATTGAAAGCCCAAATCATTGAAGATATGAAAGTAAATCAATATATAGACGAAAAGGGGAGAGCTTGGCTTTATGGAGAGTTCTTTCAACCCGGTTTTAGTAAATTCGCCTATAACAATTCTAATGCCAATAAATTTTTCCCAAAAACAAAAGAAGAGGCATTAAAGTGTGGTTATACTTGGAATGATGAGGTAGAACAGCAGGGAGATGCGACAATGTCAGGAGCCAATCTTCCGGAAACCATAAGTGAAGTGGACGATTCAGTTTTAAAAGAAATCATTTCTTGTACTACTTGTGAAAGAAAATATAAAATAGCTTCGCTTGAATTTGATCTTTTACGAAAAATGAATATGCCGCTTCCGGCGCGATGCCTGAAATGCAGGGAGAAATCTCGTTTTGATAAGCTTCAAATGCCGAAACTTTACGACCGCGAATGTATGAAATGCAGTAAGCCGATAAGGACCTCTTATGCGCCAGACCGACCGGAGATAGTTTAT
>MFUY01000031.1:0-1430 GCA_001787035.1 Candidatus Nomurabacteria bacterium RIFCSPLOWO2_01_FULL_41_12
TGAGAAATCAGATAAAAATTTTCGGTTACAAAATGCTGCAACAAAGTTTATGGATCGGCCCTGGTCCGCTTCCATCATCTTTTTTAAAACATCTGGAAGATTTAAATATAAGAAAAAATGTTAAAACTTTTAAAATAACAAAAAAGAATACTTGATCTGGTATGTTATCAATTTTGACGGCCGTTAATTTTGATAATAAATAAACGTATTTATTATTCCGGGGAGTAGAAACTATTTTTTAGAACCACCTGATAAGGCATCTATACCATCCAAAACTTTCTTCTTATCTAGGCCGCTAATTTTGTAATTATCACCTAAAGTGGTTTTCCCTGCAGCACTTAAAATACTCTTCACATATCCCAATAATTGTTCTGCACGATTTGCCCTAGTTTCGGCACTTTCACGAATCTTTTTTTCTCTCTGAAGTGCTGTTGTCGCTTCTGTTTCATTAACTTTTACTCGCAACCGAAATTCTGCCATGTCTTTTTCACTCCGATCTAGCCCTGCCTTTAAATTCTTGTTTTCTCCTTCTAATTTATCTCCCCTTGCGAGAAAGGCAACTGCATCCGCAGGAGACATGCCCCTTTCAGAAAGAAGTCTGCGCAATTCAGCAAGTCCTTTTTCTACGGCTTGTTGTTGTTCTATTTGTTCCTGCATTTCTTTTGCATCTTCATGAAGAGAAATTTTTTCTGTAACCTTTTCTCCTAAAGCATTTGTATATTGAATTACTATTCCCCCATCTTGAAATTTAAAATATTCTAACTTATCTGGATTATCTGGAAGAGGATATTTGACATCATCCAGAATGAGACCTCTCTTGCCATCTTCCAATGAACCGAAAACAGCCACACTTCCATTCTCATCATCAACAATCATAGTGGCGTCCCAACCTTGGGAAAGGGTATTTTTCCATTCTTTTTGAGCACCAACTTTGTCACCAATTAAAACACGAGTGAGTAACACACCCGTATGAGACTGAACAAGGGCTGCAACCAGACCATTTTTGCCGGCAATAGCCTTTTCCACTGAAGTAGTTGTATCAACTTGTCCTTTTGGGGATAAGGATTTAGTAAAAAACCATTCTTTGTCATCTACCACAAGAAGTTCAGAGTTAAAATTCCCTCCTTTTTTAGAACCAACAACATACACTGTGCCAAAGCGACTTGTAGCAGATTGTATAGAAGTAAACTTATTGTTCCATTCCCTATCATTGACAATTACCGCATTGTTTTGATTATGGCCATGTTGATAGAAAACAACTTTTTTACCTTCAGAATCAACTTCTACGTGATAACCTCCAGAATAAATATCTGATTTACCGTGAAGAGAATTCCATTCAACACCATTTACTATTACTGCGTCATCTCCGCGCTCTTTGTCTGGATGACTAATAGTTAAAAGCACCGTTTCTGGATGATTAACATCAACGA
>MFUY01000031.1:1464-5527 GCA_001787035.1 Candidatus Nomurabacteria bacterium RIFCSPLOWO2_01_FULL_41_12
TCTTTCTTCAGTAGCAGAAAAGTAAAACAGGTCAGGATTATTTCTTTGGCGACGAGTGTGGCCTTCTTCATGTACATTTGTATATTGAGTTTGCGGAACACCATCAATTACAAGTTGATTATCTTTGAATTCAACTGAGGGTATAGAGACTGCACCAATCTTCTCAACATTAAAAGGTGAAAGCTCTGGTGCTTTTGGCTGTTGTGGTGCCCCTTGATCTAAGCTTGTCATGCAATTATGCTAACATTCCCGAATAAAAAGTCAACAAGCTTACTTCCACTCAAAACCTCTACCGAAATGCCCCCAGATGCAGGTGTCGGCAAATTTTACTTTATCTAATTTTAAATATTCGCGTATGCCTTTCGGACTCAAATCATAACCCGTAATTTCCTCTTCTGCACCGTCTATGATGGCAACAGCCATTACCGGTGCAGGTTTACCTATGGCATAAGCCAATTTTATGAACACTTCTTTGGCTTTTCTTTCTCCCAGTAAATCTACAGCAATTCTACGCGCCATGTAGGCGCCGGATCTATCCACTTTTGTATAATCTTTACCGGAAAGAGAACCTCCGCCAATCGGTATTTCTGGTCCATAGTCGTCAATAACTAATTTTCTTCCGGACAGGCCTGTGTCCGCGTCAAAACCCCCTTGCGTCCACTCTCCTGCCGAATTTATTAAATACTCTTTAGCCTTAATAATTTCCTGCACAAGTTTTAAAAGTTCATCACTTTTTGTATTTTGAAAACTGGCCACGACAGTAAGCACTTCACTACCTTTTATTGTTATTTGTGTTTTTCCGTCATACGGATACACAGCGTAGATTTTTTTACAAAGATCGCGCGCAAGTACGTATTCAAGCGGTAAATATTCCGGGGTTTCACTGGTTGCGTATCCTTTCATAATTCCCTGATCTCCTGCGCCTCCCTTATCCACGCCCTGAGCAATTTCTTTACTCTGAGTGGCTATATTGACAATAACTTTATAATCAAAGCCGACAATATTTTGCACCAGCTTGGAAATGTCCGGTTTTCCATGAGAAGAAACTTCGCCATTTATAGTGATTAACTTATGTCCACCCATTACTTCAATCGCTACGCGGCTCTCCTTGTCAACTTCTAAATAAGCATCCAAAATACTATCTGCGATAAAATCGCATATTTTGTCGGGATGTTTTGGGCTCACAAATTCAGCTGTTTTTTTCATATGTCCGTCCTCTTGGATTCGAACCAAGGACCCCAGAGGTATAAGCTCTGTGCTCTAACCAACTGAGCTAAGGACGGATATAGATATTATCTTAATCCAATAAAGGATAGTTTGCAAAATACTTTTTCGCCTAACCAAAACAGCTAAGGAACGGGTGTTTCTATAACATCTTTTTTCTTTAGCACTATCCCATGCGCGGTCAATATCTTCTCATACTCTTCTTGTTCCAGAGTTTCCACTTCTATTAATTTATTTGCAATAGCAGTAAATGCTTTCTTGTGTTCATTTAATACTTTTTCCGCGGACTTTAATCCATCGCTAATTATTCTTGAAACTTCAGCATCCACCTTCGTTGATACTGTTTCAGAAAATTCTTTTTCCGCTACTTCGCCATATTGAATTCTACCTCCTGCCCCCACTAATGCAATTGGTCCAATAACATCTGACATTCCCCAGCGTGTGACCATGGCTCGCGCTAAGTTCGTCGCCACCTGCAAATCAGATGACGGCCCCGTTGTAATATCCCCAAAAATCATTTTCTCGGCGACATAACCGCCGAGTGACATGGCAATATCATCTATGAATTCTTTTTTAGACTGAAGGCGACGCTCTTCCAGAGGCAATTTCAAAGTATAACCTCCGGCATTTCCGCGGGCGATGATGGATACTTTATGCACCGGATCGGCATAAGGCAATACGGAAGCTACTAAGGCATGCCCTGCTTCATGATAAGCGGTAATTTCTTTTTCCTTTTTGGAGAGCAAATGGCTTTTACGTTCCGGACCAAGCATCACTTTTTCAATCGCACGAATCAAGTCAAATTGAAAAACTTTTTTGCGGTTTTCTCGGGCAGCCAGTATCGCTCCTTCATTCATGAGCGAATATAAATCAGCACCGGAAAAACCGGGTGTACGTTCAGCAATTAATTTCAAATTAATATCTTCAGCCAAAGGTTTTTTCATCGCATGGATTTGCAGTATTGCTTCGCGGTCAGCGCGGTCAGGTAAATCAAGTAGTACTTTTCTGTCAAAACGACCAGGGCGAATAAGCGCTGGATCAAGCACATCCGGCCTATTGGTCGCCGCCATCACTATGACTTTATCATTCGGCTCAAAGCCGTCCATCTCCACGAGTATTTGATTTAAGGTTTGCTCGCGCTCGTCGTTGCCTCCGCCAAATCCCCCTCCGCGCGTCCGTCCGATCGCATCAATTTCATCTACGAAGATTATGGCTGGCGCCGCTTTTTTGGCCATTTTAAAAAGGTCGCGTACCCGGCTAGCTCCCACACCTACGAACATCTCCACAAATTCACTTCCGGACAAATGGAAAAAGGGCACACTGGCTTCTCCAGCCACCGCTCTGGCCAGCAAAGTTTTCCCCGTGCCTGGAGCGCCGGTCAGCATCACGCCTTTCGGAATCCTCGCTCCGATATCCAAGAATTTTTTCGGACTCTTTAAAAAGTCTACAATTTCTTTCAATTCTTCTTTCGCCTCTTTGCATCCGGCTACATCTTTGAAAGTCACTTTATTGTTCTTATCATTCGGATCGGTAATGCGAGCCTTAGACTGGCCGAAAGAAAGCGCTTGCATACCGGCGCCCCGAACTTGCCGGGACAAATACCAGAAAAAAAGCAAAATAAAAACTATCGGCAACAAAAACGGAAGAATATTAAGAAGTAAAAAAACAAATCCACTCTCATTTTTTATTTCTATTTCGGTTTTAGAGAGCGCCTCACTATTCACACCATAGTTAAAGAGAGTCTGAGAAAGCGAGGATCCCACTTCTTTTTTAGCTGTTTTAATTTCATCATTTTGGTAAGTAATTGTCAGCTTGTCGCCTTCAACTAAAATCTTTTTGACTTCTCCAATGGAAACACTTTTTGCCAAATCTGAAATTGAAGTCTCTATTTTAGCTTTCCCATTTTCAGACAATGCTAAATAAGCCGCCGTGATAAGCATAAAGATAAGTATTGCGCCAGCAATACTGCTAGAAAAATTAGAGCCCGACTTTCCTTTCTTGCCTCTACCCTGACCTGTATTTTGGTCTGCTTTTTGGTTAAGAAAATTAAAATCCATCCCGTTAGAGTAGCATAAAAAATAGAAAAAGTGAAATTAATTCTACTAAAGAAAAGATTAAGAATTTTTCCTTTTTAAAATTAATTCTTTACCTGTCGCAAACTCGTAAAAAATAGATACACCGAATCCTAAAGAAAAAGCAAATAAATATTCTTCAAGGGGAATACCCATAATCAAGATCCCGGTTAAATTGTTTAGATACCATATATTTACCACAAAATTAGGGTTAATAAGAAGAAGTATTTTAAAAATTATAAATGTTATTATAGTTGCGAAAAGTCCGCTCCAAATCTGAACTTTTATATCTTTATAATCTTTATATGCTATGTACAATCCTATAAAAATGGGAGGCAAAATATGGGAAACAATGGAGTTTAATTTAAAAACTCCCGTCAAAATAACAAAGGAAAATATGGAAATAAAAAGAGAAATAAAAACAAAAATTGGATGGTGTTTATCTGTGGTTCTTTCTTTCACCTTAAAAAAGAAAAAGTAAATTTGCGTACAAATGCCACCAAAAAAGAAACCGTAGAAAAAATCCTCAATATGTATAGAAGGAAAAATATATTCAGGATGCCAATAATCAAGGAGCGCATATTTTATACCTATTAATACAGCACCCATACCAAAAACAACTCCGGCTAAAAGCATCTCACGTCTATTTATCCCCTTTTTTAAAAAAACTATACACCAAATAAAAAATAATATTATTACACCAAGTAAATAAGTATAAGTGGATGAGAATTCTAACCAAAAATCCATATCATTATTATATCAAATTT
>MFUY01000031.1:5669-7879 GCA_001787035.1 Candidatus Nomurabacteria bacterium RIFCSPLOWO2_01_FULL_41_12
TTTGGAGAAAAGTCAGGACATTCTTTTTCCTATCCCGATAATATTATGCCTGCCCTTATATATCGGAAGTCTATAAGAGAGACATCGGTTACGCCGAAGCGGAAACCGAAGCGAAAGCGAAGTCATTCATACCGAAGTATGGAGAGACTGCAACCTTCACTTTAGAAGCTAATTTTGCAATTAACATTTGAACAAATTTTTACGAGATTATGTTCATGCTCGGTATGCATCAATAACATCATGCCTACTGTCTATGCCTTGCATCCCCTTTTTTAATTGTCAACGTCCTTTGTATTCCCTGCGCAGTTCACGGTCTGTATCGCGCTTTTTTATAGTCTCGCGCTTATCAAATTTTTTCTTCCCTTTAACTAAAGCAATTTCTACTTTGATCTTTCTGTTTTTATTATACACTGAAATAGGCACGATTGTCAAACTCTTATTCTTCTCGCTTCCGGTCAGCTCAGCAATTTCTTTTTTAGTCAGCAGAAGTTTTCTGTTGCGTAATGGATCATAATCTAAGGGCGTATTTTTAACCTGGTATGGCGGAATATTAGAGTTGATTAAAAATGCTTCGCCTCCACGAACAATAACAAAAGCTCCCTCGAGCGACATCTGCCCTCCTCGCACAGATTTGACTTCCACGCCCAAAAGCTCAATACCTGCTTCGTATTTTTCTAAGATTTCATAATTAAATTTCGCTTTTCTGTTTTCCGCATAATGAGCCATTCATATATATTATCATACAATTTCCCTATGTTGACTTTAAGCCAACAATACGCTATATTCTAGAAGTTCAAGTATATCTTTATACCAATTGCGAGAAAGAATAAACAACCAAATACGGGCGAAAGAACTGCGGGTCTTAGACAGTGAAAATAAAAATCTCGGCGTTTTGAGCATAAAAGACGCCCTAGAGCTCGCGGAGAGTAAAGGTTTAGACTTGATTGAGATAGCCCCGAATGCTGTACCGCCACTCGCAAAAATAATGGACTTTGGCAAGTATCAGTATGAGGCGAACAAAAAGCTGAAAAAAGCCAAGGCTGGCGCCAATAGGACGGAAACTAAGTCAATCCAGATAAAAATAGGCACTGGAGACCACGACCTGGAATTAAAAGCCAAAATGGCTTCCAAGTGGCTCAAAGAAGGGCATAGAATCAAAGTTGAGCTTTTCCTGGCCGGACGCGCGAAATATATGGATGAAAAATTCCTGAAAGAGCGTCTGGATAGAGTGCTCCACTTAATTACCGCGGAATACAAAATATCCGACTCGTACAAAAGAGGGCCGAAAGGTTTAACCACAACCATAGAAAAAGCTAAATGACCCGTTCAATAGATTCAGGGTCATGGTGATAAAATAGAACCATGAAAACAAATAAATCATATTCAAAAAGATTAAGGGTCACGAAAAACGGAAAAATAATTTCCCGCAAGCCGGGTTTTAACCATTTCAACGCGAAACAGTCGCGCACTACGCAGCTCGCCGGCCGTAAGGGTAAAAATTTTATTATTAAAAACAAACCGAAAAGTCATTTGATGCCTTTTAGTTAAAAACATGACCAGAGTAAAAAAGGGGGTACATGCGTTAAAGAGAAGAAGGAGCGTCTTAAAACAGACGAAAGGCTTTCGCCACGGACGAAGCACGAAAGAACGCCAGGCGAAAGAGGCTATTCTGCACGCCGGAAGTTACGCTTTCGCGCACAGGCGCGACAAAAAATCGCACAATAGAAAACTTTGGAACATCAAGATAAATGCCGGAAGCCGTGAACTGGGGATGTCTTACTCCAGATTTATTGACGCACTAAAGAAAAAAAATATATTACTGGACCGCAAAATTTTAGCGGATTTCGCCGAGCATCATCCCGCTACTTTCGCTAAAGTCTTGGAAAGTGTAAAGTAAAAAATAAGAAAGGAGTTTTTTAAGGGGTTTTGAGCGCGACGGCGCGAAAACTTCAGGATTTTTTAAGCTTCAAAAAATCCGTACCGGTAAAAACTTCTTTCTTATTTTTTATATCTTGTACTCAGCAATTTTATCTCTCTCAACCAGAGCAATAACATCTTCTAAGAGCTTCTTGGGGTCAGGCCCAGTGGCAATCTTTGAATGGGGACGATGCCCCTTTCGTATAATTTCCTCAAGTTCCGTGTCCATTTCCCAGGGCCCTTCAAAAATGCCAATCGGCTTATCGTCTTCAAAGGCTATAGTAAATTCATGA
>MFUY01000031.1:7905-13808 GCA_001787035.1 Candidatus Nomurabacteria bacterium RIFCSPLOWO2_01_FULL_41_12
GATTACAGCGTCAACCGAACGGGTCAGCAGTAAATCGCGTCCGGAAAAGCCGAAACCCGTGTAAATTATCAAATCCATATAATCAAGCGGAAGCTTATAGACCTCAACATGCTCGCGCTCGGACGCCGCCGGGGAAAAGCCGATGGATGTACCGCCAAGCTCTTTAACTCCCATTGCAGCCCAAAGCGGAAACCCGGTCGTCGCCCCGGTGACAAGCACAGCTCCATTACGGGCGATTTCCCGCCCAAGTTCTTTTGCCTTATCAAGCGCATCTACGCCACAGTGCCCTGTCTCCGCCGCGCCGGAAACACAAATTTTTATCTGACTATGCCCATGCTTGCTGAGGGAATTTAATGATGAATCCATAATAACAATTATAGCATAAATTAAAACTCGTCGCAGGCGCATATTTTAGAAAACATTGCGCAGGCGGGCGCGCCGAGCATAGCAATTTGCCAGCAGGCTAATATGCGTGTTTTATAAAATATATGCCAAGAAAAGAGTTTTAATTTCTTAATTATTAACACGGTAACGTCACGCTTTCCCCCGCTTCCGGCGCGTAAGCTTCAATTCCTAAATTATCCCGAAGCTTTTGCACCAGAAACAAAGCGGACTTTGGCTCGCCCATGACTACAAAAATTTTTTTAAGCGTATCTTGCGTATCTTCAACAAAAGAAAGCAGTCCGTCTGAATCTTTATGCCCGGAGTATCCGCTAATGGTTACGATATGCGCCCGGACCACCACATCTTCTCCTGTAATCCGAACTGTTTTTACTCCTTCTTGAATAAGCCTGCCCGGAGTACCAACGGATTGATATCCGGTCAAAAGCAATGTGTTATTCGGGTCCGGCAAGTAATGCCTTTCATGGTGCACGATTCGTCCGCCGGTAGACATTCCGCTTCCGGCAATGACTATCTTCGGATTGGGTACATTGTTGATCATTTTAGACTCTTCTGATTTTAAGGTATTGTGAAGCCCTGGAAAATCAAACAAATATTTATCGTGCGACATTGCCTTTTGGGCATTTTCGTTCAAATAACTTTTAAATTGCTTGAAAACTTCAGTCAGGCGGATAGCCAATGGGGAGTCAAAGAAAATGGGCATGACCGGAATGCGATTGTTTTCCACCAGGGTATTGAGCTCAAAGAGGAGCTCCTGTGAGCGTTCAAGAGAAAAAGTCGGGATAACGAGCGTGCCGCGCCTTTTATAATTATCCTCAATCGTTTCCTCCAGAAATTTTCGACGGTCGTCCCGCGACTCATGATTCCTGTCGCCGTAAACGGACTCCATTATTAAGTAATCTATATCAGTGACCTTTTCAGTGTCTGGAAGAAGCGGAGAAGGGCTGTTCCCTAAGTCTCCGGTAAAAAGAATCTTTTTACCGTTATAAATAAACAAAGTCATAGCTGAACCGAGGATATGCCCGGCATTCAAGAAAGATACTTCTAAATTTTCGGCAATTTTTATTTTCTCATGGTAGTCAAAACCAACCCACTGCGAAAGAGCCGATTTTATATTCTCTGGCGTGTAAATTTTATCCAAACCTAAATCTTTATTTTTCCCCAAGATATCGGCAGTATCTTCAAGCATCGGCAGAGCAAGTGCCTTGGTAGGCTTGGTGGAATAAATTTTTCCGCGGAATCCTTCATGAATAAGTTTGGGAATGCGGCCCAAATGGTCTATGTGCGCGTGGGAAATGAAAAGAATATCAATTTCTTTTGAATCGTAAGGAAAAGGGTCCCAATTTATATCATCCGCCAATTTCATCCCTTGAATAAGTCCGCAATCAATCAAAAATTTCTTATCTTCTATTTCTAATAGAAAGTTAGACCCTGTGACCGAGCCAGTTCCCCCGCAAAATGTTATTTTAGCCGTCTTTTCCATCCCATTAAAAAATTAAACTAATAAAACTTACTCTTTGCTACCAGTCCGCTGATTTTCTAACGGGACAAGTAAATAAAGAATAGCACATAATCCGCCAGATAAATCAAAAAAGATATCTGAAGTGGTATCCAAAATATCAAAAGGAATCTGACTAATATACTGGTATATATAAAATTCATAAAGTTCCCATGAAATTCCAATCAACAATACAAATAAAAAAATAGGAAAAAGGCGGGTGAAAATTTGTTTTCTGACATAAAAAACATAAATAAAGAAAAGGCTAACCCAGAAACCGCTCAGAAAATGCATAATTATGTCAAAATACCAAATAGAGTAATACCAGTAGAATTGCAAAGCCAGAGAATTCATTATAAAAATAAAAAACATCAGCAATACCAGATGTTCTAAAAGCTTTTTTCTATTCATGATGGCATTTTATCATATTTGCAAGAAAAAATCCGCCCAAAAACACAAGCGGAGTCCTTCTTAGGACTATTTCTGATGTATTACCATAGCTCATAGCTAGGTGGGTATCAGATGCGAGAAGCCAAGGCTAAACACAATCGAGATTCCCATAAATTAGTGTTCTAGGTAATAATCGGAAATAACCCTACTTAAAGTATAGCAAAATTAAAAAGTAGGGCAACTAGACAGAGGTAATTTTTTGTTTTCAATTAAATTGCAGTTAAAAATGCATATCATGCCAATTAAGTCCGTATTTTTCTTTAATAAGTTTCGTTTCTCCTTGTGATAAAGTCTGATGATTTTGTAATTCTAGTAACTCAATCGCCTCCATGACATGCTCCTCGCTATTTCCCTCAATTTCCAAATATGCCGGCATGCCAGGATATTGATCAAGGTCAAAATTCCAGTCTTTCAATACAAAAGAAATCCGGTCTTTCTCTTGATGGGCGTAATGCACCAATCCAACTGCCCCGAGTAAAGACTTGGCACGCTCAAAATCAGAAACATTTATGTTTATTTCCTGCGACTGCCTGGTATTACCTACGAATTTTTCCAGCGACTTCCAGCTTATCTCACTCTTTCCGTTACTGGTCTTTCTAACACGCAAATACCACGGATGCTTTCCATCAAGAGCTTCTTTTGTGCAATACCAATCCACATAGAGCCGGGTATTTTGAGTTTCTCTAGCGCCCAGAGACTTTAATTTTTGTTTTATGCCCTCTGTATCCACTTCTAGAACCTTTGTTTCGATTTCATGCATAAAATTATAAAATACAAAGGGTAATCCTTTGTATTATTAAAGGTTCAACGCTTTGACTAATTGTTTTATAAGGCCAATCACTACCGGAGGCGCAAGCAAGCTGTAAGAGGCCTCTCCTTCATCGTCTTTGACAACCCATGGTTCTTCATTGATAGACACTTTCCCTGTTTTTTCATCACGTTTAAAAACATATTTAGGGGTTATTTCGTAATCGTCTATGATACCGTCTTTGACGCTATCTATCGGCACGGCATTGCGGAGAAGTATTTTGGGAACACCGTGGATAGACATCACTTTTTTAATCAGTTTATCATCAAGCTCCAGGCGCTCGCGGATGCTCTCAATGCCGGCGTTATCCCCTTCCTTGCCCACCATTCTTGCTCCGTTACATTGCGGATTATCGCATTTTAGGAAAAATTGCTTTGTCTCTTCGTCATAACCGGCCTCTTTGGTGGGAAAAGTAGTCAAGTTCCTGGGTGTCTGGCAAATTGGACAAACTACTCTGTTCCTCATCCGCTCATCCAGCACGGACTCGGGTATATTTATGGCAACGAATATGTCCGGGTCGGAACGGTAATCTATTAAGTTTTTAAAATACATGGAATACTGAATTTGGTCCAGGTCCCGGGGAAAGCCGTCCAAGAAAATGACTTTTTTGCCAAAATGGTCAATTTCTCTTTTTACCAAGGCCAGAATAAATTCGGTGGGCAGAAGCATTTTTTGATTCTTGCCCACTAGTGCGTCAATGGCTTCGTCAATGGATATATAGCCCCGATAATTTTCTTCAAGATATTCAATAACTTTTTGCCGCTCCTTCGGGTCTTCCATAATTTTATGCGTTTCCCGGACCAAGTCCCCCACTGAAACATGGGCGATTTTATCCGCCCCGAAAATTTCCGCCATCAGTTTTGTATAGGTTCCTTTGCCGGAATTTTTCTTGCCTAGAAGGTAGGCAACAAACGTGTTTGCTTCCAAATATTTTTTAAGTTTGGAAATTTCAGGGCCGATTTTAGCCTGAAAATATTCCGCGCGGTCTTTTACGTCATTAAGGTCAAATTTTTTAGTAAGATTCGGCACCGTAGTCTTACCGACTGGGAAATGATTTAATGGTCCTTTCATTGATAATCAAGGCGTCCTAATAATTTTTATCCTTAATGCATTTTGTATTCTTTTAAATTCGTCCTGAAAAGCATGCAGAACCATTTCTTTAGCCAATGCGATATCCTCGCTTCTTTCTGTTCTTTCTTTTAACTTTACTAAATTATCTCTATATTTCAATAAGGCTGCTTCTAGCTCTGTGCGCGCTTGTTCTCTCGCTTCCATACATTTTCTTGAAAGTTCTTCCTGCGCTTGAGTTTGCAAACCTGCCCCAAAAACATGCAACTCATGAAGAGCCGTTTCGGGTTTATTGTTTTGAGTTCCCTCTGTCCGAGGCCTAGCTTGACCGGGAAATTCATTTCTGTGATTCATAATAGTATTCTAGCACCCGATAGTAGATTTTGGCAAGGTAAATTTTATAAAATTTACGCACTTTGTGCATTGCCAAAATTCACTACGGGGTAGCAGAAAAAAATGTTTTTGCAAAATTATGGGGTCGGCTCTGGCTCCGGAGTTGGAGTTTCTTCAGCAGACGCGGTCTCTTCTATCGTCGGCTCTTCTGTCACGGTTTCTTCAGCCGCAGGAGCCACCGCCTCTGGCGGGGTCCCGCTTGGAGTGGTGATTTCTTCCGTCACGGTTTGCTCTTCGCTACTTGACGGCTGACCGGAAGAGGATGACGAAGTGCTTGAAGACGAACCCGAGCCGATGAGAAGAGCATCAAGCCGGTTTTTATCAACGCAGGTTTCCGCGCCTCCTTCGTCGCTCACGCAAATTTCTTTTGTCCTAATACGATTTGCAAAGAAATCGCCAATCCCGTTAGTGGCATCCGCAAGCCAAGTGGTAATTTTGGTAAATAGATTAGAAAAGAAACTAGATACAAATGACTCTGAAGCAGAGCCAGGCAGAGGAGTTGACAGACCCGCCAGAGTTTCTAAATTCAAATTAAGTTCTTGAACGGCGCGAATAAGAGGCGAGATAAAGAATGGGTAATTTACGTTCTCCGGCCTGCCTTCATTATCAAAAACCGCCAATGTGGTATCCGGTCCAAAAGTTTCTGCCACCTCTTCGGCTATCAAACCGTAGAAAGTTTTGTCGTATCCTACAGCTAAGTGGCTAGGAAGATAGTTGAAGGTGACGGGCCTCAAAGGAAGCAGAGTTGATTGCCAGTCATCAAAAGTCTCAATGTTCTGTTTGTAGCGCTGGGAGGATGCTGTAGAGCGGTGGAGTTGAAAATTTGTCGGATCAATATACATATTGGCGGTATTTGCCGTAGTGTCGGCGGCAATTCGCTCTGACTTAATTTTGAACCCTGAATCAGCTTCCAACCACAGATGTCCGTTACCTGCCCTTACTGCTCCATCTGTGGAACCAACTTGACCAGAAATATTTGGAACGGACTCTGCATTGCCGATTTGCAGACGCACAGAGCCGCCTTCCTGCACATTGATATAGCCACCACCTGTGCGGGTACTATTAAACATCCATGCCGACTGTGCGCTGCTCGCAAACGTCGCGGAGCCGTCGCTGCCGAGGATTTCAAACGAGTTTGTGCCATCAGTACGTCTGACTAGCATTTTGGCCGTTCCTGCGCTGGCCCCAATACCTATATCTACACCACTAAAACCGAACGTTGCTGTGGATTCAGCCCCAAGAATGTTTATCCAGCCGCCTCGACTATTATCTTGACCGGAGCCA